>CAWJZG010000008.1:0-43396 GCA_963847295.1 uncultured Verrucomicrobiae bacterium
AGCCTTGGAAGAATTCAACTTGGAGGCGCAAATCGAAGATATCAGGACTTGATAGCGTCGCGTGCCCGCAGAGCCGCCGGGTCGAAATTTGGAAGCACGTCCGAGTCGATGGGAGAGGGTCGTTCGACGCGATGGGAAGCAGCATAAGCTATCATCAAGGCATTGTCCGTGCGCAAGTCCTGCCGGGGTGTTCGCCAGTTAAACCCGGATGTTTCGCACATTCGTGCAATCTTCTGCCTGAGGCGCTCATTCGCACTGACGCCGCCACTGAAAGCCACCAGCGGCCGGCCACAGGCTTTTGCGGCTCGCGCAAGCTTCGCTACCAGCACATCGACGACCGCCTCCTGAAAGGAGGCGCAAATATCGGGCAAATCTTGATCGTCAAACCGGTTCTCCAAAAAGTATTTCACGGAGGTCTTCAGGCCGCTGAAACTAAAGTCGAAGTTTCCCGAAGCGATCATGCTGCGGGGAAAGACAAATTTGTTGGGATTACCCTTCTGCGCGAGGCGGTCCACTTCCGCGCCACCCGGATAGCCGAGACCAAGCAGTTTGGCGACCTTGTCGAAGGCCTCCCCTGCGGCGTCGTCGAGGGTTCGGCCGAGCAAGCGATAGGATCCATAACCTTCAACATCAAAGAGCAGGGTATGCCCGCCGCTGACAATCAAAGCAACATGCGCGGGGATGACACTCTCGCCAAAGAACGGCGAAAGCAGATGACCTTCCAAATGGTTGACGGCCAGAAACGGCCTTCCGGTGCCTAGAGCAAGTCCCTTCGCCGCGGACGCTCCGACAAGCAGCGCAGCGGCGAGACCGGGCCCAGTCGTTGCCGCAAAGGCATCGATTTGGCCGGCGGCAACTCCCGACTCGGCAAGAGCATCGTGGACGAGGCCCGGGAGGACGGCCAGGTGGTTCCGCGAAGCTACCTCGGGAACGACGCCCCCGTATTTTGCATGGATGGCCGCCTGGGATGCCACACGATGCGCGAGCACCTGGCTGTGCCCCCGCAAAATCGAAGTCGCCGTTTCGTCGCAGGACGTCTCGATCGCAAGCACGACCGGGCTCAAGAGCCCTTTCCGGCAGGATTCTTTCTCTTGGTCTGATTGCGCTCCGAAAAAATGAGCGAGCCGCGCAAAATGTCTACCGCTCGAGCCAATTGCGGATCGTTGTCGGTGGAAACCTGCCTCGTGCCCACGTTCTCCGGATCCCTTCGCGACTCGAGAAGATCAAACTCCTGCTGCTGAGTGAGTCCAACCCGGATATTCGGCGTAACGCCCACTTGGTGGATGACTTGGCGTCCGGGGGTGAAGTATTTCGCCGTTGTCAAGCGCAGCGCGGATCCATCGGGAAGCGAAATCACACTTTGCACTGAGCCTTTGCCGAACGTGGTTTCACCAACGATGATTGCACGCTTTAGATCCTTCAAGGCGCCGGCAACCACCTCCGACCCGCTGGCACTGGCGTAATTGACAAGGAGCGCAACAGGATAGGTCCGCGTCTTGCCTCCGCGAGTCGTCGTCCGATACTCACGTCCTGGCAGCCGGCCTTCCGTTGAGACCACTTTGGTCCCCTGCGGCAGAAAAAGGCCGCTGACATCCACGGCGCTGCTTAGCAGACCGCCAGGATTGTAGCGAAGATCGAGAACGAGGGCTTGCATGCCGTCCTTTTCCAGTTTATCGAGCGTCTTTGCCAATTCGCCCGCGGTCGGTTCGTTGAACTGCGTGATGCGCACGTACCCGACTTTGATGTCCAATGGATCGGAGAAAGGCAGGATCTGCGCGTCCTTCACGCTCTTGACCTTGATTATTATTCGTGTGAGCTCGTAATCCTTGAACTCCTTGGTGGAGGGCCGCTGGATCGTCAGTGTCACTTTTTCTCCCGCCTCGCCGCGCAGCTTGTCCACCGCTTGCATGAGGGTAAGTTTTTCCGTCGAAGTGCCGTTGATGCGCAAGATGCGGTCGCCGGGCTTAAGTCCCGCTTCGAAGCCCGGGCTGTCCTCCATGGGGTTGACGATCGTCAGGGCCCCGTCCTCCATTGTAACGACGACACCCAGACCGCCAAACTCGCTCCTGGTATCCTCCTGCATGCCACGAAAATCGCGCGGTTCCATAAACTGGCTGTGCGGGTCAAGCTCGGTAAGCATGCCACGAAGGGCACTGTAGGTCAGATCCCGGTATGAGATTTTCCCATCATCCACATAGTCCTGACGAATGAGCTGCATCGCTCGGGCCAAAACCTGGACGTTATCGTAAGGCGACTCCGGATCCATCTCCTGCGCCGGTTCCCCCTCTTGCGCGTGCAAACCGCTCACGGCGGCAATCATAACGGCAGCGGCAATTTTCCTGAACATCAGTGAAGTTATCATGTTTTCGGCGCCCGCAAGTCCTCCGTGCACTCAGATGCATCGGAGGAAATCTCGAGGGAGAGGTCCACGGCCCGCGCGGAATGGGTCAACTCGCCAACGGAAATCAGGTCGACGCCTGTCTCGGCAATTTGACGGACAGATTGCAGTGTGACGCCGCCGCTGGCCTCAAAAGCAATGCCGGGCTTTCTCAGCGAGACAGCCTCGCGCAGTTGGGAGAGTGGCATGTTGTCGAGGAGTATCACGTCCACACCCTCCAAGTTCAAAAATTGGCGGACCTGGTCAATGGTGTCCGCCTCAAGTTCAACACGAATCTGTGGCCGCTCGGATTTCACTCTGGAAATCGAAGCCTGCAGTAGCTCCAGGCTCGCACGGGCCGCGAGATGGTTGTCCTTTACCATGACCATATCATGAAGGCCGAGACGGTGGTTGGCGCCGCCAGCGGCCGCCACAGCGGCTTTCTCGAGAAGGCGCATTCCGGGCGCCGTCTTCCGGGTGTCAAGAATCCTGGCGGAAGTGCCGTGCACCGCCGCAACGTATTTTCCAGCGAGCGTGGCAACGCCAGAAAGATGCTGGAGGAAGTTCAGGGCGGTGCGTTCCGCGGTCAGCAAGGAGGCCGCGCGCCCGCGCAATTCCATTGCAACGCTTCCTGCCGGCATGTGCGCACCGTCTTCCAGAACTTTCCTGATCCAGAGTTCGGCGTCTACCCGCCGGAACACTTCCTCGGCAACATTCAAACCAGCAACGATGCAAGCCTCGCGCGCGACAATTTTCGCTGTGGCCCGGCGGTTCGGATCAGTGAAGTAGTGCGTCGTCACGTCGCCATCACCGATGTCCTCGGCAAGCGCCAAGGCGATGAGATCGGTTTCAGGACGCATGGATAATATGTGCAGGCGCGCCGAGGTCGAGGAGGTGCTTTTGCCAGCGCATAAGAAACGGAGTCTGGGGATCGATCGAAGCGGCTTCGAGCGCGCCTCTTGGTGCAACGATGGAGGAATCGAGACCCAATTCGGCTGCCACCTTATCCCGGGTGTTTCTCAAATGCTCAAAGCGCTCAGTCTGCTCCCGGCTGGGACGCCGCCGTCCGGACCTCGTCGGAACGGGCCACTCGCCCTCTGGAATGTGCAAGGCCAGCGCCAAAATGATTTCGAAGCTCTTGCGGCGGCGATTGCTCATCCGGGGAGTCGAGAAGGCCCTCCCGTCGACGGCCCGTTCCGCGATCCGGACGATGTCGTCATTACTCATGACATGAAACGGCGGCCGGTCCCAGGCGCGCGCCTCTGCGTCGCGCCAATACCATAGCACTCGCAATACCGATTGCGCCCGAGGGCCAAGGGCGGCGCTGCCTGGAATTCGCCAGGCCCTGCTTTCATCCCGTTCACGCGGCTCGCGCGCCGAGGCACTCATTCTCTCACACGATTCCGAGAACCAATCCCAGCGCTTCAAGCGCCGGAGTTCCGCCTCGAGAATTTGCGCGAGAGGGAGAAGGTATTTGGTATCGTTGATGGCATATTCGATCATCTGATTCGACAGAGGGCGCAATGCCCAATTTGCCTTCTGCGAAGCCTTGGAAAGCTTCACGCCAAAGTGTCTCGCCACCAAGGCGGCCAGGCCAAGTTCTTGATAGCCGCAAAGCCGTGCGGCAATCATAGTGTCAAAAATATCATTAGCCGCGAATTGGCCGCCGCGGTGGAGCATACGCAGATCGTAGTCGGCACCATGGAGGACGAGCTGCCTTTTCACAAAAGCCTCGTAAAGAGGCTGAAGTGAAAATCCTGCCAGAGGATCGACCAGAATGTTTTCGTGTTCGGTGCTGATCTGGATGAGGCACAGCTTTTCAAAGTAGCTATGGAGGCTGTCGGCCTCGGTATCCAAAGCGATTCGGGAGAGGGGAATGAGCCTGGCGACGAGTTCCGCCAAACCCTGGGGATCGGCGATCAAGGCTCGGGAACGAATTTGTCCCGCGGGAGATCATCTCCTCCCCGGCGCGCGCGGGGTTCGCGCACCTGCGTGGTGCCATCGGTGGGAGCCGTGACAAACGGTCCACCGGCCAGTGGGGCTGCGTCGGTAAAGGCCACTTCGGCAACCTCGCTTCGTTTTCCCTCGAGTGGAAAGTCTTTACGCAGCGGGAAGAAGGGATAACCGTCCCACATCAGGATTCGGCGCAGATCGGGATGACCGTCAAATCGAATACCCATCATATCGTAAACTTCCCGTTCGTGCCAGTCGGCGGTCGGCCACGTACCGGAAACAGTGGGCGCGACGGGATTGTCTTCATCGGGTACCAGCGTCTTGAGGCGGAGATGGAGGCCGCTCGCCATCGAATACAGTTCGTAGACGATTTCATAGCGCGGATAGTCGCCGAAATGGTCGATGCTCGTGATATCGATGAGGTAGTCGAAACCAAGCTCGTCGCGGCAAAATTTGCATAGCTCGGACAAGGACTCGATTTTTACAGAAACAGATTTCTCCCCGCGAAATTCCGCTTCGGAAAGAATCGCCTCCCTGAGAGGAGATTCCCGCAGGCGCTTCAAAGCTTCCTCGAGGATCATACGGCTTCGACAAGCGCCTTCTTTTGGTCCCTCACGGAGTGCTCGGTCATGATCTTTTTCTGCAGCTTGATCAGGCCATCGAGCAGGGCCTCGGGCCGCGGAGGACAGCCGGAGACATAGACATCCACAGGCAGCAAATGATCGATTCCTTGAAGGACGGCATAGCTGCGATACATGCCGCCGCTGGACGCACAGGCTCCCATGGCGATGCACCATTTTGGCTCCGGCATTTGCTCCCAGATGCGTTTGACAGCAAGAGCCATCTTGTAAGTCACGGTGCCAGCGACAATCATCACGTCACTCTGGCGAGGAGAGAATCGCATCACCTCAGCACCGAATCTGGAAATGTCATAGCGAGAAGAGGAGGCTGCCATCAACTCGATGGCGCAACAAGCCAGCCCCATCGGCATCGGCCAGAGTGAATTGCTTCGCATCCAATTGATAGCCGCGTCGAGACGAGTAATGATTACGTTGCCTTCGATCTTCGAATCGTACGCGACAGGACTCGTCTGTCTCATACAACGAACGTATTTTTCCTCAGGCAACCGGCAAGAGCAAATTTGCGAAATCGTTCCCGCCTGCCGGCTTGAGTTTCCGGTGCGTTCGTGGCACGTCTGCCACATGGATCTTGCGAAGGAAAGTTACCGACTTATGCGGCGCGCCTGCGCCGCCTTGCTGATTTTGAGTTCCTGCGCGCATCGAACACCGCCTGGGCGCGCTGAGGCGGGGGTCTCGCCCGGTTCTGCTGCGCTCATAGCCACTGCTGAGGGATCGCACAAGGCACCGGCGGCAATCACGGTTCCCCAAGAAAGAAGAGCAACGCTTCAGGCGGCAGTTCCAAGAAAAGAGCCGACCAAAGCCGAGCAGATCATCGCGCTCGTCCGCGAAGGATACTTTGTTGACGAAGCCAAGGGAGCGCTTGTGTTCTCAAGAGCCAGACCCACGGGCGTTTCGGGATCGGGGCTTTATGAAGATGCGATCCTTCTCGGGCGCCTTCGCCGGGCGCTGAAAGAAACCGATGGGATTCCCGATTCACTCTCCGCCATGGCAACGGTCCGCGATGCGAGGGCTTTCCTGAAGATTGACGACACTCTTCCCGCGCCGAGCGCAGCCAGAGCTATTGACGCGGCCCTGCGAACTCCGGGCGTCAACTCAGTTCAGGCACGGATCGCAGGATAGCAATCTACGTTTTTAGAGTCTTCGCGACGCGCTCCGCTACAGACTTGACGACCTTCACGCGGGCAAACCACTTGTAATTCGCGGGTATGACGATCCATGGGGCGTGGTCGACGGAGGTTTTTTCGAAAAGATCCTCCGCAGCCTCGTTGTGCTGGTCCCAATGATTTCGGTTACGCCAATCCTCGTCGCTGATCTTCCAATGTTTGTAGGGGTCGGCCTCACGGCGCTTGAAGCGGTCGAGCTGCTCGTCCTTTGTGATATGAAGATAGAATTTCAGGATAATCGCCCCGTCATCCGCGAGTTGTCGCTCAAATTCGTTGATCTCGCGGTAGGCGCGCTTCCACTCGGATTCCGTGCAAAATTTTTCAACGCGCTCAACGAGCACGCGCCCGTACCACGACCGGTCGAAGATTGTTATTTGGCCATGAGGCGGCAGTTTGCTCCAAAACCGCCACATGTAATGATGCTGGAACTCTTCCGGAGTAGGCTTGACGATCGAATAGACACGGACAAGACGCGGATCGAGCCGCTCGGTTACCCGCTTGATCGCCCCACCTTTGCCGGCCGCATCAGGACCTTCCAAAACGATGATCAGCGATTTCTTGCTTTCCCGCAAGACGAGCTGGGCGTTGAGAAGTTCCAATTGATTCTTCTTGAGAAGCTTCTTGTATTCGTCCTGGTCGAGAGATTTCGACTGGTCAAGTTCGTCGAGCCGGATGCGGTCTTTGGCCATAGCGTTGGGGAGTTCATGGCGCTTTAGCGAGAATCCGAGCGAAAGGGAAGCCCCGAAAAACAGGAGTTTGCAGGAGCTGCCTCGAAATCTGCAGCCGCGCTAGAAAGCCGTTTCGCCTTTTCGAGCGATTCCCGAAATCCTATCGGCGCTTCCCTCGGGGCCCGACAAACCAGTGGATCAATACTTCACTGAGCACCCGTAGGGCTTCGTCGATGGCGTGGATACATCCTTGCCTGACGTCGCTTCATTGAGGGCCGCCTTGACGTAATTCTTCGAGTTCGCCACGGTCGCCGGATCGGGCGTCGGCTTATCATCGATGGCTCCTGCGTAGATCAGCACGCCCTCGGGATTCACGATGAACATCTCAGGCGTCGTTTTCGCGTTGTATAGCTTGCCAACTTTGCCATCTCCGTCAACGAGATACGCGCTCGCGGCGGAGCCAAACTGCTGAAAACTGCTTTTCGCAGCATCGGGCGTTTCATTTCCCTGCTTTCCCGGGGCCGAAGAACAGATCGAGAGCCACACAACGTCCTTGTTGACGAACTCCTTTTGCAACTTTTGCATGTTCTCCGTGCCATAGTGTTTTTTGACAAATGGACACCCAAAATTGACCCACTCCAGCACGACATACTTGCCCTTAAAATCGACCAAGTCGTGTTTCTTGCCCGAGAGATCAGGGAGCGCAAAATCCGGCGCCGGTTTGCCGACTTCAGGTTTAGCGTACACCGTGGCTGCGAGAGCAACTGCGAAGAAAACAGACAGAATTCTCATGGTTCGGAAAGCTATCCACTTCGATGGACCGCGCAAGTTGATGGCCGCTTTTCGATCCCACTTTTTTTTGTTGCTCGAGCCGTCCGCAGCTACCGACCCGCCTTGGAAAGCGCCTCGAGCACGATACTTTGGGTGAGAATCTCAGGGAGAATTATGGGTTGATCGGATGCTCCACGGGGATAGAGCACATAGAATGGGACGCCGACACGGCCGAACTTTTTCAAGGCGGCGGTGATCTCGGGATTCGCATTGGTCCAGTCGGCCTTCATGGGGACAATGCCGCTTTTTGAGAACGCTTCGCGCACGGCGGGAACGTCGATGGCTGTCCGTTCATTGAATTTGCATGAAATGCACCAGTCTGCGGTGAAATCGACGAATACCGGTTCGCCGGCCTCCCGCAGCTCGTCGAGCGCTTTTTGAGAAAATGGCCTCCACGCAATGCCATCACTGGAACGGCTCGCTGTCCCGGGCATCGTCGAGCGCGCAAATCTCTCAGTGAGAAAAAATCCGGCGCCGCCGAATACGATCAACACGATTGCCGCAAGCGACACGACACGCGTCTTTACAGAAGAGAGCGGTCCGCAAAATGCACCGTAGATCCAGCAGGCCAGCGCAAGGCAAAGCAGAAAAGCGGCGGCCCAAATCACGGCATCGAGCCCTCTTTGATTGCCCAAGATGTAAAGAAGCCAAATCAGCGTAGCCAGGAGCGGGAATCCCATGAATTGCTTCACGCGCTCCATCCATTCGCCCGGTTTCGGCAGAAGCTTCATCCAACCGGGTCGAGCGGAGAGGAGAAAGTAAGGCGCGCTCATGCCGAACGCTACGGAGGCAAACATCAGCAGGATCACCAACGAAGACTGGCTGAAGGCAAACCCGAGAGCCGTGCCCAAGAATGGCGCGGTGCAGGGTGTGGCTAGCAACGTTGCGAAAATACCCTGAAAGAACGATCCTGCGTAGCCCTCCTGCGACGACGCCTCTGCCAATGCTGTGCTTGCTCGACCCGGGAGAACGATCTCGAAGACACCGAAAAGATTGAGAGCAAAAACAAAAACGACGCAGCCGATGATAAGGTTAAACCATGGGTTCTGAAATTGAAACGCCCAGGTCACCTCGCTTCCGGTTGACTTCAGCCCGAGGATAACCAAGCCAAGACCAAGAAACCACGCGAAGATTCCGGCAATGAATGCCAGCCCGTGGCGGAAGATTCTTTCGGGATGGTCGCCCGCCTGGCGGATGAAACCGAAAATCTTCAGCGAGATCACCGGCAGCACGCAGGGCATCAGGTTCAGGATAAAGCCGCCTAGGAATCCAAAGATCAAAGCTTGCCAGAGACCCGGCTGGTTTGTGCTTTGCGCCGAAGGCTTCGAAGAAATCGGCGGCTCGCGTGAGACAAGTTGTTCGCTCGAAGAAACAAGCCAGCCTTGACGCCCGCTTTTGGTCTCTACGACCAGCACGCCACGCAAGTCGCCCGGATTTTCAAACTTTATCGTCGCAGCGCCGTTTTGAATCGGCCCGCCTTGCGGGTGGCCAATTTGCTCGCCCTTCGCTGGGAGCGGGAAAAGATCCACCGCTTTTGCATCCTTCAAGCCGTTCACGCTCAGTTCGAGGAGGTTGCCGTTCCTCGTCCATTTGAGTTGATACGGCGCAGGCGTGGCGGCGGGAAGTAGCTTGCGAAAAGCTGAAAAGAGCTCTGCGTTTGCTTCCGTGGCTTCGTTGGTAACTGGAAGAGAGAGTTCCAAGTCTGCCGAACCGGGAATACAAATCTCCTCACAGACGAGCCAATCGACCTTGGCGCGCAGTGTCACCGTCTTTTCGGCAATCTTGGCGGGAGGAACGATTGCGGTCAGCAGGAGAACCTTGTCCTTATAGGCATACACCTCGATTTCTCCGGGCTCGATCACACGATCCGGCAAAGGCCATTGAATAGGCCCTGCAACAAATCCTTCAGGAAGCGTCCATGCTATTGCGGTTGGAAGCCCAGCGTCGCCGGGATACTCCCAGTATGTGTGCCAGCGAGGCGCCATCTCCAGGAGCACGCCGACCTCAAAAGGCTTGCCCGGAACAATACCCGCTGTGTCCGACACCAGCGACGCCGTCACGAGTGTCTTGCCTTCGTAGACCTGCGCGTGCGCTGCAAAGGCCAGCAGAGGAAGGAAAATCCAGCGGAGCATTCCTTCGCTTAGCACAGCGGCCCTAGGGGCGCAAATGATGCGCAATTGCCCTCTGACGCTTCCTGGTTAGCCGGACGCCTGTCGCGGGCCCAAGCGCTTCGGCGCTTGCACGCAGCTGGCGGAGCCAAAAAACTAGTCTCCGTAACCGCCTGGATTCCTGACGTGCCAGGCCCAGGCACTTTCGACGATGGTGCGAATGTCCTGGAACTTTGGCTGCCATCCGAGGGCCTTCCTGATCCCGTCCGAGGAGGCAATCAGGCGCGGAGGGTCGCCGGGCCGCCGCGGCTTTTCGACGGCCTTAATGTCCTTGCCAGTGACCGCCCGGCAAGTATCGATCACTTCCTTGACGGATGTTCCGCCACCGGTTCCAAGGTTGAATCGCTCGCTCTTAGCAGCTTTGAGTGCAAGGATATGCGCCTGCGCGAGGTCGAGGATATGGATGTAATCGCGAATGCACGAGCCGTCCGGCGTAGGGTAATCGGTCCCGTAGATATCCACTGCTTCGCGCTGGCCGAGAGCCACCTTGAGAACATTCGGAATCAGATGCGTTTCGATCCGATGATCCTCGCCATACTTCTCGGTTGCACCCGCCGCATTGAAGTAGCGGAGGGCCACATACTTGAGGCCGTGAACCTCGTCGTACCATCGGAGAATCTTTTCGAACAGCAGCTTCGATTCGCCGTAAGGATTGATGGGAACTTGCGGAAGCGATTCATCGATCGGGACGCGCTCGGGAATACCAAAAGTTGCGCATGTCGATGAAAAAACAAACTTCGTCACTCCGTGCTCCACCGCGGCATCCAGCAGGTTCACGCCATTGGCGACATTGTTGCGAAAATACTTCGACGGATTCTGCATCGACTCGCCGACGAGAGCATTGGCGGCAAAATGCATCACGGCGTCGGGTTTCACTTCGCCGATTGCATGCTTGACAACAGTCCTGTCGGCCAAATCACCTTGGAAAAATTCTGCGCGAGGCTCAACCGCCTTTCGGTGACCCTCAGTCAAGTTGTCGAAGACCGCGACTTCATAGCCTTCGTTGAGCAACTGCTCGACGCAAATACTGCCAATGTACCCTGCTCCGCCAGTGACAAAAATGGTCTTCATGGAAACGCGAACGCTATCCTGAAGCCTCGGGACAATCAATAACGGAGAACTCAAGCCGCCCCATTTTCTATCGCAGTAAATTGAAGGACAGCGGTTTGCAGTCCGCTCGCGTCACCTACCGCGAGGCCGTCGGAGGCTCGGAACTCAAAGGAAAGCCCGTCATCATTCACGATCTCTATGATGAGCGGCCGTTTGCCCGGAAACCTTCTAACGGCCTCCAGTATCTCTGGCAAGACGCCTTCCGAAAGCTTTGCTCGAGCAAACCGAAGGCGGACAGGTTTCACAGAGGCCTTCGGCTTCAAAGCGGACAATGCGCTGGCGGTGGCTCGAATGGTATCGTCCCGTCGTATCAGACGTGTGGTGATGGCGACAATCGCTCCAGGATGAAGAAGCCCCTGATGCTCGGTGAAAACATCGTCCCAAGCCGTCATCTCGATCTGTCCAGTGAAATCCTCCAAGACAAGAACGGCGAAGGACCTGCCGTCCTTCTTGGTAAACTTTTTCTCGACCGAACACACGATGCCAGCGAGACGAACCGTCGAAGGCTCTTCGATTTGCTGAGCCGCAGCGATCGATGTGATCTTCGGATTGTCGAAATGGCCAGCATAGGCTTCCAGCGGATGCCCGGTAAGGTAAAAACCGAGCAACTCCCTCTCATAGGCCAGCATTTCATTGCGAGGCCACGGATCGACAAGGTGCAGAGCCGCGGTTTGCGGTGACTGAACGTCCAGCCTGTCGAACAAGGCCCCCTGCCCGCTAGCACGATCACGTTGAAGAGCCGCCGCAGAAGACACCGCCTGATCGAGATCGACAAAAAGCTGTGCTCGGGATTTTCGGAAGCAATCGAATGCGCCGCATTTCACAAGACTTTCCAAAATTTTCCTGTTCACGTTGTGGGAGTCAAGACGAGCGCAGAAGTCCTCAAGAGAGCGGAATGCGCCCGACTTACCGCGCTCTTCGATGACACACCGCATCGCGCCGGCGCCGACATTCTTGATCGAGGCGAGGCCAAAACGGATTGCCATTCCCTGGCCGGAGTCTTCCGGCGTAAAATGCAGGCTGCTGGAATTGACATTCGGGGCAAGAATCTTAATGCGCATTCGCGAGCACTCTCCGATGACCTCGGCGATGCGGTCGGTCGTTGAAGCGTCGTGCGTCAACAGCGCCGCCATGAACTCAACCGGGTAGTGGGCCTTGAGGTAGGCAGTTTGATAAGAAATCCAACCGTAGGCGGCGCTGTGCGACTTGTTAAAACCGTATTCCGCAAAGCGCGCAATGAAGTCGAAGATCGCGTCGGCGGTGGCTTCGGGGATTCCATTGACACGACGACAACCCTTGACAAAGCGACTGCGTTCCTTGCCCATTTTTTCCCTATCCTTCTTGCCCATTGCGCGGCGGAGAAGGTCGGCTTCGCCGAGGGAATAGCCCGCAAGCACATTGGCGGCCCGCTGAACCTGCTCTTGATAAACCATGATTCCATAGGTCTCGGCACAGACCTGCTCAAGAAGCGGATGGGCGTATTCGATACTTTTCTGGCCTTTTTTGCGCGCGATGTAATCGTCGATGAACCTCATTGGTCCGGGCCGATAGAGGGCGCCGATGGCAATAATGTCCTCGATGGAACGCACGTCAAAGCGCTTGCAGCAGTTGGTAATGCCCCCGCCCTCCATCTGGAAGACGCCGAGGGTTTCACCTCGATTGTAAATGCCGAACGCCTTCTGGTCATCGGTCGGGATGGCGGTGAGATCGAATTCCGGTTCCACCTCCCGAATCCTCTGCACTGTCTCTTCAAGAACGGTGAGCGTCCGCAAACCGAGGAAGTCCATCTTGAGCATGCCGAGCTCCGTAAGCGCATTCATCTCGAATTGAGTGATGACTTCGTTGTCCTTGCCACGGCACAGCGGGATGTATTCATCGAGCGGCCGATCACCAATGACAACACCGGCAGCGTGAATGCCTGTGTTGCGACTCAGACCCTCAAGGACGAGTGCATGATCCCAGAGCTGACGGGTAGCGGGCTCGCTATCAAGCGCCGCTCGAAGCTCGGAATTTTTCTCAGCAGCGCCGGAAAGAGAGATATTCAACTCGTTCGGGATCATCCTGGCGAGCCGGTCCGCGTCCGTATAACTCCAGCCGAGAACGCGGCCAACATCGCGCACCACACTCTTTGCGCCAAGGGTGCCGAATGTAACAATCTGCGAGACGCAGCGTTCGCCATATTTTCGCCGCACGTACTCAATGACTTCCCCGCGGCGCTCCATGCAGAAATCGACATCGATATCGGGCGGGCTAACGCGTTCGGGGTTCAGAAAGCGTTCGAAAATCAAGCCGTAGCGCAGCGGGTCGATATCAGTGATGCGCAGAACGTAGGCGATCAGGGATCCCGCCGCGGAACCCCGCCCCGGCCCAACAGGAATTCCCTTCAGTCTGGCATAGTTGATGAAGTCCCAAACGATCAGGAAATAACTGACAAATCCGGTCTTTTCGATGACGGAGAGTTCGTATTCAAGGCGCTCACGGAGATCCCGATCGGCTTCCGCCCTTTGGCCGTATCGCTCATGGAGTCCGCGCCAGCACAACTCACGAAAATATTCCTCCCGCGCCCTCCCGGCGGGCACTTCAAAGGCGGGATATTTTGGCTGCCCGAATTCGAGCTTGATCTCGCACCTTTCGGCGATGCGCACGGTATTGGTCAGCGCTTCCGGAACTTCCCTGAAAAGTGAAGCCATCTCTTCACCGCTCTTAAAATAGAGTTCGGGCGCGTATCGCATCCGCTTTTCATCAAACACCATCGCCCCGGTCCCGATGCAGAGCATCACGTCATGCGAATCATGATGTCCGCGTTCCAAAAAATGCACGTCATTTGCGGCAACCAGCCCCAAATCCAGCTCACGAGCGATCCGCACCAATTCGGGATTGCAGCGGCGCTGAGCGTCGAGGCTATGATCGTGCAATTCCACGAAAAATTCGTCCCGTCCGAAAATCTCGCGATACTGACCGGCGATTTTTCTTGCACCGGCCGAATCGCCCGCAAGCAGCCTGCTGTTGACCTCGCCCTTGAGACAGCCGCTCAACGCTATGATTCCCCGCGAATAGCTCGCCAGCAATTCCTTGTCAACTCGGGGCTTGTAATAGAAGCCCTCGAGATGCGCGGCGGTAATGAGCTTGACCAGATTGCGATAGCCAGTCGCATTGACCGCGAGCAGGGTCAGATGGAAGGCGGCTTCCTTTGCGGAAGAGGCGTTGCGATCCCGCAGCGAACCGGGCGCCACGTACGCCTCACAGCCGACGATCGGCCGAATTCCAGCCTTTTCCGCCGCTTGATAAAACTCGATCGCACCGTAGAGATTGCCATGATCAGTAATGGCGACCGCCGGCATTCCGCATTCAGCGGCCTTTCTGACAAGGTCTTTCGTCCGAATCGCACCGTCCAGCAGGGAATATTCCGTGTGGCAATGCAGGTGAACGAAGGGAACCGCAGCCATCAGGCAGCTAATGTCAGTTGACGAAGGGCTTCAATCGGCTCCCTTCCAAAACAATTCTGATTAGGCCAGAGCCTGAAGCCGGCGGAGAATTTCGGCTTTTCCAAGGACGCCGACCGTTTGGTCCCGTTTCTCCCCGGCCTTGAAAAAAAGCAATGTAGGAACGCTGCGAATGCCGAATTTCTCCGAGAGGACGGGCGACTCGTCCACATTGACTTTGGTGACCGTGAATTTTCCAGCGCTTTCCCCGGCGATTTCCTCGACTACCGGCGTCAGCATACGGCATGGCGCACACCATGGAGCCCAAAAGTCGACCAGCAACGGTTCCGAAGCTTTCGAAATAACGCTGTCGAAATTGAGATCGTTTAGCTCTACTACGTTTTCACTAGCCATAACGCTCAAAGAATAGCAGACGCACAGGAAAAAGCCAGAATCTGACAGGGAAATGTACTGACCCGGCTGGTGCCAGCCATCAGCCTTCCGCGGTCCGAACTAGAGGAACATCCAGACTTGGATACCAACTGCGATCAGCGAAGCTGCAAGCGCAAGAACACCCACCACCAAGCCTGCTCCCCCTTCGGTTTGAACTTGAGGTGCAACCGTAATGGCCGAGCTCGAGGCCGTGGATGACGCGCCCGGCCTCCTTTGCAAATGCACCGACGCCTGGGGCAACCCCGGCCTTGGACCCGATGTGCTGGGCGGAACCTTCGCCGTCTCCTTCTTGCTCTCCGCTGAGAGCGAAGCCGGTACAGCTGCGGGCACGCCCGCTACGGATGGCGCCTTGCCCGCCGACGGAGGGATCGAGGCCGACGGCATTGCCGTACCCGCCGGCTTCGGAGCGAGCGGCGGCGGCCCAGCGAACGAAGCCGATTTTGGCAAGCCAGGAGGAACCCCAACCACGGAAGGCGGCTTCGGAGCAATGGGCGCTAAGGAAGGCGGTCTGGGAGCGGGAGGTGCCACTCCCGCAATCGAGGGTGGCTTGGGAGCGAGGGGCGGAACGGATAACCCTGGAACTTGAGGGGCCTTCGGAGCGAAAGACGGCTTGGGCAGCGGCGGAAATGCGGGCGGCTCGCCCGCAGGGGGCGGCGCAGAAACCGACTCAGGAGCGCCGGGCTTCAGAATCGGTTTCGGCGGCAGGTTAATCATCGCAGTCTCGCGAGAGCTCGATGCCGGCGGTTGACCGTCCCGACGCGGAGGAAGCACAATGCGCACAGTTTCCTTCTTAGGCTCAGACATGGGAGTTTACGGGTTCGGCGCAGCAGTATCGCGCCGTATAACAATGGATGTTCACAAATTGACGCTTTCCTGTCAATAGATCGCTAGTCGTGCCAAACAAGAATCCGATGTCTTAAAGCGGACTATCATTTTGGATGCTGGCAGTCTTCATTTGCTGGTTAAGTTCAATGAGATCCCGCATGATGCGTAATGATTCGTTACGAATGGGGTCAGGTTCAGGAGTCGCTTTCTTGGTCTCAGCCTCATCGTCGTCCGAATCGAGCAAGTTCTTATCCTGTTTGCGGTCGAAGGCAACTGGACGCAATTTCGGAGCCGCGAGGTCATCGAGGGTAAGCTCGTAGGCCTGCACTTCCAGCGCCGGTCCGCGCGATTGCCTTTCTTTTTCTCGCAATTCCTTTCGTTTTTTGTCCTCAACGAGTTCCTTGCGCCGAACCTTCTCATTGATTGAGATCGTATTCTCGGCAATCTTTTCCCGAACGCGACGCATATCCTCCATCGTGTAGAGAAACTCCGGATCGGCGGCGACGCGCGGGGCTGAACGCGCCTTGAGCTGGTTGAGGAAAAGCGGCGTCGCTGCCATCGAATCCGCGATCTTCACCGGCGCGACCTCATCGTAAGCAAGCCTGTTCTTCAGTGATCCCTCGCCGATCTCGGAATTGTCGGTCAGAGATGGCAAAATCATGTCCGACTCCACGCCATTGAGCTGGGTCGACCCTCCCCGGACGCGGTAGAATTTTTGAATCGTCAATTTCAATGCACCTGCATCGGCGGTACCAAGGCTGAATGGAGACATGAGACGACCGAGGTCGAGAACGGTTTGCACGGTGCCTTTGCCGAAGGTGCGCTCGTCACCAATGACTACAGCCCGGCCGTAGTCCTGCAGCGCAGCGGCAAAAATCTCGCTCGCGGAAGCGCTCAGGCGATTGGTCAGCACGATGAGCGGGCCGCTGTAGGCGAGAACGGGATTGGTGTCCTGCGAGACGGTGATTTTTCCGTTGGAATCCTTGGCTTGAACAACCGGTCCCTTGGGGATGAATAGACCCGTGAGGTTAATGGCTTCTTCGAGCGAGCCTCCCCCATCGCGGCGAAGGTCAATGACAAGACCCTGAATTCCTTCTCGCTTTAGTCGCGCGATGAGCAGGGCCACGTCCTCCGTGGTGCTCTTTGGGGTGCCCCGATTCTCCATGTTTGCATAAAACGAAGGAAGAGTGATCCAGCCAATGCGGATCGGACGCCCCCCGTTTTCGTCAAGGTCGAGCACTTCCGCTTTGGCTTCCTGGTCCTTAAGCTTCACCTCGTCCCGTCGAATCTCGACAATCTTCCTCTTGGAGGGATCCGTCGCGTCACCGGGGATGACGAGCAGTCGGACAAGGGTTCCCTTCTTGCCGCGGATTTTCTCGACGACCTTGTCGAGCTTCATATCAACAACATCCTCGAATTCTCCATCTCCCTGCGCTACCGCGGCAACGCGGTCGCTCACTGTCAGACGACCGTCGCGGTCAGCCGGTCCGCCGGGGACAATTTCCTTGACCTTCGCATAACCGTCTTCGGAAGAAAGCACGGCGCCAACACCGACCAGCGAGAGTTTCATCGAGATCTGGAAATTCTCCAGATCGGACGGGCTAAGATACTCTGAATGCGGGTCGTAGGTCTGCGCCAGAGCGCTGAGAAACGTCTTAACCACATCGTTATCCTCCATCTCGCGAACGTTGCGGAGAACCTGGTCATATCGGCGGGTCACCGTTTCCTGTGGCGGCCTGAGTTTGAGTTCCGCAAGGGTTTCCTTGAGAAGTTCTGCTTCGATGCGGCTTTGCCAAATTCGATCCGCTTCCTCCTGATTCTTGGGCCATGGAGCGTCCTGACGGTTGATCTCCACCGTGCGGCTGCTGTCGAAAGCGTATTTTTTCTGAGCAAGCTTCTTGTTCTTGGCCACGCGATCTTCCACGCGCTGCCTGAAACGGGCAAAGATTTCGCGCGCAGGCTCAAGATCTCCCCGCAAGACACTGTCGCCCAGCGTAGCGGAATACTTGCTCCCGAATTCGTCAATATCCGGCTGTATGAAGTACAGCTTGTTGTAGTCTAGCGTTGTAAGGTAGGTCTGAAGAAACCTGCCAGACATCTTCTCGTCCAGTTTCTCACGGGTGTAATGACCTTGTTCGAGCCACCGCGCGACCGAGATCGCCACTTGCCCGGGATCGACAGAACTGCGGGCATCAAGAGGCGCAGGAATGAAGCCCGCAAGAACAATTGCTACAGCACAAAACAAACCTGATAACGCGCGCTTCATTGAATGAGACGTGAAAAACTTGCAGACAGAACTCCAAAAATCAAACTTCGACATCACTTTTTCTCTGACCATTTTCTCATGAATCGGTTCAAAACCTTTACCGGTGGCGTGTTCGACACCAATTGTTTCTACTATCACGCGCCGGCTGGCGGCATTCTTTTCGACGCGCCGCAAGGGGCAGATTCTGCATTCGCGGACGAACGGGTGGATCTGTTGGTGCTCACGCATGGTCACTTTGACCACGTCGCTGACGCCGCTGCAATCATCAAGCGCCACGGTTGCAAGACCGCAATGCACCCCGAAACCGCGCCCATGGTGAGGGATCGCGAATTCTTCCGCCGCTGGGGCTTCGGATTGGAAATCGATCCTTTCGAAGCCGACTTGCTGCTTGACGAAAACGGACCCGCCGAACTGCTCGGTGCGCCCGTGCGCATTTACCACGTGCCGGGACATTGTCCCGGAAGCCTGTGTTTTCATCTTCTGGATGAGAAGATCATTATCGGCGGCGACGTTCTTTTCCGCGGGGGCGTCGGGCGTTGGGATCTTCCCGGAGGGGATAGAGACTTGCTCCTCGAAGGCATTCGGCGAAAATTGCTCCCCCTTGAGGACACCATAACCGTTCTTCCAGGCCACGGGCCGGCTACCACGATCGGATGGGAGCGACGCGAGAATCCTTTTCTCGCGAATTGAGGGAATCTGTGCTCGACAGGGGAAGCCGCGAATTTTAAACGTTTTTACTACATTAATTCCACCCCTAAACCTTATCATGCCGCGATACAACTACGTTGCCCTTGACTCCCGTGGACAAGAAGCTTCCGGCGTGATCGAAGCCGAGTCGCAAAATGACGCGGTGGGGCAACTGAGGCAGGCGGGTTATTTTCCAAAGGCGATCGCTGAGGAAGGCAAAGGTGGAAAGATGGCCAAAGCGGTGAGGGCCGCGGCCAAGCAACCTGCCTCCGCGCAGAAACAGATCAGCATCTCCCTGCCATTCCTCGAGCGAAAAACAATCAAGGGGAAAACGCTGATGATATTCACCCGCCAGATTGCAACACTGATCGATGCGGGCCTTCCGCTCCTGCGCGGGTTGACTGTTCTCGCCAAACAGGAGCGCGATCCGCTACTGCGCAGGGTCATCGTGAGCCTGGCTGAAGGGGTCCAGGGTGGCGGGACCTTTTCCGAAAGTCTTGCCGGTCATCCCAGGATTTTCAACAAGCTCTACGTCAACATGGTGAAGGCGGGCGAACTCGGCGGCGTCCTTGAGCTGGTTCTGCTGCGCCTTGCCGAGTTTCAGGAAAAAGCACAAAAGATCAAGAACAAGGTTGTTTCGGCGATGTTCTATCCGATCATCGTTTTGCTTATCGCCATTCTGATTCTGGGTTTCCTGCTCGTGTTTATCGTGCCGAAGTTTCAAGCGATTTTTGCGGACATGCTTGGTGGAAAGCCGCTGCCTCCGCTTACCCAATTTGTCATCGGCGCCAGCAGCGCCGTGAAAGACAATGTCTTCCTAATCATCGGAGCCGTCGTGGGAATCACGATCCTCCTCAGATTCATTGGAAAGACTGCGAAAGGCGCTCTTGTCCTTGACACTCTCAAACTGAAAGCGCCTCTCTTTGGAGACCTAACCCGCAAGAACGCCATCTCGCGATTCAGCCGCACGCTCGGCACTCTTGTCACGAGCGGTGTTCCCATTCTTCAAGCCCTCAATATCACGCGGGAAACGGCCGGAAATACAGTCATTGCCAACGCGGTTTCGAAAGTTCACGATAGCGTGAAGGAAGGAGAGTCCATCGTCCATCCGCTTGAGGCAAGCGGAGTTTTTCCCCCAATGGTCATCAGCATGATCGACGTCGGCGAGGAGACCGGACAGCTACCAGAAATGCTTTTGAAGATCGCGGAAGTCTACGATGACGAAGTGGACAGCGCGGTGTCCGGTCTTACTTCGCTGCTGGAGCCAATCATGATCGTCTTTCTCGCTGTGGTCGTGGGGACTATTGTCATCGCTCTATTCCTCCCGCTGATAAGCATTATCAGCGGCATGCAGCAACAGTCGTAGATCTTATGGAACAGCGGCTGCCGGCGAAGCGTGCGTTCACGCTCATCGAGCTCTTGGTGGTCATCGCGATCATCGCAATCCTTGCCGGCCTAATCTTGAACACTGCGGGCTACATTCAGAGAAGGGGAGCAACGTCGCGCGCGGAGGCCGAGATCGCCGCACTTACCGTCGCCCTGGAAAATTATAAGGCGGATAACGGATCCTATCCGCTGGGTACCAACGTCAACGGGGTCAATGCGCCGGCGAACAATAGCTTCTTGCTAAACAATCTCATGCCCAATACGGGCAAGGTCTATTTCGAATTCAACAAGTCCATGACCAATGCCGGCAACGTCGTGGATCCATTTGGCGAAAACTACGGCTATCAGTATCCGGGCGACGAAAGGCGGAGCGGAACTAATTTCTTCGACCTCTTTTCACGGTGCGCTTCGCCAGAAACCGAGCAATGGAAGGGCAATTGGTAATTGATCTAGTTTGCGCTGGCTCCAGGCTCAATGGGCGAAGTTGCCGTGTCGAATGAGATGGGCAGAGTGACCTGCGGCGCGTCTTTAAGCGTCAGGATGAAGAGAACACCAAAGTCTGGCTGATCTTGGCCCTGGCTATCGCGGATCTGGGTTCCTAGTGAGGCAACCCAACTCGAGAGATCACGATGAATCATGTAGCGTTGATACTGCCAGATTTGTGAAACAAATTCGTACTGCTCGTAGAGGCTGACTCCCCAATTGTCGTTTATGCGCCAGTACGCGTAGAAGTCGATCTGGCTATTGTCCGCGAAAAACGGGTTGTCGACGATATACTGATGGGAGACCCGGAATGAGAGATTGCGAGTCGGCATCACACTAAAGCCGCTGTTAAATTCCGTGAATCCCTCGTCGACAATCGGGAGCTGCGACGCAACGGTCACAGTAAACCAGGGAACCGGCCGGATGGAATAGACATTAAATAGGTTGGACACGTCGGCGTCCGAGTAGGGATTGTCGAAGTTCACATCCATGAAGGTGTCGAGTGTCATCCATTGATGCGTGCCCTGATCCCGGCGGGTTTGCAGCCTGTTGCGCACTCCGATGCGCAGGATGTTCCAGGTGTCAATTGTGTCGATGGCGGTAAACTGCGGAAAGTCTATCGGGAGCAACTGAGTCGACGGCACCACGCGGTCGAATTGAAGAATCTCTTCAGGGCTTGGACCGAAATTGCCGACAAGAGAATAGTTTGCATAGGGTTGAACAACGTGGCGAAGTCCGTCGAGTCCGAGCCATCGGGACTGCACGCGTTCGTAGGCCTTGGAGGCTTTGGCAGATACTTCCAAGCCGAAAGTTGGCCACAGGCCGAAAGATGGATCCGCCCTTTTGAAGATTCGGGGTGGGTGAATTGAGAGGCGTACTTTCGATGGACGGAGTGGAGACGACCTGCACAAGCCCCGTGACCGGATCGATTTCCGTGAACTGACCACCAAAACTCTGGAAGGTCCCGCTGTTGCTGTAGTAAGTGGCACGAAAGCCTGCCCGGGGAGTGATGTTGAGCCACCCAAAAAATTGGGCTGGAAAGGAAAGCTGGTGGTAGGTGTCGAAGCGAAAGGAATTGTAGTCGGGAAAATCGAGCCCGGAAAATTCCGGCCCTACTCCAAAGGCCCGTTTGTATTGGCCGGCACTTGTCTCGCCGTCATAATAGACCGGCAGGCCAAAAAATCGGTGCTGCTTAAAATCGAATACGAGTTCGGGCAGGCGCTCGGTGGTATCTTGAAAGTCGTTGATCTGCCAGCGTCCGAGGAGGGTGAGCGTGTAAAATTCATCCCATTTTGTGAGAGAGAGATAGCTGTCGGGCTGCGGATCGAGACGGAATTCACCCGGAAAGTAGTCTTCAAGGAAATCGACGTCGCTGAGCAGATTGATGTCCGCTGTCGCGTAAATGTCGTCGGTCAAAAACAGACGATGCTTGAACGTCACCCGGTAACGGCCCTCGTCGCCCTTCTCCGGCGGCTCCCCGGCCAAAGCTTGGTCAGGCTGCGTGTCGAAGGCATAGTAAGAAATGAAGTCGCCGTAGCTGCGATCGTCCTTTCCATATTTGAACTTTGTATCGAATCCAAAGGCCGCTCCAAGCTCTGAGCGAAGATCGACATGCACCTTTCCGATCACGCTGTCCCCGGTTCCGATTGGAAAGCTGTAGGCTGTCAGCAAATAAGCCCCCCAGGGCGAATAGAAGCCCGGCAGGAACTCGAAGCCGGTGTTGTCGATATTGGCAAAGATATACGGAAACCAAAAGATCGGCGTCTGGCCGATATAGACGGTTGAATTGGAAAAAACGACCCTGCTGTCCGGATAGATGCGGACGCTTTTCGATCGGACATGAAAATCAGGTTTCGACGAATCGTCGGTCGTGAAGATGGCGTCTCTGACGCGGAATTCGCGCAGCGAAGGGGCGCGCAAACTAAATGCGCGAAAAAGCAGCGGAAAATGAGCCCCTGAGAACTCGAGCGCGCGCATCTGCTTTGTCTCAAGATTAAAAAGCGCGCGCTGCCCGACGAGCACCTCTCTGGGTGTGTAGAGGCGGATGTTGCCAATAAGCAGCACGTCGCGAGTGTCCGGATTGTATTCCGCGTAGTCGCAATAGATGCTGTAATCACCATAGTGGATCTGAACGTTGTCTTCGGCAACAGCCACGCCACCTTCGAATTTCGTCTCGCCGTCGGCGGTAATCGATACGGGCACGTCCCCAAAGCTTCCGAACTGCCCCAAGGCGCAGGCCACCCAGGCCAGCCAGGCAAATGCCGCCGAAAAAAAACACCTTCTCATTCGATCCCGGGAGGCTATTTTGCCCTCCTTCTCTGGCAAGAGAAAAACATCTCGTTGCTCCCACGGTTGCGCAATTGCACCAATTAATTTGATCAGCGAAGGGGGGCCGTTAGCACTCTCATGGCCGAAGCCTTCAGGTGGCGGAATGTGTTCAATGCCTTTCCCCGAGGAAAACGACTCCCACCCCACCAAGAATCAACACACCGCCGAGGATGGTCGGCCAGCTGAATTGCGTTTCACGGAAAAAAAGCCACGCAAATACCGCCACGAAAAACGGGTAGGAAATTTCGATCAACGAAGCGAGCGTGGCATTCTTCTCCCCGATGGCGATGTAAATGAGGAGCGCACCGGCGGCCGAAGACACAACCGCGACCACAAGCCAGACCCAATCTTCCCCCAAGGCGCGGAACTCGGAAAATAGAGTCCCTGTCTTGCCCGTAATAGTTAGTGTCGCCGCGGCGGCAGCCGCGCCGAAAAGAGTATACAGGAAGAAAAAAACCAGCGGCGTCATGCCACGCTCGATCACCCTGCCGCTGGCCGCGTAGCTTATCCCCCAGATGATCGACGCTGCAAGGGCATACACAATCCACATGACGCCCGGATTAAACCGTCAATGTTGCGAAGACAAGAATCCAAAATTGGCGGATCAAAAGCCCCCGCGCAGGTTCTCGCTTCAAGGCAGCGAGCATGACCTATCGGGCTGCCGCCCAGATTTCGCTCTGCAATTTTCGACACTCCGGCTTGTTGCTCGCAAGGCGGGCGAACCGGCGCGCGAGGTAGGCCTGCACGATCCCCAAACGCAGATACCTTCGGCGCGTGTGCAAAGGCAGGTGCTTAAAATCGCCAACATTCCCGCGGCAGAGGGTGCTTCCGCAGAAGCACGCCAGCGTCCAGTGATCTTCATTCATCGTGGTCGAGTAGTCATAGAAAATCTCCTCTCCGGCGATAATATCCGCAATGGCGATCAATCTCACGTCATCGCGAATTCCTGCGTTTGGTGCGCAGGAGTGATTGACGAGTACCCCCGGCGGTTGGATGTCCACGTAAAGTCGCGGCCCGATCTGGAGCGGATCACATTGCCGCGCGCCTTTGGCTATCGCCTCTTCAAGGTTGATCAAAGGCCCGGCAAAGCGGAGGATTTCCTCGCCTTTGCGAATTATCGAACGGGCGAAGACCCCTTTACCAAAACAACAATCGCCAACGCGGATCTTGTCACTCATTGCCCCTTGTAATGCCCGCCATCTCGCGCTGACCTTCTACTGAATAAACAACCATAGGTTCGGCGTGTCCTTTGACGCTGACCTGGCCGAGCTGCTTCACGTTGAACTGCCCACGGATAGCGTTGTAGGTGTACTGGCTGATCAGAATATTCGCGCCGAATTGCTTGGTAGCAGATTCGAGATAGTGCGCAGTGTTTACTGTCTCGCCAATGGCTGTGTACTCCAGATGCCGGCTCGATCCCATGCTGCCCACCACCGCGTATCCGGAATGCACCCCGATCCCGACGTTGATCGCGGGCCAATTTTCCTTCTCGCACTTCTCAGAGAGCTCACTGATTTTTTCCTGAAGATCGAGCGCGGCCCTGACCGCACGCTCTTCCTGATACGGATCATCATTCGGCGAACCAAAAGTGGCCATCATTCCATCACCAACGAATTTATCGAGCGTGCCGCCATGGCGCTCGATTACCTCGCTCATCACCTCGCAACAACGATTCAAGAAAGTCACAACCTCCTCTGGTTGCCTGCCCTCGGCGATTTTGCAGAACCCTCGCAGGTCGGAAACCAGCACGGTCAGCTTGCGCCGCTCGCCCTTGAGGGTCGGCGACTCTGGGGAGTGAAGAATCGACTCCACCACCTTGTAGGGAACGTATCGCTCGATCGATGACAAGAGCGTCCGCCTCTCCTGCAACCCCTCCGCCATCGAATTGATTGCCTCGCCGACCATGCCAAATTCATCTTTCGAACGAAGGTTCGCGCGAGCGCTGAGATCGCCGCTGCCGATCGCCTCAACCGTTCTCCGCAGTTCATCCAGCGGTTTGCTCGCACGATTCGCAAGGATGATTGCGACTGCCAGAGCGATGAGCAACGCCGCGCCAAGCGTAATCAGCGCGATCGTAAGAATACTCGCTGTTTTGCGGATTACCTGGCTCGACTCAACATCGATTCCGAGAGCGGCAACGACATTGCCCTCCTTGTCTTTGATCGGCGCGTTTGCGGTAAGGAATTCGCCCCAGTCGTCTTTACTGAAAACCTTATCATACTGGTATTTATCGATACTAAACGGGTTGTTGAGCTTTGAGCGGTAGGCCTCGCCGATGGCGGCGACTATCTCCGTGTTCTCCTCCACATCGACCCCAAACTTAATCAGGTCGGCCTTCTCGGGATCCACCGTTAACGTGTAGGCATATTTGACATAGAAGTCATCACGGCGATTGGCGTCGCGCGCGCGACGAATCGCATCTCGAAGCGTGACGTAGGCGGCGGAATTTTCATCCCCCGGCGCCTTGAGGGCCGTGTGAAGATCTCCGTCAAGAAACGCGGCGGTCGTTGCCGCGACGCTCAGCACCTGGCTTCCCATTTGGTCGCGCATCAGACGCTCGAAGTACCAATACAGAATCCCGATCGAAATGCCTGTCGTCACGAATACCATCGCCATGAGCAGGACGATCACTTTGGTACGATATTTCATTCTGCCCGGCAATTGACTGTGTTTTGAGTAGCCACTTGACACTCCCTCTAGCGATGATAAGGAGACCGGCTGGCGAAGACAATCAAAAAGGTCATTCTATCCTCCGACCGACTCGTACCTGCGCAAACCGGCGCGCCACATCAGCCGTGCCGCCACGAAACAGGCGATGACCCATCCCGCCTGGATGGCAAGCCCCATCCACAGTTCCACGCCGCGCACCTTCTCCATTAGCACGGCAACAGGGAAGTAGAGTTCATAGGTAAATGGCAGGAACATCATAACGGTGCGCATGGCGTCAGGCATGACGTCGAGCGGGAACAATCGTCCGCTCAGATAGTATTCAAACGAGTAAAGGATGAAAACGATGGTTGAAATTTCAAGAATCCAGAACGCGAGCATGGCAATCGCGTAAGCGATCAAGAATTGAATGGCCCCTGCCATCAATAGCGACACAAGAAACAGCGGCCAAGTGAGGGGATCGCTCGGGAGGACGATGAATTCACGGAACCAGGCAAAAACCCCTATCACCGGAAGAATCGTCACCCCCGTGTAGAGCAGGCGAGCACTCAAAAAAAGACTTGTGCGGTAAGCCAGGTGATCAATCGGCTTTGAAAGAAAATTATTGATTTGTCCCTCGCGAATCTCAGCAGCGATCTGCCATTCGTCGTCCGTCGGCGTCACGAGGTTGTCCACGAGCAGGACAACAAGAAAATAATAGACCATCTGTCCGAAGCTGTAACCCCGTATATCCTCTCCGCGAGATTCGAAGAGCGCCCGCCAAATGAAGACCGTTCCGGCCAGTGGGACGATACCGAAAAGTGACCTCAAAAGAAAGTTCCAGCGGTAGACGAACGTGTTCTGCAAACCCGTCGTAAAAACGCTCCAGTACTTGCTCGGCATTAGCAGCGATGAGTGGCGACCGTCAGCAAATGAGCAAGAACTTTTCACTCGTCACTTGTCACCCGCGATTCTTCTCGCCAGCATCACGAATGCTCATCTCCTCATGAGAATCCAACGCGCCTTGATCTCCGTTTCCGATAAGATCGGCATCGTCGATCTTGCACGAGAGCTGAACGAGCTCGGGGTCGAAATCCTCTCAACGGGCGGAACGGGGCGCACTTTACAAGCCGAGGGCGTCCCGATCGTCGAGGTCTCGAAATTCACAGGCTTCCCCGAAATCCTTGGGGGACGCGTCAAGACTCTGCATCCGAGGATCCACGGAGGCCTCCTCTACCTTCGCGGCGACGAAGAACACGAAAAGCAGACCGAGGCCCACGGCCTCCTTCCCATCGACCTTGTTGTCGTAAACCTCTATCCCTTCGAGGCTGCAATCGCTCGCGACGCCACACTACCGGAGGCCATTGAGCAAATCGACGTCGGAGGGCCGTCGATGATTCGCAGCGCCGCCAAGAATTTCCAGTCCGTTACTGTCGTCACCGATCCTGCCGATTACCCCATCGTGCTCGAAGACATGAGAAAGGAGAACGGCGGCACGAGCCGCGGACTGCGCGAGCGTCTCGCAATTAAGGCCTTTACGACCACTGCCGCCTACGACCGCGCCATCGCCGGCTTTCTCAACCGCGAACAGGAAGCCTTTGCGACTTTTCGCCTCGACCTGCCCTTGGAATTGCGGCTCCGCTACGGTGAGAATCCCCACCAGCACGGCGAGCTTTACGGTGACTTTGGATCCTATTTTGAGAAACTTCAGGGCAAGGAGCTCTCACACAACAACATCCTCGACATCAGCGCGGCTGCCGAGCTCATCTCGGAGTTCACGAAGCCCGCAGCGGCGATCCTTAAGCACACGAACCCTTGCGGCGTCGGCACCGACCCTGATCTCCGGGAAGCTTGGGACAAAGCCTTCGCGACAGATAAGCGGGCACCCTTTGGCGGAATCATCGTTTGCAACCGCCCTGTCACGCTGGCCCTGGCGAAAGCAATTTCGGAAATCTTCAGCGAGGTCATCATCGGTCCGGAATTCAACTCCGACGCGCGCTCTCTGCTTTCGAAGAAGAAGAACCTCCGGTTGATGAGGATGCTCAAGCCGCCGCCGGAACGCAGCCGCGACGTGCGCTCCGTTGTTGGCGGGCTTCTTGTGCAAGATTCAGATTCCGCAAACCTGCTCGAACTGGAGCACAAGGTCGTCACCCAGCGGCCACCGACCCGGGACGAGATCGAAGCCATGGAATTCGGCTGGAAGGTCGTCAAGCACGTCAAATCCAACGCTATCGTCTACTCCGGCAGGGATCGCACGCTGGGAATAGGCGCGGGCCAAATGTCCCGAGTGGACTCTTCGCGTATCGCTATTTTGAAGGCCCAGGAGGCGGGCCTCTCGCTCAAGGGAAGCGCCCTTTGCAGCGATGCTTTCTTCCCTTTCCCTGACGGACTCATCGCCGCCGCAGAAGCTGGCGCCACATGCGTTATCCAGCCTGGTGGTTCTATTCGTGATCGCGAGGTAATAGCCGCCGCCGACGAGAGGGGACTTGCCATGGCCTTCACCGGAGTCCGCCACTTCCGGCATTAAATTGGGGCGCCATTCGCCGCCTTGGCTTAACTAAAAGCTACGAATTTTTTTCGTGCGGATGCATCGCCGCAGTGGTGAAATACCCGAAACTTATCCGCAGCAGGAGGGTTTCTTCGTTATGGATGATTTCAAGGAGAACGATCCCTTGTGGGATATGCTTGGCCGCGCGCGCCGCGTTAATGCCTCCCCCTATTTCGTGCGGAAGGTGCTGAGGGCCGTTCGTGAAGAAAAACGCCCGCAGTTCTCCATAGCCGCGCTCCTCCGCTGGGTCATCCCAGCCGCCGCCTGTGCCGCCCTCTTCATTGCCTGGCCTATCTACCAACACGAGCAGCAGGATGCATTTAACGCTTACTTCGACAGCGCAGCCGACCTCCAGTCGCTCATCGCATCCGAGGATACCTCCCTCTGGCTGGAAGAGCCGACGCTCTAGGTTGTCTTGATTATGCAAATTCGCCGAACTGGCGGCTTACTCTGTCGCTTGCGCATCTTTAAAGAAGATCCAGGCACGGCGCTGGCTCATACACCCCGCGCGCGCGGTTCCCAAATGAATTTGTGAATCTGCAGTTGAAACCGCGCTGGAAGCCGGTCATCCAGCATCCATTCGACGATCTGGCGCGGTTCGATGCGGCCGAAAACGGGGCTGAGCAGCACCGCATTGACACGCTCCGCCAGCGCGTGGCTCCCGATCTGTTCCCGCGACCACTCGTAATCTTCTCGCGATCCAATGACAAACTTCACCTCATCACGATGGTTGAGAAACGCGATATTCGAATAGAGATTCCTGCCGTGCTCGCCACTCGAGGGCGTCTTCAGATCCACGATTCGATGCACGCGCGGGTCGATTCCAGAGATGTCGTGCGCGCCGCTGGTCTCGATGAGCACCGTTCGATCCGCATCGCAAATTGCGGCCATCAGCGGAAAAACGTTTCTTTGAAGCAACGGTTCTCCTCCGGTGATCTCGATAAGCGGGCACTCGAAGGCCATCACTTCGGCAAACACCTCATGGAGCGATTTCCTGACCCCCTCATAAAAGGCGTATTCTGTGTCGCAGTAACTGCATCGTGAATCGCACCCCGTCAGGCGCACGAAGACGCATGGCAGGCCCGCCCGCGTGCTCTCTCCTTGAACGGAGAGATAAATTTCGTTGATTTTAAGTTTACCGTCCACGAGAAGAAAACGCCCTAAGAATGTTGGATTTCGTCGCCAAGCTCCTCCAATCATACGTCGAAGCCAAATATATTCCGCTACGCGAGAGCGCGCCTGTATTGCCCCTATATCACAGTGCGATACACGTCGCTCGCGCTAAAGTTCGGTGTCCCTAAAGCTCGATACCCAGCAAATTCAGCGCTTCGCCGACCAGAAACAACGAGCCCGTAACGAGAGTTCTTCCTTGCGACGCCTCCAATGCCTCACTTACCGAGCGAAAGATTCGATGCTTGACCGTGCAGGCTGCCGCAAGGGCTTCCGTAGCTGCCGATCGCTCACTGCAAAGGGGGACAAGGAAAACCTCCCGGCTGATCGGTTCAAGGACCCTCAGCATCGTGGAGTAATCCTTATCGCCCAATGCTCCAAAAATCACTGTCGCCTTTTCCATGCCATAGGCATCTCTCCAATTGACAAGGAGTTGCACGGCGGCGTGGGGGTTGTGACAGCCGTCAAGCACGATGCGCTCGTCAACGATCTGAAAACGCCCGGGCCAGCGGACATCACGCAATCCCCATTCAACAGCCTCATCAGAAACCATCACGCCGGCTGCTCGCAAGGCGGCCACAGCCAACGCTGCATTCTCCTTTTGATGAACGCCCCGCAATCCAATCTCTGTTCGTTCAAAAGGTGTTTGGATAAATTCCAGGAATGAACCCGCAGCCGCAGCACGCTCGGCCAGCGCTGCGGCGGCCTCTGGCGCTTGTGCGGCACTGACGACAGGCGCGCCAAATTTGACAATTCCTGCCTTTTCTCTCGCGATCTCGGCCAGCGTGCCCCCAAGCCATCGCGTATGGTCCATGGCAATGGGCGTGATGACCGAAACCATTGGAATTACGGCATTTGTTGCATCCAGTGTGCCTCCCATGCCGGTTTCCAAAACGACCAATTCGCAGTGTTCTTCGGCGAAATGGCGCAAAGCGAGCGCGGTAGAAATTTCGAAGAATGTCGGCGAATGACTCCAGCCTGCCGATATTTCACGAAGAATCGTTAAACCGTTCGCGACATCCTGCGGCGGGATTTTTTCTCCGTCGACACGGATGCGCTCTCGGAAGTCCACGAGATGAGGTGAAGTGTAAAGTCCCGTCCGGCGACCCGAGGCTCGGAGGATCGAATCCAACATCGCGCAAACCGAGCCCTTGCCATTCGTACCCGCGACGTGCAGAAAGGACAGATCTTTCCGCGGATCGCCGAGGGCCTCAAGCAAGCCTCGAATATTCTCAAGTCCGAGCTTGATGCCGAATTGCTGCGTGGAATAAAGCCACGCCAGCGATTCCTCGTAGATCACTTCCGCAACGGCGACAGATAGTCGAGAAGCTGACCGATCACCATCCGCAGTTTTGAACGCGGTGTGACAATGTCGATCAGGCCGTGCTTCTCGAGAAATTCCGCAGTCTGAAATCCGTCCGGCAAATCCTGATGAGTCGTTTCCTTGATGACGCGCGGCCCCGCAAAACCTATCATACTCTTTGGTTCGGCGATGATGATGTCGCCCAGGGAAGCATAGCTGGCCATGACGCCGGCCGTGGTGGGATTGGTGAGAACGGTCAGGTAGAGAAGTCCGGCCCCGTTGTGCAATGCAAGCGCCCCGCTGGTCTTGGCCATCTGCATCAGGCTGAGCATACCCTCATACATGCGCGCGCCACCGGAGGCGCAGACGATGACAATCGGCCATTTCTTCCTTGTGGAAAACTCGATGGTGCGAGTGATCTTCTCTCCGACAACTGATCCCATCGTGGCAGCGAGAAAGCTAAAATCCATCACCGCCAGCCCGATGGAATGACCGTTGATTGTTGCGGTCCCCGTAGTGACGGCGTCTTTGAGGCCGGTCGCTTCCTGGTAACTTTTCAGGCGGTCCGCATAGGTGGCGACCCCCTTGAATTCCAGAGTGTCCACCGAAGTGAGGCTGGCATTGGTCTCTTGGAAGGAGTCCGGGTCTACTAGGCTGGCAATCCGCTCGCTCGCGTTCATGGTGAAATGATGCTCGCATTTCGGACAGACACGCACGTTTTCGGCGAGGGCAAGGTTGTGAATCACCTCTCCGCAGGAAGGGCATTTCGTCCAGAGTCCCTCTGGCATTTCGCGAGTCTTGCCTCCTATGGGTTTGAGAATGGGTTTTCGAAAGATCGCCATGATTGAGAGCGATGATAAGCGGGATAGGCCCAGCCTGCCGGAAGGCGGCCCTAAGCGCAAGGCGAAGCCGCGGCAAAATCCATTAAATGGACAACAAAACCTGAAGGTCCTTCAGACTGTGCTTCGTTGAAGCATCGGCCTCAGGCGCCTGCGCACGGACGCTGTCAGCCGCGCGCCACCGTAAGCGCCCGCACAGATCGCGCGCCTGCCGTCAAGAGCACACGGGCACACTCATCGAGTGTTGAACCAGTCGTCAGCACATCATCAACGAGAAGAAGGTCTTTTCCTTGCACGGTGGCATTCCGGCGAAGTTTGAAGGCATCCCGCAAGTTTTGCATGCGGCGGCGACGGTCGAAATGCGTCTGCGTCACCGTGTAGCGAACACGCACGAGGGCCTCACAAAACGCGAGCTTGCTCTTTCTTGTCAGCTCGCGGCTGAGGACTTCAGCTTGGTTGAACTCGCGTTCGCGCCTGCGCAAAGGGTGCAGCGGCACGGGAACGACCGCGTCGAAAGAGCAGCCGTTCAATCTGGGGTCGCGAAGTCCTTGCGTGAGAAAATCGCTCAGGAGGTCGCCGACCCAGACCTCGCCACGATATTTGAATCGATGGATAAGATCGCGCAAAATCCCGCGCGACTGCATGACCGCCACCGCACACACGAAATGAAAAGCTCTTCCACGGCAGTTTGAACAAACGAAGGAGTCAAGAGCTCCTGAATACGGTTGTGAACAGGCTTCGCATCGCGGCGGTCTGACAGGCGCGAGCGAATCGGCGCAGGTCTTGCAGAACCAGCCGGATCGTACCGCTTCCCCGCACCCGGCGCAGTGCGCAGGAAAAAACAGTCCCCCAAGTGTTTCAAAAACCACGCGAGTCCGCGGAGGCATCCCGCAGATAAATCCAAACTCCTGCTCCGGTCAATAAGAGGACGCCTAATGGCACAAGCCCGGTCGGAACAGCTCCGCTGACCACATTCGGGCCAATCCAGGGCATAAGCGCCTCAGGGGGCTTCACACGATATTTCGCCAGCCATTGCAACGCCTGCTGGGAAAAGATCCATCCGGCATGGAGCCCAATAGACAACCAAAGCGAGCGTGTGCGAAGCGCGGCAAAGGCAAGGATCAGGCCGGCGGTCAGCAGTGAAAGAAAACCCGCGAGCCAAAGCGATGGCGGGGGCGCGGCATCGAAAACCCGCAGGATTTGAGCCAAGCCGGTCCACCATTCAACACCGGAGCCGGGCTGCTTGCCCGGTCTCAAAAAATGCACTCCCGCGAAGGCCAGGGAGACACCAAACGCCGCCGGCCATCGGCCGAATGACTTGGCTGCAAGACCGAGCAAGACACCGCGAAAGAGAAATTCCTCGGCCACAGCGACGAATCCCGAGGTCAGCGCGATGCGCAACAACAGCAAAGGCATCAAGTCCTGTTTGATTCGATACACGTCGAGCATGAGAAAAGCGGCTCCAAACAAGACTCCCGGCGCCAGAGCAAGGAACAGTCCCGTCAAAGCGTCCCGAACGGCACAGGGGTTTCGCTCCAAACCGAACTCGCGTGTGCTTCGAATCCCGAGCCAGAACAAGAGCGGACCAAGCAGGATGAACGCCGTCACCTGCGTCACACGACTAAGGTAGCGATAAAATGGAAAATCCACGGTCTCGTGCAACATCCAGTAAATCGGCGGCGCCAGCACGGCGCCCACAAGCACAACCACGACGAGATAAAGAAGAATTTTCCCCAGCGCTGGCACCTCGAAGAGAAAATGTTGTAGAGCCTCTGGTGTCAACCGCTCCATTATTTCCGCACGTGGAAACCGACCTTCTCATCGCCGCCGAACAACGGCACCTCTGGCATCCCTTTACGCAAATGAAGTCGTGGTGCGCGCCAGAGCACCATCCGCTCGTGCTCGTCGAAGGCGCTGGCGCAATGCTCCGGGACAGCCATGGTCGCGAATATATCGACGGAAACTCCTCCATTTGGACAAACATCCATGGTCATTGCCATCCCGCGATCAATGCCGCCATCAAATCCCAACTCGATAAAGTCGCTCATGTTTCGTTTCTCGGCTCGACCAACCTCCCAGCCATCGAGCTCGCCGAGAAACTCGCCGGATGCTTTCCGCCGCGCACTCTCACGCGGATCTTCTATTCCGACGACGGCTCAACCGCAGTGGAGGTGGCGGTGAAAATGAGCCTCCAATACTGGCAGCTGTGCGACCGCCCGGCTAAGACGCGTTTCGTCGCTTTCGAAAACGCATACCATGGAGACACCACCGGCGCAGCGAGCCTGGGAGGCGTTGGAACGTTTACCAGCCGTTTCTCCGCAATTCACTTTCCGGTCGAACGTGTCGCGGATACGGAGGGCCTCTCAACCCTCGACCCCGACCAGCTTGCCGCCGTCATCATCGAGCCTCTCGTGCAAGGCGCAGCGGGGATTCGCCTCTGGCCACACGGTACGCTAAAGGCCCTTCGCGCGTGGTGTGACGCGCACAACGTGCTTCTCATCTTCGATGAGGTGTTTACGGCATTCGGGCGAACGGGGCGCCTGTTCGCCTGTGAACACGAGAGCGTCCTGCCCGACTTTCTTTGCCTGGCCAAAGGCCTTACAGGCGGCTATATGCCGCTCGCAGCCACGCTAACAACCGATCGCGTGTTCAACGCCTTTCTCGGCGAATACCATGAGCTCAAAACCTTCTTCTACGGTCACAGCTACTGCGGGAACCCGCTAGGCTGCGTCGCGGCCCTCGCAAGTCTGCAAATTTTCCAAGAGGAAGACACACTGGAAACCCTGAGAGGGAAAATCTCGCTCCTGCGCGAATTGCTGGATGATCTGCGAGCCCTCCCGAACGTCAGTGGCATTCGCCAATGCGGCTACATTTCAGGAATCGAAATTCAGAACGACGCCGGCAAACCCTTCCCGTGGCGGAATCAAACGGGCGCCCAGGTGTGCCTCGCCGCGCGCAAGCACGGCTTGCTCACTCGGCCAATCCTCGACACGATCGTCCTCGTGCCGCCCTTGTGCACGACAAAGGAGCAACTTGAACGCGCGATCGATGCCATTCGGCGCGCCATCCGCGAAGTGTGCGAGCAGACCTCGAGATGACGATTCGAACGGCGCTCTCATGCTTGCGAAGCCTGCGTCAGTCTGCGTCATCTGCGGATGCGACCAGAAAACTTGCCTGATTGTTACGTCTTTCACGAATGAGGACAAGTCTAGTAGGCAAAGGTGACTCCCGCGCTTGCCCACACCTCGTTGCCCTGGTCGATCTCTCTCAACGCAGTCAGGGCCACGCTGTAGTTGATGCCGCCAAATATTGAAACAATGCGGTTGATTTTCCAGGTGACTTTGAGACCAAACTGAAAGTTGTTCCAGCCGTAGTAGGCTCGAGTGTTATAGCCGAAGTTCAGTCCCACCAATGTATAGGGCTGCAGCAAAAGGAGGTCGCGATACAACCGAACAGCTCCGTCGAGACGGAGCTCCATATACGCGCCGGGCGTGTTGTTGAGATCCCACACAAACAGCATGCTCGGGGCTCACATACGGAACGGCCGTTGTGCCCACTAAGAAAAAGAGCTCATTGCCATAAGTATTGTGTGAGTGTCCGCCTTCTTCGTGACCGTGTCCGCTCTTCTTCGTGGTGTTCGCCTTCCTCATGATTTCCGGCTTCCTCATGATGCCCGCCTTGCGCCGCTTCGGCATGGTCCTCCTCAACGATACCCGGCTGATACCTGAAGTTGTAACCGGGAGTGAAAAAGATCGGTCCCACCTCCTGGGAGTAAGCCACCGTAAAGTCCCATTCCTGATAGTCATTGCCGGTTCCAAAGCCGGACCAGACACTGAGGGTGAGATTCTGTATTCGGAATCCGAGCTCCGTCGTGTAGGCGCCGTAGTTTCCGGTCTCGTCGACGCCATAGTGCATTTCCCGGCTCGTCCATCCGGTAGACAGACTCGCGCCCCACCAACGAACATCCTTCTCAAGAGCCGGTCGCTCGAAAGATTTGCCAGTGACAGAAGTCTGCTGTTCTTGTGAGAGATCGCGTCCGTCTTCCGCTCTATAGAGGTGTCCGCCGATGCCGTGAGAAAGGGCGGAATTCGTCGAAAGAAAGGAAGCGGTCAAAAGTATTAGAAGCTTTTTCATATTGTTGAATAGGAACGCAAAGGCCGCGATGCGGCCCTGCTTTAGGTGTGGACCCGCACCGATGCGGCAGATTGGGCACCTCTCCGGCAAGGGTTGAAAAGGTCTCCGGGTAGGAGACAAGTCTTCAGGCGGCCGATACCCGCAACGCGTCCAGGCGAAGCGATGCGAGCGGCGACGCCCAGGCGACTCTACGTGCTCAGGAAGAATCGGAATGGGCGACAGGCGGAGCTTCGGATCGCTCAGCGAGGGCAATTTCGGCCAAAGTCGGATAGGAAAAATCCATGCCTTCTGGCTTTCTGAGCAATCGCGCGTCAGACAGGAAAAAGACTTCCGCCTTCTTATCCAACTTCACGGTGGCAGGAGCCTTTTCTTCCTCCTGCTGCTCCTTGCTGATTTTGATGCACATCGTGCACGGATAGTCGCCGCTAAAGGTCCTTTCGATGGCCTCCGCGATCGGCGCGCTCTTCGAGTAATCGCGCAACATCTGAGCCCATGCAACCGTCTGCAACACCAACCAGTGCCCGCCCGCCAAGGAAAAAAAAGCCAGGCATATCAGAGGCAGGCCAACGATTCGAAGCAGCTTGGATAGGCAGCAAAGCACAAGCTGAGCACTTCGCACCAATTTTCCAAGGAGGTCAAGTGATTCCAACCTTATTTCGGCTAACAGATAAGCTGTGCTCCGCGGTGGTTGCGGGCCCCTTTCGCTCCTGATAAGCTCCAGGCATGGAGCCGATCATCAATCTGGACGATCCGGCGGGAAAAACAGTCGGGCGAAGAAAGGCGCCGAGGGATGCACTCGGCTACGCGTTGGGATTGCAACGCGCTCTGAACCAAATTGCTCCTCTACCAATTCCGCGAGGAGTTTATCGCTTTCGCTCGCATGAGGAGGCCGACCAATGGTTGATGGACCGCTTAACCCGGAAACGGGCGAGTTGACTTCCCGGGCGCCGGAGCGCCCGGATCTTGTGAACCTGTGCCGGGAGTTGAATGAGCGGGGCGCACGCTATCTCGTCATCGGCGGCTTCGCAATCATCGCGGCGGGTTATGCGCGCACGACGGGAGATTTGGACCTCTTGATTGATGCCAGTTTGGAGAACGAGGCGAGGGTGTTCAAAGCGCTCGAAATCCTGCCTGACCAATGCGTGAAGGAACTCGAGCCGGGAGAAGTCTCGGAGTATCTTGTTGTGCGAGTTGCTGACGAGATTCTGGTTGATCTCATGGCGAGAGCTTCGGGGATTGACTACTCCGAAGCTTCGAAAAGTGTGGTGATTCATGAACTGGACGGCGTGTCCATTCCCTTTGCCAGTCCGGAACTGCTTTGGCGGCTGAAAAGCCGTACGCATCGCGAGAAAGACCGTGGTGATTTGCAGTTCCTGAGGGTCTGGTTTGAGGCACAGGGCAAGACGCCGCCAGAATAAGCGCGCTCTAAGCTTTTTCGAAAGCGAGATGATCTCCCACGGCGTCCACCGTGATACGGTCCCCTTCGTTGAATTTTCCGTCCAGGATTTCCACACTAAGCGGGTCGAGGATTTCTCTTTGGATGACTCGCTTGAGCGGGCGGGCGCCATAGGCCGGGTCGTAGCCTTCCTTTGCAAGGAACTTTTTTGCGGCGTCGGTCAATTCCAGGGAGATGTTTTTGCCGGCGAGGCGCTCCACCAGGCGCCGCAGCTGGATATCTACGATCCTGGTGATCTGGCGGTCATCGAGGCGGTCAAAGATGATGATTTCGTCGATGCGGTTGAGAAACTCCGGCCGAAAATGGCTGCGCAAAGCCTCTGTCACGCGACGGTCCCGCTCATCTTTCGACAAATCCTCATTATGTATTGGCTGCCGATGTTCGAGGTGAGGATGATGACTGTGTTTTGAAATGAGTGGAAAAGCGCGCTCTAAGCTTTTTCGAAAGCGAGATGATCTCCCACGGCGTCCACCGTGATACGGTCCCCTTCGTTGAATTTTCCGTCCAGGATTTCCACACTAAGCGGGTCGAGGATTTCTCTTTGGATGACTCGCTTGAGCGGGCGGGCGCCATAGGCCGGGTCGTAGCCTTCCTTTGCAAGGAACTTTTTTGCGGCGTCGGTCAATTCCAGGGAGATGTTTTTGCCGGCGAGGCGCTCCACCAGGCGCCGCAGCTGGATATCTACGATCCTGGTGATCTGGCGGTCATCGAGGCGGTCAAAGATGATGATTTCGTCGATGCGGTTGAGAAACTCCGGCCGAAAATGGCTGCGCAAAGCCTCTGTCACGCGACGGTCCCGCTCATCTTTCGACAAATCCTCCATTATGTATTGGCTGCCGATGTTCGAGGTGAGGATGATGACTGTGTTCTTGAAATCGACCGTGCGCCCTTGACCGTCTGTGATCCGTCCGTCGTCGAGCACCTGGAGCAGAACATTGAACACGTCGTGGTGCGCCTTCTCGACCTCGTCAAAAAGAACGACTGAGTAGGGTTTGCGACGAACGGCCTCGCTAAGCTGGCCCCCTTCCTCGTAGCCAACGTATCCGGGCGGCGCGCCGATGAGCCTGGCCACGGTGTGCTTCTCCATGTACTCGCTCATGTCGATCCGGATGATGGCGCGCTCGTCGTCGAATAAGAACGCGGCGAGCGCTTTCGATAGCTCAGTCTTTCCGACGCCAGTTGGGCCGAGAAACATGAACGACCCAATCGGGCGATTTTCGTCCTGAAGTCCCGCGCGTGCCCGCCGGACGGCGTTCGAAACAGCCTTGATGGCCTGTTCCTGTCCCACGACACGTTCCATGAGCCTCTCTTCCATCTTGATAAGCTTTTGGCGTTCGCCCTCCTGGAGACGTGAGACGGGAATGCCCGTCCAGGTCGAGACGACCTTCGCGATGTCCTCTTCGGTGACTTCCTCTTTGAGCAATGTCTGGCCGCCTTTGTCCTGATTGAGCTTGAGAGCCTCGAGCTGCATTTGGAGCTCGGGAAGCCTCCCGTATTGAATCTCTGAGGCGCGCTGCAAGTCTCCTTTTCGCTGGGCCTGCTCGAGCTCCATTTTGAGCTGCTCGATTTGCTCGGCGATTTTTTGAGATTTCGTGATCTCTTCCTTTTCCTTCTGCCATTCGGCCTTGAGGCGGCTTGACTGCTCCTTGATGTCGGCAAGTTCCTTCTCGAGCTTGGCAAGACGCTCCTTGCTTGCGGCGTCTTTTTCTTTCTTGAGCGCCTGCTTTTCCATTTCGAGCTGCATGATCTGGCGTTCAAGCTGGTCGATTTCCGTCGGCATGGAATCGAGTTCAATCTTGAGGCGCGAGGCGGCCTCGTCGATGAGGTCCACGGCTTTGTCAGGCAGGAAGCGGTCGCTGATGTAACGGTGAGAGAGAGTGGCCGCTGCAATGAGGGCTGCGTCCTGAATGCGCACGCCATGATGAACTTCGTAGCGTTCCTTGAGTCCGCGGAGGATGGCGATGGTGTCTTCGACACTCGGCTCTTCCACCATGACGGGCTGAAAGCGGCGCTCGAGGGCTGCGTCCTTCTCGATGTATTTCCGATACTCATCGAGCGTGGTTGCGCCAATTGTGCGCAGTTCCCCGCGGGCGAGCTGGGGCTTGAGCATGTTTGATGCGTCGGCGGAGCCTTCGGCGGCGCCGGCGCCGACGATGGTGTGGAGCTCGTCGATGAAGAGGATGATCTTGCCTTCCGAGGAGGTCACTTCCTTGAGAAATGCCTTCAGCCTATCCTCGAACTCGCCGCGAAACTTGGCGCCGGCGATCATCGCGCCTATATCCATCGCGATCACGCGCTTGTTCTTCAGCGATTCCGGCACGTCGCCGGCTACGATGCGCCTTGCGAGCCCTTCCACGATGGCGGTCTTGCCGACTCCGGGTTCGCCGATAAGGACAGGATTATTCTTGGTCCGGCGCGAGAGCACCTGCATCGTGCGCCGGATCTCCTTGTCGCGCCCGATCACGGGGTCTATCTTGCCCTTGCGGGCAAGCTCGGTGAGATCGCGGCCGTATTTTTCGAGCGTCTGGTATTTGCCTTCGGGATCCTGATCCGTCACGCGCTGGTTGCCACGAATGCCCTGAAGGGTCTGCATGAGCTTGTCGCGGGTGATGCCCGCGCTCTTGAGCAACTTGGCGCCAGGGCTTCCGGACTCCAGCAGAGCGAGCAGGAAATGTTCGGCACTGAGGTATTCGTCCTTGAGTTTCGCCATTTCGCCCTCACCAGCGTCGATGGTTCGGCGCAGGTCGGCCCCAAGATTTGGCGACGTGCCACCATGGACGCTTGCGCGACGGGAGAGTTCGGACTCAAGTTGCCTCTCGAGCTCCGCGGGCTGCATGCCGAGTCTCTCGAGCAAAGGGCGGACAAGACCCTCGGGCTGACGAAGCAGGGCGAGCAGAAAGTGCTCGTTGGAAATCTCGGAGTGATTGCGTTTCGAGGCCAGATCGAGCGACGCATTCAAGGCCTCTTGCATCTTCGCGGTGAACTTGTCGGGACGCATCGGGGAATTCTAGCAGCTTCTGCGAGAGCAACGAAGCAAAACACGCCGGATAAGATCGCTGGCGACGCTTGCAAGCAGTGTGTCAATTCTTGACTCCGGCTTGCCTGCGGTATTTGCGGCATGAGCCTCGCCGCTGCCGGAGACTATGGCTCCGCCTGTGAGGGCGAGAAGCGCGGGAAGCGATTTGGTTAGCGAGGGGTTTTTCATTGTGTTCGGCGGCTCAAAGTTGGGCGGCTGCCTCAGCGGCGGCCCCGCCGCTCCCAAGCAGCGAGCATGTCAATCGCGAATTCGGTGCGGAACGGAGCCTTTGAACTGCGGATGGCGCGAAGGAACGTTGTCAAGGCTTCAGACCAAGCCGCGATTGTTTCGCCAAACCTTAGAAGCAAGCTAACCCAACCCTCGTTGCGAGGGGAGATCTCTTGCTGTCAGTGCCTTAGCTTGCGCAATCACCCACTCAGCCGAGCAGCCTCGTTCGCGCAATGCTCGCAAGCTGAGAGAGGCATCGCGCTTCGCCAGGCGACGCCCGTCTTTGTCCAAGGCAAGCGGACAGTGAAAAAAACTCGGCGCCGCGGCGTCCAGAGCCCGATAAAGGAGGATCTGCCGTGCGGTCGATGTCAAAAGATCCTCTCCACGAACGATCTCTGTAACGCCCATGGCGAGATCGTCCACCACCACTGCCAACTCGTAGGCGGGAATGTTATCCCGATTCCAGATCAGGAAATCACCAAAATCCCTTGTCGCCATCCGGCTGACATCGCCGCAATTTCCATCATAAAAGCCGATCACTTCCCGATCCGGAACACGAAATCTCCAATTGCGGCCCGCCGGATCCTGAAATTCCCTAGCCTCTTCAACCGGCACGCGCCATTCGACCGGAAAAACAGGATCCTCCTCGTGGGGAGCGATGGCAGCCCGCGAAACGTCCTTTCGTGAGCGAAGGCAAGGATAAATGAATCCTCCGTCGCGCAGCCTGCGCCATGCCTCGAAATACAACGCCGTGCGCTGGCTTTGGTAGAACGGACCCTCCTGCCATTCAATTCCAAGCCATCTCAAGTCTTCGATGGCCGCATCCGAATACTCCGATTTGCACCGATTCGGATCGAGATCTTCAACCCGTAGGATTGCAATCCCCCGGGCCTGCACGGCTCGTTCATAAGCCTTCCAGAAAGTCGCCGCATGGCCCAGATGGAGATGACCAGTGGGCGTAGGAGCGACCCGTCCGCGATAGATCGGTGAAGGATGGGGACTACTATTCGAGTGCAAAGTCATTTCATTACAGGATCGTCGCAACTAGCGGCTCGATCGCTCTGCCCCGGAATCCGAGCGGTTGGTAGCGAACGCCCCAGGCGGCGCGCGCATTCGGGGATATCGTTATTCATAACGATGCCACTAGCGATAGCGAGCCTCCCGCGTCAACTAGTCTACGTGACCGCGCTGGAGCTTGGCGTAGCGCGGCTCAAGACTCTGTCCCTATCCGTTCGCCTTGTGCGCGAGTTGCACGAGGAGCTTATGACGCGGATGCGCGGCGACCACGCCACGCCCGGCGAATCGCGCCGGTCACAGAGCTGGATCGGCCCGCCCGGCTCCACGCTGTCGCAGGCAACCTACGTGCCGCCACCGCACAAGGAGATGCTCGACCATTCGGGCGCATGGGAAAAGTTCCTCCACGACGAAACTCTGCCGCCTTTGGTACAGACCGCGCTGATTTGAGATCGGTTTTGCGATGCCGCGCGATGAGTTACGGCTTCAGATCGACCGCAGCTCTATTGCTGCCGTCCATGTAAAAGGGCACGGATTCATGCTCGTGCGTGATTAGCCATCTTCCGTCGATCTTGCGAAGGCCGATTGTTTCGCGCACCCATATATCCGTGTCTTCACTGTTGGTCCGTTGTCCGCTGATCCGGTTAAGGCTGTGGCAGAAGGTCACGTCGCCGCCGACGGTTATTTTTAGGTTGTGAATCTCGTAGCCAATGGGTCCTCGGAATGTCTGGAACCACTCCTCAAGACTCTTCTTGAGCGGCGCATCTGCTTGCAAGGGAGGCGCGAGGAAAAACCCCACGCTCTCCGGCGAAGTATGCGACACGACGCCATCGGCGTCCTTGGCGCGGATTGCGGCGGCCCACCCCTCGATTAACCCGCGGATTTCGGCTTCGTCCGTTGTTTTGCTCGTTTCAGTTATCATCGGTTTGGATGCTTTGTGGCTTGTCGTTACAGGCAATTGCGCTCCGGCTGCTATCGCTGCTCGTAGGCGCGTTTCAAGCCTTCGATGTCGATCTTCACCATTTGCATCATCGCCTCCATCACCCTTTGCGACTTGTCAGGATCAGCGTCGTCCAGCATCTCGCCGAGAGCAGCGGGGATGATTTGCCATGAGACGCCATACTTGTCTTTCAGCCACCCGCACTGTTGCGCGGACCCGCCTTCGGACAGCTTCTCCCACAGTTCATCGACTTCCTCCTGCGTTTTGCAGCTCACGAAGAGCGATATGGCTTCGGTGAACTTGAAGTGCGGCCCGCCATTGAGGGCCATGAACTCCTGCCCTTCGAGCTGAAACGTCCCGGTCAATACAGTTCCTTCCGGCCCAGGGCCTTCTTTGCCGCAGCGGTGAAGGCTCACGATCTTCGAGTCGTTGAAGATGGAGACATAAAACTGCATCGCCTCTTCGGCGTTGTTATCGAACCACAGGAACGGGGTGATTTTTTGCATAAAATTGTGAGTTGACGTTGCGACCGAATCAGGGGGTGCCGGCCTGCTCAATACTCGTCGTGGCGGCGCCACCACTCGTAGGGCGGGGTTTGCGGCCATCCGGCGGGTGAGTCCTCCCATTCCTCCTGCCGTCCAAGCGGGGTCATGTCGAGCAGGGTAAAGTTGCTGGCGAGCACTTCGACGCCTCGGGCGGTGGTAAAGTAGGTGTGAAAAACACTGTCGCCCTCGCGCAAGAAGACGCTGAGGCCGAAGTTCTCGCCTTCGGCGGTCGTCACGCCGAAGTCGTCATTGAAGTCTGAGCCAGCGGAAGAAAACCAGGGGACGGTCCAACCCATACGCTGCTTGTAGGACTCGAGGTTCGCCAGCGGCGCGCGAGAAACCAGCGCTAGGGAAGTGTCGCGGGCGTGCAGGTGCGCAAGGTGGCCGATGTTGTCCACGACCAGCGAACAGCCGGGGCAGCCCGCCGACGGCCAGCCATCGACATCGGGCGCAAACATGAAATGGTAGATAACGAGCTGACGGCGTCCCTCAAAGAGATCGAGCAGGCTCGCTTTTCCGCCGGGGCCCTCGAAGACGTAATCTTTTTCGATGCGGACCATCGGCAGTCGGCGGCGTTCAGCGGCCAGCGCATCTCGCGCACGGGTGGCCGCCTTCTCCTTCACCAGCAATTGGTCACGTGCTCGCTGCCATTCTTCGCGCGATACGATCTGAGGATGGCTCATGGGGTTCTCACCTTGACGGGTCTGTGCGGGCTTCATTTGGTTCTTCTTTGGTTGTTTGATTCCTTCAGCCTCGGGCTTTCAAAGTATCGACGAACGAGCCCGGTGGAAAAGGA
>CAWJZG010000009.1:0-34201 GCA_963847295.1 uncultured Verrucomicrobiae bacterium
GCTCGTCGCGGTCAATGAAGAACGCAGATCGAAGCTGACCAAGCAATTAAAAGACTTAGCGCAAGACCTTCGACCTAACGCGCGCTTCATAACGTGGTTTTTCAGTACCGGAGGTGAGCGAACGATCTTCCCGGCGAGCGACATCAAAGTTATCGAGTGGGTAGACAACGCCCTTCTCACGAATCCAGATGTAACCGAAGAATGGGTGCGAAACGCTTTAATCTTCCTCCCCAATCACCCGTTGCTTCATATCGCGCTGGCGGGGTTTGAAACTGACTCCAAGCGCGCTGACTTTCTTCGCTCATTCGGCTTGGTGAGGCTCCCGAAAAACAGCGTTGTCTGCACGCGCGCCAGCGAGATGCTGCTGGCGCAACGTCGTCCCGAACTCGCGCTGGCCGCGGTCGATCAGGCGCTCCTCGCCGATCCAACGAACGTACCTGCTCAACGTCTTCGAGTCAAAATCCTCGATGCGGTGAGCCCATGATCCGCCCACCGAATCTCTTGTGTTCGGCATTAATTGCGGGTAGTTTCCGACTAACCGAGAGACTATTACAGGGTTCAGGGCTCGCTTGGACGAGGAGTAGATTTGCTCTACAAAGGAGGACCGGAAAGAAAGAGGAGGCGTTAGGTTTGAAAAGACTCCCACACTCGCTAACTGTGGCTTCCGCGGCAGCGGTCATTGCCCTCGCCGCGACCAATGCAGTTCGTGCTGCCGAAAAGGAAACGTTGGATCCTGCCCAGAATAGCGCAGGAAGGGGGCCGATCCTTCTCGTTCAGATCGCCGCTTTCAGGGGAGCGAAAGGCAGTGAGACAGCGAATGTAAACGTAGATAGCAAGGGGGTTATCTTGTATGGGTACGATGCCGTCGCCTTCTTCAAGCAACGAAAGCCAGTCAAAGGGAATCCCGGAATCGAGAGCACCTATCAGGGCGCGACATATTTATTTGCCTCGACAGCGGATAAAGCCGATTTTGACAAGGATCCTGCAAAGTATGCGCCGCAGTATGGCGGATTTTGTGCCTACGGGGTAGTTAACGGAATACTGAGCGACATCCACGGTAATCCGGATGCCTTTGCTGTTTACAAGGGCAAGCTTTACATGTGCGGGGATCAGGGCGCGTTGAGAGGTTTCAGGAGCAATATCGATAGCAATATCGAAAAGGCAGATACGAACTGGCGGCAGTTAACTGGGTCTTAGCGCCCAGCGTCGCTGCCGGGGTACCAATATCGCGCCGCATCCACAGTCGCTCCGCTGGGCGCACGAAGAACAGATTGCCCGTCGGACTTCAAATCATGAGCCATTTCTGGAGGCATGCCACCCCCGATAGACATTGCGATGAAGATGGCCGACGTGACGGCCGATTCGTCGCCTCACCGATTTTGCGGGATGAGCGCTCGATTTTTTGCTGACACGAACCGGCACCACGACCTCTCGCCCCATCAGAGTTAAACCGCCATGACCTCCCTCTCAAGCGATCCCGGGAGGCGGGACTTGCTCGGTGGGATGGCCTGCAAGGTCTTCGATGCACCGGGCGACGAGTGCGGTCCAGCCGGTTTGATGAGAGGCGCCCAGGCCACGTCCGTCGTCGCCGTGAAAGTATTCGTGAAAGAGGACGAGATCCTTCCAGTGCGGGTCCGCCCCGTGCAACCGGCAGCCTCCGTGGCAGGGCCTTTTTCCCGAAGCATCAGGAAGGAAGAGTTTGGCCAGACGGCGCGAAAGCTCACGGGCCACTTCATCAAGATTCATGCGGATGCCTGAGCCCGTCGGACACTCGACAGCAAACGTATCGCCGTAGAAGTGATGGTAGCGTTCAAGCGCTTCGAGCAGCAGGTAATTGATCGGGAACCAGATCGGACCGCGCCAATTGGAGTTCCCGCCGAACATCCAAGATGGCGAGTCTCCTGCCGCGTATTCCACAGAGTAAGTCTGCCCGCCAATTTCGACGCTGAACGGGCTCTCTCTGTGGACGGCGGATAGCGAACGGATGCCATGTGGGGAGAGAAACTCGGTTTCGTCCAGCACGCGGCGCAACAGACGCTCGAGGCGCTCACGGTTGGGAAGGGCGAGCAATGTGCTCATCTGCTCGTCAGAGCGCGCGCACCAGGTGATGAGACGCGCGAGGTCCGGGCGATATTTAAGAAACCACTTCATGCGCTTTCCAAATCCCTTGAGCTTTTCGACCTGGGAATCCTCGAGCACCTCGACCGCGAGCATCGGGATGAGGCCGACCATCGAGCGCGTGCGCAGCACTTCGCGCGATCCGTTGACACGCAAGTGGTCGTAATAAAAGCCGTCCGTCTCATCCCAGAGACCCGTGCCGTCGAAATGGTTGATCGCATCGGCGATCGAAATGAAGTGCTCGAAAAACTTCGAAGCCATATCCTCGTAGGCGGAATTCTCGTGGGAGAGCTCCAGCGCCATGGCCAGCATCGTCAGGCAGTAAAATCCCATCCACGCAGTGCCGTCGGCCTGCTGGAGATAGCCGCCGGTAGGAAGCGGCTTCGAGCGATCGAAGATGCCGATGTTGTCGAGGCCGAGAAATCCGCCCGAGAAGAGATTGTGACCCTCCTGATCCTTGCGATTGACCCACCATGTGAAATTGAGCAGCAGTTTTTGAAAAGCGCTCTCAAGAAATTCACGGTCGCGAGACTCGCCCCTGCCGGAAATCTTGTAGACGCGCCACACCGCCCAGGCGTGCACCGGCGGATTTACGTCCCCGAACTCCCATTCGTACGCTGCGAGCTGGCCGTTGGGGTGCATATACCATTCGCGCAGGAGAACTGTGAGCTGCTGTTTGGCGAAATACGGATCAATGCGCGCGTAGGGCACCATGTGAAAAGCGAGATCCCAGGCTGCGAACCATGGGTATTCCCACTTGTCCGGCATCGAAAGAACGTCCTTCGCGAAAATATGGAGCCACTGCGCATTGCGTCCAAGTATCCGGCTCTCCGGCGGAGGCATTTCGTAGGGGTCGCCGGTCATCCAGTCCTCGACGACGAAATGATAAAATTGCTTTGTCCAAACGAGCCCCGCATAAGCCTGGCGCGCCACGTTTTTCTGTTCCTGCGAAAGCGCCGCAGGAATCTTCTCCGCATAGAATTCATTCGCCTCGTCGATGCGGAGAGCGAATATGTTTTCAAAGCGTTCGCTATCGAACTCGCCAAACTTCTTCCCCCGGCGTGCAAGTTCCAGCTTGAGGACGTGTTCCCCACCGGCCGGAATTTCCAGACGATACAGGGCGGCCGTCTTGGTTCCATGATTGCGCGGATTGACCGCCCCCGTCTCCCCTTCGCAGAGCCAGCGATGAAAAGAATCCTTCACATAGGGAGAGTAGTTCGGCACACCGAAGCAGAATTCCTGATTAGTTTCGTTGTCAGTGAAAAGGAGGGCCGAGGGTTCGGCTTCCATCAGCCATTCGTAATCGTCGAGTGTCTCGTGAGAACTTGCCACGCGCCCCGACCCGGTTTTCCATCGTCCGTCGTCGCCGTGAAAGTATTCGTGAAAGAGGACGAGATCCTTCCAGTGCGGGTCCGCCCCGTGCAACCGGCAGCCTCCGTGGCAGGGCCTTTTTCCTGAAGCATCAGGAAGGAAGAGTTTGGCCAGACGGCGCGAAAGCTCACGGGCCACTTCATCAAGATTCATGCGGACGCCTGAGCCCGTCGGACACTCGACAGCAAACGTATCGCCGTAGAAGTGATGGTAGCGTTCAAGCGCTTCGAGCAGCAGGTAATTGATCGGGAACCAGATCGGACCGCGCCAATTGGAGTTCCCGCCGAACATCCAAGATGGCGAGTCTCCTGCCGCGTATTCCACAGAGTAAGTCTGCCCGCCAATTTCGACGCTGAACGGGCTCTCTCTGTGGACGGCGGATAGCGAACGGATGCCATGTGGGGAGAGAAACTCGGTTTCGTCCAGCACGCGGCGCAACAGACGCTCGAGGCGCTCACGGTTGGGAAGGGCGAGCAATGTGCTCATCTGCTCGTCAGAGCGCGCGCACCAGGTGATGAGCCGCGCGAGGTCCGGGCGATATTTAAGGAACCACTTCATGCGCTTTCCAAATCCCTTGAGCTTTTCGACCTGGGAATCCTCGAGCACCTCGACCGCGAGCATCGGGATGAGGCCGACCATCGAGCGCGTGCGCAGCACTTCGCGCGATCCGTTGACACGCAAGTGGTCGTAATAAAAGCCGTCCCTCTCATCCCAGAGACCCGTGCCGTCGAAATGGTTGATCGCATCAGCGATCGAAATGAAGTGCTCGAAAAACTTCGAAGCCATGTCCTCGTAGGCGGAATTCTCGTGGGAGAGCTCGAGCGCCATGGCCAGCATGGTCAGGCAGTAAAATCCCATCCACGCAGTGCCGTCGGCCTGCTGGAGATAGCCGCCGGTAGGAAGCGGCTTCGAGCGATCGAAGATGCCGATGTTGTCAAGGCCGAGAAATCCGCCCGAGAACAAATTGTGACCCTCGTGATCCTTGCGATTGACCCACCACGTGAAATTGAGCAGCAGTTTTTGAAAAGCGCTCTCAAGAAATTCACGGTCACGAGACTCGCCCCTGCCGGAAATCTTGTACACGCGCCACACCGCCCAGGCGTGCACGGGCGGATTTACGTCCCCGAACTCCCACTCGTACGCCGCGAGCTGACCGTTGGGGTGCATATACCATTCGCGCAGGAGGACTGTGAGCTGCTGTTTGGCGAAATACGGATCAATGCGCGCGTAGGGCACCATGTGAAAAGCGAGATCCCAGGCTGCGAACCATGGGTATTCCCACTTGTCCGGCATCGAAAGAACGTCCTTCGCAAAAATGTGGAGCCACTGCGCATTGCGTCCAAGTATCCGGCTCTCCGGCGGAGGCATCTCGTAGGGGTCGCCGGTCATCCAGTCCTCGACGACGAAATGGTAAAATTGCTTCGTCCAAACGAGCCCCGCATAAGCCTGGCGCGCCACGTTTTTCTGATCCTGCGAAAGCGCCGCAGGGATCTTCTCCGCATAGAACTCATTCGCCTCGTCGATGCGGAGAGCGAAAATGTCATCAAAGCGCTCGCTATCGAACTGGCCAAACTTCTTCCCCCGGCGTGCAAGTTCCAGCTTCAGGACGTGTTCCCCGCCTGCCGGAATTTCGAGGCGATACAGGGCGGCCGTCTTGGTTCCATGATTGCGCGGATTGACCGCCCCCGTCTCCCCATCGCAGAGCCAGCGATGAAAAGAATCCTTCACATAGGGGGAGTAGTTCGGCACACCGAAGCAGAATTCCTGATTAGTTTCGTTGTCGGTGAAAAGGAGGGCCGAGGGTTCGGATTCCATCAGCCATTCGTAATCATCGAGCGTCTCGTGAGAACTTGCCACGCGCCCCGCTCCGGTTTTCCAAAGACGGGGCTTGAGCGTGCATCCTTCATGTTTGCATCCCCATGACCACGTATTGCGGAACCAAAGCGTTGGCAGGACATCGAGAGGGGCCGCCTTCGGACCGCGGTTCGCGATGGTGATGCGGATGGCAACGTCTTCGGGATTGTATTTCGCATACTCGACGAACACGTCGAAGTAGCTGTTGTCATCAAAGACGCCCGTCTCCGTGAGCTCGAACTCCCTGCGATCCCTTCCACGCCGCGCATTTTCCTCAATCAGCGCGGAGTAGGGAAACGCTGCCTGCGGATACTTGTAGAGACCCTTCGCGTAGGAATGGGTCGGGGTGCCATCAAGGTAGTAGTAGCATTCTTTGACGTCCTCGCCGTGATTGCCCTCCGGACCAGCCAGCCCATAGAGCCGCTCCTTGATAAGCGGATCCTTTCGATTCCAGAGTGCAAGCGCGAATGCCAGCCGGCATTGCCTGTCGCACCATCCGAGTAATCCGTCCTCACCCCAGCGATAGGCACGCCTGCGGGCGAGGTCATGCGGGAAGTAGCGCCAGGCGTCGCCATCGGGAGAGTAATCCTCGCGCACAGTGCCCCACTGCCGCTCCGCAAGATAGGTGCCCCAACGCTTCCAATTCTTTTCCCGGCCATCCTCCTCAATTAAACGCTGCGCCTCAGCTGAGCTCACCCCGACATTCATGGTAGCCTTAAATGAAGCAGATTATCGGCCATGTTCTACCCGCACGCGCAGAGGAAGCTGATCGACATGTATGACCTCACCGTCGCAGATCGCAGCCCCTGTTGCCTCAAGCAAAAAGACACCGAAGGGAGGAATATGGAGCGGCGACATTCCAAATCACGTCCTGGACATCACGGACTCCGGGGCATAAAATGACAGCATGGCCATGAGCGCGAAAAACATCCTGATGATCACCGGCGACTTCGTGGAGGATTGCCGAGAATATGGTACCCTTTCAGGCGCTGCAGATGGTTGGGCACAAAGTCTCGGCAGTTTGCCCGGACAAGAGCGCGGGCGACAAGATCCGGACCGCCATCCATGATTTTGAGGGCGACCAAACGTACACGGAAAAGCCGGGACACAATTTCGTTCTAAACGCCACCTTCGCTGAGGTGAGTCCGGAGAATTTCGATGCGCTCGTTGTTCCCGGGGGACGTGCTCCGGAATACTTGCGCCTGAACGCGGACGTAATCCGCTTCGTTCGCCACTTCGCGGACGCGGGCAAACCGATTGCGGCGATTTGCCATGGGTTGCAGATTCTTTCTGCTGCGGGTGTTTTGCAGGGGCGCAGGTGTGCCGCCTACTACGCATGCGGCCCCGAAGTGACGCTTGCCGGCGGTGAGTTCCAGAATATCGCCGTCGACGACGCCTACGTGGATGGTAACCTTGTCACAGCCGCCGCATGGCCTGCTCATCCCGCCTGGCTCGCTCGCTTTTTGGAAGTGCTGGGAACCCGAATTTCTCTATAGCCCTACTTAGATCCTGGGAGGCGAGTCCTTCTACGCAGATCTGTCCTCGGCGACCGTTTCAGATCGTTTTGATCTCAAGCTTTACGGGCGGATAAGAGATTGCGGCCGGTCATTTCAGCGGGCTGCTCGAGACCGAGCAGTGAAAGCAGCGTTGGCGCTACATCGGCGAGTATGCCGCTCTTGACCTCGAAGTTTTTGGCCTGCTCCGCGACGTATAGGACGTGAACAAGGTAAGTCGTGTGCGCGGTATTGGGCGATCCGTCGCGGTTCCGCATTTGCTCGCAATTGCCATGGTCGGCGGTGATGAGAAGGTGTCCGCCGAGCGATAGGGTCTTTTCCACGACGGCTTTTACGCACTCATCAATCGTTTCCACGGCCTTGATACCTGCCTCGACAACTCCGGTGTGTCCGACCATGTCGGGATTTGCAAAATTCAGGATCACGAGATCGTAATTTGGCAGGGCCTCGACCACCTTTGCCGTCACTTCAGGCGCGCTCATCTCCGGCTTGTAGTCGTAGGTCGGCACGTCTTTGGGCGACGGCACAATGGTCCGGTCTTCCCCAGGATACTGCTTTTCTATTCCGCCGTTGAAGAAATACGTGACGTGCGGGTATTTTTCCGTCTCCGCGATGCGGAGCTGGGCGCGACCCGCCTTGCTCACGATTTCGCCGAGGATATTGGCAAGCGACTGAGGCTCGAAAACCACCGGACAGCCATAGGTCTTGTCGTATTGGGTGAGCGTCACATAGTGCACGGCGGGGAAAACCTCCCGATCAAATCCGTTGAAATCCTTGTTCAGAAACGCGACGGACAGCTGGCGCGCCCGATCGGCGCGAAAGTTGAACCAAATGACCACGTCGCCGTCGCGCACGCGTTGCTCGTTTGCATGGGAAAAAATGATCGGCTCCAGAAACTCATCCCCGCGGGGCTCGTGCGTGTAGGCCTCCGCCACGGCTGCGGCCGGGGCGCGGTCGGATTGGGCACCGCGTCCGAGGACGATGGCGTCCCAGGCGAGCTTGTTACGGTCCCAGCGTTGGTCGCGGTCCATCGCGTAGTAGCGGCCGACCACCGTCGCAATGCGCGCACCGGTCCTGCTGGTCTGAGCTGAGACCGTCGCAAGGTAATCCGCACAGCCTGTCGGCGAGGTATCGCGGCCATCGGAGATCGCGTGAATCATGATATCGTCCACGCCAGCTTCCTTGGCCGCTTTCGTAAGAGCGATCAGGTGGTTCTGGTGGCTGTGGACACCGCCATCAGATAAGAGCCCGAGGAAATGCAACCGGTGGCCGCGAGCTTTCGCGAAGGCATCCTGCAAGACCCCGTTCGTCTTTAGCTCTCCGTCAGCGATTGCCTTGTTGATGCGAGTGAGATCCTGGTAAACGATGCGTCCTGCGCCGAGGTTGAGATGACCAACTTCCGAATTGCCCATCTGGCCGTCGGGCAGACCGACATCCATCCCGCTGGCGCTGAGCGTCGCCTGCGGATAGGTGGCGTAGAGGTAATCGTGAAACGGAGTCGTGGCAAGCAAAGTGGCGTCGCCATTCTCTGTCGCTTTGTCTCTTCCGCCCGGATTAATTCCCCAACCATCGCGAATTATCAAAACAATCGGTTTCTTTGGCATGACTCCACATTCGACTCAATAATCGCGGCAGACGCCACAAAAATGAGTCTCTAAACGCTGTTCTCAAGCATGATCGCGCCTCTTTTTTCCGGGCCCGTAGTGAATCACCTTGGCCTTTTCGAGCGTCACAAGTCCTCCGTTCATCATCTCGTCGAGAACCGGCAGGAAACCATTGATCTTGTCCTCGGTGTCCACGATTTCCACGACCAAAGGCAAATCCAGGGAAAGTTGTATGATTTTGGCGGTATGGATTCGGCTGCTCGCTCCGTAGCCCATTGGCCCACGCAACACGGTGGCTCCGGCCATCTGCAACTCCCGAGCCTTCAGGACAATCGCCTCATACAGCGGTCGATTGCGGTGCCGGTCGCTTTCGCCGATAAATATTCTCAGCAGTATTGCGTCTTCGGGCAGCTCCATAACAACTAGGTCCGCAGGAGAGTCGCTCCACCAGCCGCGCAGAGCATTACGAGCAACCAAGGCGGCACCCTCCAGAATTGTAGCGCACAGAAAGCCGCGAATGCAAGGATCATGGCCTGAAGGGAATCAATCGCAGCCGTCCAGACCGGATGGTAAAATGCCGCTAGCAAGATTCCGACCACTGCGGCATTGGCACCGCTCAGCGCTGCCTGTGCGGAAGGATTTTGCCGCAGCTGCTGCCAATAAGGCAATGTCCCAAGCACAAGCAGCAGTGACGGAAGAAGGACGGCCGTGAGGCACCAGAGGCCCGCCGCCCATCCCGGCCCGTCAGGCATGATCACGGCACCGAGATAGGCGGCAAAAGTAAAGAGCGGACCCGGGAGCGCCTGCGCGGCTCCGTATCCTGCGAGGAATTCATCTTTCGTAAGCAGCCCACGGCCTACTGTCGCTGCGTCCAACAAGGGCAAGACGACGTGTCCGCCTCCAAAAACGAGCGCCCCTGAGAGGTAAAAGCTGTTTGCGAGTGCAAGCCATTCGTTTCTTATCGAGGCTGCGAGGAGAGGCAATCCCGCAAGCAGGCCGAAAAAAATGCAGATACTCACGATCGCAAATGTTCCTCGGTGGATATGGCGCAGATTGTCCGAGCCCGGACCGTCACTCTCGTACGAGCGGCGATGAAAGCATAACCAGCCCACGGCCATACCGGCGCCAATGACGACAATCTGCACCCACGCGCTTCGAAAACCGAGAACAATACAGGCCGCGATCAGAGCCATTGTGACTCTTGTGCGATCCGGGCATAGCCGCACAGCCATGCTCCAAACCGCCTGCGCGACAACGGCTACGGCGGCAATCTTCAATCCATGCAACCATGCGGAATCCGTGCGGATGAATTTCAAACCATAAGCGCAGGCAATCATGATCAAGGCAGACGGAAGGGTAAAAGCAGCCCAAGCCGCAAACGCGCCCCACAGACCAGCCCGCATGTAGCCGAGCGCGAAGCCGACCTGGCTGCTCGCAGGTCCGGGCAAGAACTGGCAGAGCGCTACCAAGTCTGCGTAGGTGGCATCGGTCACCCATTTTCGCCGCGCCACACATTCCTCCCGAAAAAATCCGAGGTGTGCGACAGGTCCACCGAACGATGTCAGCCCGAGCTTGAGAAAGACGGTGAATGCTTCCCAGATCTTAAGGAGGCCGATCCGGTCGCTCATCTTCAAAAATCAGCACTCATCCTAGAGCAATCCCGAAAGAAATTTCGGGATTTGCTCTAGCCGGCATTTGTTTGGCATGCGGTTGACCAGGCATATGGCGATTGAAGAGAGACGTGCGGCGGCGATCAAGCACGCCGAATAATTCCTCGCGAGCGCCATGCCAGAAATGTCAAAATGAAATCAATGAACCAATCGACCGTTCCGTCGGAATCAGTTACAGCCAAATCCCTGATGATCCGGCGATGAACTGGTTCTACTGGGCTCTTGGTTCGGCGCTTTTCGCTGCATTGACGGCGATCCTTTCGAAGGTCGGGGTCGAGGGGGTGGACTCAAATGTCGCCACGGCGTTGCGAACCACCGTTGTCGTCTTTTTCGCCTGGGCGATCGTGCTTCTCTCCGGCGTGACGGGCAGCGTCTCACAGCTTAGTGGACGGTCTGTGTTGTTTCTTGGTCTTTCCGGGCTTGCCACTGGCGCCTCGTGGCTGTGCTACTTTCGCGCTCTCCAACTCGGCGAAGCCTCGCAGGTCGCTCCCGTCGACAAGCTCAGCGTGGTCCTTGTGCTCCTCTTTGCCGCTTTGTTTCTTGGAGAGAAGATGCACTGGCAGACCGTTCTCGGCGCAGCACTCATTGTCGGTGGCGTAGTGATCCTGAGCCAGCAGGGTCACTGACGATCGACCCTTTCGGGGCGCTTGATGTACAGCGCGCCACTGATGCAAGGAATTCCCATGCCCTGCGACAGATGAGCAGGCGGAGCTTAGGCGACCTTGCGCAGAACGGCCGCGACGTCGAGACCGAGCGAAGCCTTAAATCTCGGAGACCGGGAGCATGGGGGGCCCGCAACATAATATGTCGTTGCCATTGCACCACGAACATTGATCTCCGTGTAACTGACTGTGCAGGCATCGTCTCGATGCATGCACAGCGAGAACGGGCCGGCCTTCGGCGCGTGACTGCGGTGCAGTTTTCTCAGCAATGGCAGGTCAAAGAAGTCACCATGTATGCGAGCGCACACCCGCCGTCTAACTTGATTGGCCTTTCCTTCGTCAAGAGCGGATGAGAACCAGTGGTGACGCTTCCACGACAAATCAAAGGGTTCCAGATCGCCACAGCCGGAATGCCATTCGGTGAGCGAGCGCTCGGCCAGGCTGACGACCATCAATCGGAAGGGATTCATCCGCTTGAGCGGCAATCTTCCCAACAAGGTGCCAGCTGCCTTGCTGTCGCGCGCCGACAGAAGCGTGCGAACGACTTCGCCCCGGCTCAGCGGGGTTCCGTGCGCACAGTCGGGTTGGGAATACCAGTTAATGAGCGAGAATGCCATGCCGGCGCTGTTGACTCCTATCCATGTGCCTCCGCTCAATTCGCGCGGATAAAGCATCAACAGCCCATCACGCCCATGCTCTTCCGGCGGAAGGCCCGATACGCGCGAAAGCCTTTCGTCCCGGTTCATGGCAAGGACGAATCCGTCGCCGCGGGGTAGAAAACTCACGCTGCACATTGCTCAGTCCGCAAGAGGGTGACAAAGGCTGCATTCCTGACAACGCCGCCATTCAGAGAAAATCTTTGCCACGGGATCCGCGCGATGCCCGCGCCGCCGGTTCTCGCCGGCAATGGCGAACACAAGTTCCCATTGCCTGAACAGAATGCGGCAGGCCTCGCACAACGAATTACCCGAATCATAAGCATTGGTAGCCTCTGAGGCCGCTCCGTTCAACTCGAGAATTGCGAATCCTTAACCATCATTCGGGGAACGTCTTATCGAAAGCGCTCGGGTTACTGTCACTAATGGCAACAAGCCCAATAAAGGCTACGCAGACGATTATGAGACACAGTCTTTTCGATGATAGAGCCAACGATAACTACTGGTTTATTTCATAGTTGGGGAAGATTATGGCCTAAAGTCTCACTTGCTGCAAAGACTGAGAGAGCCGGGATTGCCGAAACCGTTCGATGTGACCGGATACTACATCTACTTGACCGGTGCCAGCGGACGCGGCCTGACATCGGAATCGCGCTGTTCGCGGAGCTGGACTCCACGCTGCAATCGACGCGATGCGCGTTAACCGTCAACCGCTTGCCGCAAGATTCCCTCGGAAAGAGTTTCAGGCAGGTCAGCGAGCAAATTCGCGGCGAGGCGATACCCTGATCCATCAACGTTTAGCGTCACGGATCGCAACCACTCTGCGATGCGCAATCGCGCGGAACGGCAAAAATAATCTGCCAGATCGAGTCCTCTTGACGCATCAGGATCGGAACGGTCCACCATTGCCTGCGCACGTGACAATGTGGCCGACATTGCGAAAATCTCGGCGCCAATATCCACGAAACGACCAAGCAGGAGCTGGCGCTTCTCCAACCCCGATCCATTCACGAGCATTTGGTGGAACATTCGCCGGGCCAGCCGGCGCGCACATGACTCGCACCAGCGGAGATGCCGCGCCAGGCGCCGGTCGAAGTCTTTCTCGAGCGGCCGTGGAAGAAGCGTTGAAGGATACCATACGCTGTAGAAACGGGCGGCGTGCAGCCCGGCGGCGCCCCGCACGGAAACGGGCAACCGCCGGTCGAGAATCGGCGCGCTGATTTTCAAATGCGGGTCGAGCGCCTCCCTCGCGATGAACAATCGCATGATTTCGCTTGACCCCTCGAAAATGGTATTGATGCGGCTATCGCGCATGATGCGTTCCACGGGATCGGGCGACTCACCGCGCTTGCCAAGCGAAGCGGCGGTCTCGTAACCGCGTCCGCCGCGAATCTGCATTGTGTCATTGGCGATGTTCCAGGCCCACTCGGTTGCCAGCATCTTGCAGATCGCTGATTCGAGCCGGAAATCCGACTTCGCCCGATCCACCAGCGAGGCCGTAAGCATCGTCATCGACTCCATGGCAAAAGTCGCGGCGGCCATGTCGGCGATCTTGCTCGCAATGGCGGCATGCTCCCCGATCGGCTTCCCCCATTGCACGCGCGACTTCGCCCAACGGGTGGTGATCTCCAGGCATCGTTTGGCGAGTCCCACGCAAGCGGCGGGCAAGGTGAGACGTCCCGTGTTCAACGTGCTCAAGGCCACTCTGAGGCCTTTTCCTTCGGCAAGGAGAACGTTCTCGCGGGGCACACGGACGTCGTGAAAATCGATAACGGCGTTGTAGAGCGCGCGCAATCCCATGAACCGGCAACGCTGGACGATCTCTATACCCGGCCAGGACGTCTCCACGATGAACGCCGTGATTTGACTCTTGCTTTGCCCGCGAATCACCTTTGGCGGAGTCTTCGCCATGACGACAATCACGCCGGCGCGCGTGCCATTCGTGCACCACATCTTGCGGCCGTTCAGAACGAATGCCGAACCGTCCGCGGCAGGCTCCGCGTGCGTTTCCATTCGAGCAGGATCGGATCCGACGCCCGGTTCCGTCAGCGCGAAGGCTGAGATTTCCCCTTTGGCTACTCGAGGAAGGTATCTTTGCCGCTGTTCCTCGGTGCCAAAGAGCAGAAGCGGTTGCGGCACGCCTATCGATTGATGCGCGCTCAGCAGCGCCGTCATGTTGCCGCACCAGCTTCCAAGCAGCATCGCAGCGCGGCAATAGTTCGTCTGAGAAAGGCCCAGGCCGCCGTATCTCGTTGGAATCTTGATTCCGAACGCTCCCAACTTTGCGAGGCCGGCGATGACCTCATCGGGAATCTCCCCGCTCTCATCGATCTCGTCCGGGTTTGTCTTGCTCCGGAGAAACTCTTCGAGCCTGCAGAGAAAAGCGTCCCCCTGATCCCGATCCTCGATTGTTTGCTCGGGGAAGGGCGTGATTTGAGACAGATCGTGACGACCCAGGAACAGCCCGCCTGCGAACGTTCTTTCCATTGAGGCCGCTTCCCGCGCTGCCTCCGTCACTTCCAACGCCGCGCGCTCGCCTTCCGACATGCGCGACGTGTCGATTAGAGATTCGTTATCGTTCTTTGACACAATGCTCACAGTTTGCCGGACTCGGAAAGACCGAACGGCTGGCAATTGGAAGTCGCCCGAGAACGTGAACCTGCCGCGCCGATAGGCTGCTAGTCCCCATAGAATGTCCTATTTTGCTTGTTCATTTGGATGAGTCGCTCGCAAGGAGCAAATTGGGGTTCTCCGGCTTCGTTGAGCCGCCGAAGATCCTCAGTGATTATGCCAATGCCGGCGCCATCGGCGTAGCGCAACGGACCGCCGCGGTATGGGGCAAAACCAGTTCCCATGATCATTGCGAAATCGACATCCCTCGGATCTTCCACAATGCGCTCCTCAAGGCACATGGCAGCCTCATTGATCATCAAAAGAACCATGCGCTTCCGAAGTTCCTCTCGGGAGGAGCCTGCCTTGTCCTCCCTCTCCCGAAGTCTCAGAACGACGGGATTGACGCCGGCATGGCGGTCTTTCCGATACTCATAGAATCCCTTGCCGCCTTTCCGGCCCTTGAATTCCGCCTCCGGCAGTTGCGCAAAAATCCCCGGCATCTTCATTCGGTCCGGAAATGCCGCGCAAAGTGTCTGCGCGACATCGGACGCGACATCGAGCCCGACTTCGTCCAGCAGGCGCAACGGACCCATCGGCATTCCGAAGTCGAGCATGCTCTCATCAAGCGCCCTGACTTCTGCGCCCGCTTCAAACAAGCGCACGGCTTCAAGCAGATAGGGTAGCAGAATGCGATTGACCAGAAACCCTGGTCGATCCCGAACGACTACGGGGAGCTTGCCGATCCGCTGCACCAAAGCCACCGCGGTATCAACCGCAACGTCCGAAGTCAGATCCGCTCGAACGACCTCGACAAGTTTCATACGGTGCACCGGATTGAAGAAGTGAAGGCCAACGATGCGTTGAGGATACTGCAAGCCGCGGCTGATCTCCGTCACCGAGAGCGCGGAGGTGTTCGTGGCGAGCAGCGTTTCCGGACGCGTCCGCTCTTCGAGGTCGGCGAAGATTTTCTTTTTCAATTCCATCTTCTCCACTGCAGCCTCAACCACCAGATCGACTGACTTCATTCCCACGGGCACCTCCGCCGGAATGATGCGATCCATCCCGGCCTGAGCTTCCGCGGCAGAGAGCAACCCTCGACGCCGGGCATCGGAAAAGAGCTTTTCCGAGCGCTGCAAGCCTTGGGCTAGCTGGCCGGCGTCTATATCTCGAAGCAGAACGTCCATGCCGCGCGAGGCCAGCCACTGGGCAATGCCCGAACCCATAACGCCAGAGCCAACCACCGCAGTCTTCCGCAGCAATTCCGCTTTGGGTGCCGGCAGGTGCTTCGCGCGATCCTGGAGAAAGAAGACCCGGATGAGGTTTTTGGAGACCTCGGTGTCGGCCAGCCGGAGAATCACCTCTTTCTCAGCCGCCAGTGACTGCGGAATGCTGCGAACAAGGGACTTCGCCGCCACGTCAATTGCGCGGAGCGCAGCGGGATAATGCCCGCGGGTCTTCTTCAGTACCGAATTTCTTGCCAGCGCGGAAACTGCCTGCCACGCGGGAATCCAGGCAAGGCGCCGAAGGTCGCGCAGGCGCGGTTTTCCTTTGGTCACGAAGCGTCCGGCTAATACGAGCAAACGCTCTCGCGGCGCCATGCCATCAATGAGGCCGAGGGCCATCGCCTTCGAAGCCGGCATCAACTCGCCGCGCAGGATCACCTTCAAGGCGCGCGGCAGGCCCAGGAGCCGGGGCAGGCGCGTCGATCCGCCCCATGCCGGAATGAGGCCAAGATTCACCTCAGGAAGCCCGATCCGCGTGGACCGTTCCGGGCTCGCAACCCGATAGTCGCAGGCCAGCGCCAACTCGAGCCCTCCGCCCGCGCACGCGCCATGAATCGCGGCGACCGTCACGCTCTTAAGCGAGGCAATCCTGGCGAAAGTTTGCTGGCCGAGGTCCACCAGCTCTGCCCGGCTTTTCGTACCGGCCAGTTCCCTTAAGTCGGCTCCAGCGATGAAGACGGACGGCTTCGCGCTCTCGAAGACCACGCCACGGAAGGATTGCCCGTCCAGTTCATCAAGAATCTCCGCAAGAGCGTTAAGGGTCTTGGTATCCAGCACGTTGACCGAACTTTCAGGCCGGTCGAATCGAACGACCGCTATTGCGTCTTCACCGGTGTGCAGCTGCACGGATGCCGCGTTGAAAGAAGAATCAGCCTTTTGGCCTGTATTGGTCGCTGGGGGTGGATGGATTGCGGCATTCATAAGCGTTCGAGCCAAAGCGCGGCCCCCTGCCCTCCTCCTACACATAAACTGACGAGGGCCTGCCGGCCGTTGCGGCGTTGCAGTTCCTTCAGCGCGGTGAGAACCAGGCGCGCACCGCTAGCCCCCACCGGATGGCCGATCGCTATGGCGCCTCCATTGACGTTCAGACGCTCGTCCGAAACCTCGCCAATGCCCTCATCTTTCAATTTTCGCAGGACCGCGAGAACTTGTGCGGCAAAAGCTTCGTTGATCTCGACGAGCTCCGCATCGTCAACGGTTAAATGGAGCCGCTCGAGCAGGCGTGCGATCGCGTAGACCGGACCGAGCCCCATACGGCCAGGATCACAACCCGCGTAAGCGAAGCCGCGAATGGCGCCCAGCGGCTCGAGGCCAAGGCTGCTTGCGGCGGCCTCTGTTCCGATCAACAACGCCACTGCGCCATCGGTAATCTGCGAAGAATTTCCCGCTGTGACGGTGCCGGTTTCCTTTTCAAAAACTGGCCGCAGCTTCGCCAAGGCTTCCAGGGTCTGGTGCGGGCGCACGCCGTTGTCGCGCACGACCGCAACGCCGCGCGCCGTGTCGTATGCTGGAACGATCTCCTCTGCAAACTTGGCCTCCGCCTCGGCGGCTCGCTGGTGCGACCGCAATGCAAAGGCGTCTTGCGCCACGCGTCCAATTTCGAATTCCCGCGCCAGGACCTCGGCGGTTTCCCCCATATTCAAGCCGCTCACGGGATCACTCAGTCCGAGCCTCAAAGCTGGGGTGGGCACAAAATCCCGCGGGCGCAGCGCAGAGACGGCGCGGGCTTTCGACAACAAGCCCTTGCCTGAAGCCAGGGATGCGAACCTCTTTGTGGACTGTTTGGGAAAGAGCATCGGGGTGCTCGACATGCTCTCAACGCCTCCCACCAAGTAAAGTTCGCCCTCGCCGGATTGAATCCGGAGCCACGCCTGCGTGACCGCTTCGATTCCCGAAGCGCAATTGCGCTGCACTGTAAGGGCCGGCACGTGCTTCGGAACTCCCGAACGAAGCGCGGCCACACGCGCGAGATTCAGCGCATCAGCGGGCTGCGCTACACAACCGAAAATCACTTCCTCGAGCCGGGCGGGATCGAGGGCAGTCCGAACCATGACGCCGACCATGGCGGCGCGCGCCAGATCCGCCGCTCCCACCCCGGCGAGACTGGTTCCTGCCTTGGTGAAAGGCGTGCGCACTCCGGCGATGACCACTACCGGGCTCGCCTTCATTTCTCGGGAGAGCTCGCCAGGCCGGCCGAACGGCTTTCGGTCTTGAATCGCCGATCGACCACCTTTTGCTCCTTGAGCTTTTCCCCTACTCCTTGAAGCCGGCGCATCTCGGAATCGGTATGAAACATGATGCGATTTGCACGCAGTTCGGCACGCTCGAAGAGGCATCGCACGATCTCCTTAGACGCGGAGCTCTCCTCTCCTCCGTCGCCCAGAGAGATATGCAGCACGAGTTCATCCACCTCCATGGGATCATCATTAGCCTTTCGCAGCTCGATTTGCCAGGATCCAACGCTCGGCAGATCGTCAAGGACGTGCTCGAGCTCATTGAAGTCGACAAGCGTCCCCTTGATCTTGTCGAGCTGCATTTCGCGGACATCCGACCGCCGTGATATCCTCCCGACAAGGCGCGGCATGACGCGACCGCAATGCGGACACGGCTCATAGGTCACGCCGCCCTCAACGACGTCGCCCGTCCGATACCGCAGGACGCATGACCCGCGCGCCTCGAGCGAGGTAAAGACAATCTCGCCCGGTTCGCCGTCATCTTTGAGCGCGCCCGTCTCCGGATCGACGATCTCGACAATCCCCAGATCGGGATAGAGATGGTAGCCGGACGGTTCGGCGCCCACTGGAAACAGGCATTCGCACCACGCCATTTTCGCCTCGGTGAAGCCGTAGGTCGAAACGACGGTGACGCTTTTCGAATGAAGACAAGAGGCGGACTCCTGCAGTTTGCGTCGCAAACCTTGAGGCACCTTTTCTCCACCGAGCACGATACCGCGCAGATTGTCGCATCGGACACCGTCCAACGCGGCTTCGCGCAGGACGTGATAGACAAAGGTCGGCATACCGATCAGCACGTCTGGATTTATCTTTCGCAGCATGCGGATGTTGCCGTCTGTCCCCACAGTCTTTCCTCCCCCTGAGCTAAGGAGGAATACCCCGAATTCGGTGCCCGCGTAGTGTGCCTGCCAGAACGCGAGATGAGGCGCAAAGGGGAACATGCTCAGCATTCGATCTCCCAGCCGTGCGCCCGCAAGCTGCATCATACGAAAACCCGCCGCTCTAAGCACGGCCAAATCGTGCGCAGTGTAAACGAACGGCATCGGTTCGGCTGACCGGCCCGTCGTACTCGTCATCAGGATCGGACGAAACTCTCTCTCCAGCTCGCGCTTTGCACGGCTCGGCCCGCGGACAAGCCCGCGTAAAATGGTAGAGGGACGGCGCGCCAGTTGGTGTGGATCAGGAGCGATGATGAATTCCCTGGTGCGTTCAGATCCCCCGGACAAATCGCTCTTCGACGTGAAGGGGATCCGCTCAAGATCCTCCAGAGTCTTGATATCCCGCCAATCCAGTCCGTGCTTCGAAAACACTTCCCGATAGCGCGGATGGAAGGGCAGGACCACATCGCGCAGATAGGCGCGAAGCCGGCTCGCCTGCAGCTTGCGAAGAGTTTCTCTAGGCAGCTTGTGCCAGGAAGTTGTGAGGCGGTTGGCGTTCATGGATTGGAGTGTTGATGAGGTCTTGAATTGCTGGGAGCTGCGACGCGGCCTCTTCGCGGCCGAGCGAAATATAATGGGCAGGAGTGCTGAAATCGTGCCAGCGACCCTCGCAGGAATAAGGCCTAAGCACGATGCTCGCCCGGCGGCACGAGGCTTCCGCCAGACGCGTCTGCGCCGCGTGACTGCTCCGCATCAAGGTGTCGAAGGCATTGCCCCGGGCAAATGGATTGAACCATGTGTTCAACTTCCGGCTCCAGGTCGCCGCCGACTTTCCGGCTTCTGAGATATCGCCACCGCAAGCTCTGATTGTTTGCGGGGTCGCGATGGTGTTCACCGCAATGATTTTTCGGACACCGATGTCGATCAGCGCGTCGACAGGAAGCGGATCGCAGATCCCTCCGTCAGCATAGGGAATGCCTCCGCGCATCACAGGCACACAAATGCCGGGAATGGCGAGGCTCGCAAGGACGGCGTCCACTACGCTTCCGCCTGAAAAGACGACCCGTTCCAGCGTGTCCAGCCGGGTCGCCACGATCCGGATCGGTCGCGCCATGTCAGAAAAATGAAGCGCACCGATCGTTTCCTCGAGCCGCTTGCGAACACGATCGGTCAGCAGGAATCCGCGGCGGGGAAAGATTGCGAAATCCATCAGCCTCCAAAGGCCGCGGTAGCCTTCGATCTCCCGCGCGAACTTTTCCATTTCGCGCCCGCCATATCCTGCTCCCCAGACCGCCCCGATATAAGCGCCCATGCTGGAGCCCGCCACGATATCCACCTCGATGCCGTTCTCCTCAAGCACCTGAAGGACTCCGATGTGGGAGAGCCCGCGCGCAGCGCCCGAGGAGAGGGCAAGCCCAACCTGGCACCCGCACATTTCGCGCCCCAACCGGCGAAGGTTCGCAGTAAAGCGGAGACCGTTTCCAGCCTTCCGAAGGTAACTATGAACCGGCCACCTAACCGTTTCCTCAATGTAGCAGCTCAAGCCGTGTGCATTCTCCGGAGGGTCCAGAAAAACCAGGGGCTTGATGGGAATCGGTTCGCAACCGCGTGCCCGCGCTTCGCGGGCGAGAAGATTAAGCTCGAAAAGGCTCTCCCCGTTCTGCCGAAGAACGGGATACACGGACCAGCTTCTCCGGATGATCTCTATCAGTGCTTCCACCGTGGTTTGGCGATGCGCCTCGACGATCACATAAGAAAATTGGTCCCTTGCCCGATCCAGCAGTCTCGATAGATCCTGCAACGTCTGCGGATCGCTTCCGCCATCGGCTTGCTGAATGAAGACATTTTTCAGACCCGCGTAAGGGGACGGACCGCTAAGTCCGTCAGACGCAGGCGCCAACTTATCGACCCTGATGCAAAGGATATCTTCCGCCGTTTCTTTCGCGATCGTCTCCGCGCAGATCGAGGAAAACTCCTCGCACGGAATTCTGTCCGACAATGGCATCAAGCAAAGGATTTTACCGTATCCCTTCTTTTTTGCGGGGGGCCGCGGAGCTTGAAGCGAAGAGGGGGCGCCCGACCTGAGCATCGCTGGCCACCTTTCGAGAAGCCTGCGGATGTTCTGGCGCGGAAGGCGCAAAATGTCACTGTCGACGATGGCGCGCATGTTCAAGCGGGATCCCCTTGCACCGTCGATGGCATCACCCGCTCGGAGGGGGGCGGCCTCTCGGGGATGCTCGGATTCACAGCAACCCTGGAGGATAAGAGAAATCGAATCTTGCGCCATGTCGTCCCGCACCAGGCTTTGCCCAACGCGCAAATGCTCTACGCCGCTGCCGCGCTCATCCTTGCGGGGGAAAGACTCTCCGTCAGGCGGCGTATGCCGTCGCAACCAGTCTCTCATCGGATTTTTCATCTGCGGTTGCGCCCTGAGATACCATGTTCGTTCGCTGGAGAACCCGCCTCCGGCCAACAACCATAGCATCCCTGGTCGCCCTCTCTGTTTCAAGCTAGGACGAGAATGCAGCTTGTCAAAGCAGACCGGCGAGCCGGCCCCTGTTCTGTTGCGAAAACCCTTTGGCTCTGATTAGTTCGCGTTTCCCGGATGAGAAACCTGCAAGAGGCCTGGCCCGCAATCTGCGATTTTTCCGTCCGGCTCGATCTGCCGCCGAGCCGGTGGAAATATGCATGGTCCACGCACGAGTTTAGCGCGAAACGCCTGTATAATGCCATCCGCTGGCGGCAGCCAAAGATTATCGTCGAGACGGGAACGTTTGAAGGGCTCGGCACATTCACCATGGCGAAGGCCGCACAGGAGAATGCCAATGAAGCCAAGATATTCACGATCGATTACGACGGCGATCCGGACGTTTCCATCCCGATGGAGGACTGGCTTCAACTCCGGCGCTTCCGCGATGAAAATCTAGATCTCGCACGCGCCAGGTTCCCTGCCGTGGAGATCCATTTCCTCAACGGCGATTCCCGAAGCATGCTGCCCTCGGTGTTCCCGGGCCGGTCCGAGTATTGGGATTTCTTTTTTCAGGATTCGATGCACTTCATGAGCGGAATCCTTGCCGAATGGGAAATCATGAAGCCCTTCGCGAGACCGGGCTCCGTGGTGGTCTTCGACGACGTTTGTCTCGATTGGAAGAAAATGCCGAGACACCTCTTTAAGCAAGACGATTTCTGCGGGCACTTTCTTCTCAAAGAGGCGTGGAAGCGAGGCTGGCTTTTCAAATCTACCGCCGAGGGGCGCGCCCAATTCTGGGCGCAGAAAAAAGGATGCGGACCATCTCCAGCGAAGATCTCGCCTCGATGAACGCATGGGTTCTGGCCGGTTTTGGGACGAACGCCGCCGTAATCTTAATGGCTCTCGCGTGGGCGATCGCGCGTCATGTTAAGAACGCGAGCTATCTGGAGGTGGCATGGTCTTACGGATTCGCCGTCGTCGCCTGGATCTACGCGCTTCTTGGGACAGGCGAGCCGCTCCGGAAGTGGATCGTCGCCGGGATGGTCGCTGTCTGGAGCCTGCGGCTTGGCACGTGGCTTTTCTTTGACGTCATCCGGCATCATCCTGCTGAGGGACACCGCTATGCCGCGCTGCGCGAGCAGTTCCCCAAACGCCCTTGGCTCATGTTTTTCGGATTTTCTCAGTATCAGGCCGCTCTGCTCGGCCTGCTCTCGGCTCCCTTCGCAATCGCCTGCTCGAATGCGGCTTCGGGAATGAGCGGCTGGGAAGTCGCCGGGCTAGTTCTTTGGCTCGCTGCGATCGCAGGAGAGACCGTGGCGAATTTGCAATTGAGGCGCTTTAGATCCAATCAAGCAAATTCCGGCAAGGTGTGTGACGCGGGGCTCTGGCGTTACTCGCGCCACCCGGACTGTTTCTTTGAGTGGCTCATCTGGGTTGCCTTCTTTATCTTTGCGATCGGTTCGCCGTGGGGATGGGTCACTGTGTATTGCCCGTTGATTATGCTTTATTTCCAGACCAAGGTCACCGGCGTTCCACCAGCCGAAGCGCGGTCCGTAAAATCGCTCGGCGACGAATACCTCGACTACCAGCGCACAACGAGCGCTTTCTTCCCTGGGCCGCCAAAGCCAGGTCTCCAATCTTCGGAAACCCGCCTCAACGAAGCGGGGGACGCCTGAATTTACCTATGCGGCAGAGGGCCAGCTTCACCAGATATTCCCGCAGGCCGTCGGACTTGAAATCGAATTTACATTTCTTGCGCAAATCGCGGTCGAGAAACAAATTTTGCCTGCCTTGCAGGCTGTTTGGAGCCTTTGCGTCTGCTTTGATTGGCGTCACTGCGTTGTGTGCGCAGGGCGTTGAGGAGCTTGTAAACGCCGGTGACGCCCTTGATGAGAAGAACAGGAATTCCGAGGCGCTCTCAATTTATCTCAAGGCCAGCGCGCAAAAGCCAAACGATGCCGAGATCCTCCGGCGCCTGTCGAAGCAATACGCTCAGCTGATGCTTGATGCCAAGAGCGCTTCCGAAAAGAGGCAACTCGGCGAGAAAGCGCTCGATGCCGCAAAACGCGCCGTGACGGCCGATCCAAACAATTCTCAGACCCACCTGTCCCTCGCTATTGTCTATGGCCGAATCGCGCTCGACGAGCCAGCCCGCCGGAAGATTGAGATGTCCAGGCTCATCAGACAGGAGGCCGAGACCGCTGCGCGCCTGGATCCGAAGAATGACAACGCATGGCACGTTTTGGGCCGATGGAATTACGAAGTCGCAAACTTTAATCCCATTCTAAAGGCTCTTGCCCAGGTCGTTTACGGAAGGCTTCCCGATGCGTCGAACGAAAAGGCAATTGAATATTTCAGCAAGGCGATTGCTCTTCAACCGCGGCGGGTCGCCCATCATTTGGAACTTGGGCGCGCTTATCTCGCCCTAAGCGAAAAGCAAAGGGCTCGGGAACAATTAAACACGGGACTTTCCCTGCCTTCCACCGAGAAGGATGACGAAAATAACAAACAGCGGGCGCGTGCGTCACTCAAACAACTGCAGTAAAAGGTTTCCTGCACAGGCCCGGCATTTCTTCGAATCGATCGATCCGCTTCTTAACTCGAAAGTTCCCGCAGGACTTTTCTTACCAAATTCGCCAGACTTAAGGTGATGCCGCGCATTCTCATTCTTACCGCCAGCATGGGTGAGGGCCACAACACTGCCGCCCGCAACATCCGGGATGCGCTTCTGGCGGAAAGCGGCGGAAAGGCGGAGGTTCTTGTTGCCGATCCGTATACGCGGACAAACCCGGTCATCAATAAACTGATGCAGAAAGGCTACGCGACAGCGATCAATTGCTACCCGCGTGCGTGGAGAGTCGTCTTTAAACTGCTTAGCAAGCGCGGCGTGGTGGAAGGCATGGGGCCAATATTGGCGGAGCTGACAGCCGCCGTAAAAGCGCTCATCGACGAGTTCCATCCCGAAATCATCGCGTCGACCTACCCGGTATTTTCTTTTATCATGGCAAAGATTCGCAAGAGGGACACATCGGTCACCGTGCCGTTTTACACGGTCATTACAGACTCCACGATGATCAATTCGGCCTGGTACCGTTGCCCCTGCGATGGGTCGATCGTGGCGGATGACCAGACCGCCCGAGTCCTGCTCAACGACGGAGTGCCACCCGGGAAGGTCCATGTGCTGGGCTTTCCCGTAGGCCTGGCTTTCGAGTCACACCATCCGGCGCCTCCTCCATCAGAGGATGGGTGGAAGGCGATTTTCTTCCCGAGCGGAGTATCTGAATTCGCCGTCAAAGTGCTTACCCATCTCGCCGAAATTCCCCGACTGCAAGTGACGGTCGTCACCGGCCGCAGGCAAAACGTTTTGCAGAAGCTCCATGATGCACGCCTGCCAAAGCATGGTTCTCTCCTTGGCTGGACAGATGACATGCCCGTCCTGATGGCCTCGCATCACATTTTCATCGGAAAAGCCGGCGGCGCGACCGTCCAGGAGGCGATTGCCGCTCAGATTCCCTTCCTCGTAAGTCACGTTGTTCCGGGCCAGGAAGAAGGGAACATCGCCCTCATCGAGCAGGCCGGAATCGGCGCTCTGGCGGTTGGCAGTCCTCAACGGATTCGCGACGTGATCCTCGGCGCGATGGCGAACGACGACGCCCTGTGGAAGGCATGGCGGGCAAATCTCGCCGCCCTCAAGAAACCGCCGGCCTCCCGCGTCATCGCGCGCTTCTTGCTTCAGCGAGCCGCCGCCGATACGATCTGAGCGGCGATGCAGTTGCGGGCGAATCGTATCAATAAAATGGGATATCGATTTCAAATCTGACGGGCTGCCGGGAGATTGTCGTGCTTTCAAGGTTACGCAGATACGGAGGAGTTTATGCGATCATGCTTCGCAACTCGATGATCCGCGAAATGGCCTTCAAGGCGAACTTTCTGCTTTGGATGGGAGTGGAGTTACTTTGGTTCATCGGGCAAATCGTTTTCCTTGAAGTGATTTTTGGCTACGTGGAGCGGATCGGAGATTGGACAAAATGGGAGGTCGTCCTGCTCGTCGGAACGCATCAACTCATCGCCCAGATCTTTCAGGCGTTCTTTTACGCAAACCTGGCCAATCTGCCCGAACTCATCCGCACAGGCCGCTTCGACTTCCTATTGCTTCAGCCGATCGACACGCAATTCGCGGTATCCACAAAGCAATTTGGACTCGATAATCTCGTCAACGCTATCATTGGCATTGCGTTCGTTGTTGTGTCCCTCGTCAAGATGGCAGTCGTTCCCACGTTCGGCCAGATCGCGCTTTACGTCGTCGCGATCGCTATGGGGGTGATGATTCACTACAGTGTGATGTTCTGTCTCGCAGCCACGAGTTTCTGGATCGTCCGCTCCCAAGGTTTGATTTACGGGTATTATAGTTTGTTCAATCTCGGACGGTACCCGGACGTTATTTTCCGCGGCCTGTTCAAGTTCGTTTTCAGTTGGATCATTCCGATCATTGTGGTCACGAACGTTCCCACGCGGTTGTTGATCCGGGCGGCCGACGCTCCGGCCCCTCTAATTTTGCAACTCGCCCTCGCCACGCTGATTGTCACCAGCGCAACGCGCCTGTTCTGGCTCGCGGCGCTCCGGCGCTACGCGAGTGCAAGTTCATGACGCAGCAGCCTGCCGGAATTGAAATCGCACTCCCATTTTTGAAAAGATTGATAGACGAAGTTTCCCTGACTGACAGGCTGCTAGCGCAGCGCGCCGGCTTTCTCCAGCAAGCTCTTCATTTCCTTTTTCGAACCGCGGAACGCAACAAGAAAGCACATGCCTTTTTCCTCGCGGATGGCGAGGACCGAACGGTCGGATTCCGTGATGCGCCAGGATCCTTCCGGCACCACGTTGATCCCGAGGGGTTGTGAGGAAAAGCAGTAGAAATACATGAGATTCTCGGGCACAGCTACCTGTGCGACAGGCTCATTATTGACCGTGAAGATGCGAACGCCCACAACATCGAATTGCGCGAATTCCGGCGGCACGCGGAAGTTATCGAAGCCCTTAAGCATGAACCAATCCTGCAAAGCATCGGCCTTCTCCTCGACAGGATCGAATTGATTGGGTGTCGCTTTGGCCCCCGTCATCGAAATCTTGACGGCCTCGTCAGGGAAGATTCCGGCGCGGCCGAGAAACATCCAAACGAGCAAGCCAACAAGCAGCAGAAAGCCCACACCAACTGCGAATGCCGCATGCTTGCCGATCCGCATTCGCGCTCCGCCGTGCTTGGCTGCGAAGGCACGCGCTCCCTCGTCGATTTGCGCGCGAGAGTCTTCGTCGAGTGGAATGGCTTCCAGATCGTCCGCACAGGCGCGATCGAAGGCGGACTGCTTCTGAAGCTCCGCCGCAAGGGAGCGATCTTTGGCAGCCACAGCCATGGCTCGCTTCATGGCAGGATCCGAATCGTCTTCGCCGCCCGGGCGGCGGCAAAGGAGAATTTGGCGAGCACTCTTCGAGTTCATGAAATCATTGCCCTCTTCTCGCGGAGCGCGGCCCGTGCGTTGCCCATCGCTTCAGGGAGCAAGCGCTCATCAATGTTCAAGACGCGTTGGATATCCACCGCCGGAAGTGCGTCGAGATACAGCAATGCCAGGGCGCTGCGGCCGGGCTCGGGAAGCTCATGCAGCTTCGCCGCCGTCCCTTGGAGCTCGCAGCGGGCGGGAAAATCAAGGCTGCGCCGCCGAACGACCGCGAAAAACAACTGCCTGGCTCTTTCCAAGTCGCCGGGGTGCGGATGGCGGAGCAGTTCCTCGACGGAATCCTTAAATACCTTGGACGTGCCCTCACGGCATCCCGTCAACAAGAACGCAAAGCGCCATGCCGTTTCCAGGAAGACACATTCTTTAGGAAGATCGTTCATCAAGAGCATGCTACATAGCCTCGCCGAAATCTCTTCACAAGTGTCTTGTCGATCTTCGCATCAGCTAAACGCCGGCAAAAATGCCCTTCGCGTTTCCGCTCGCGCGATTGACTTGGCTGCCACTCGCCCCCATTTTTGAACTGTTCATGAAGCATGTCCTTTTTGTTTGCACGGGCAATATCTGCCGCAGCCCGATGGCTGAGGGGCTTTTCAAGAAGCTGGTGGCCGGACGTGATGACATCCACGTCCAATCGGCGGGCGTAAGCGCGGGGCGTGGCATGCCCGCCAGCCGGCATGCGATTCAGGCGTTGTCCGTTGACGGCGTTGATCTGACAAATTTCCGCAGCCAGCCTGTCTCGGAGGAACTCGTCCGGAAAGCCACGCATATCTTCGCGATGACGCGCGATCACAAGCGCCTGATCGAGTTATTTTTTCCAGAGGCTGGAGAGAAGACCTATCTCTTGCGCGAGTTCGAGCCCGGCGCCCCGGACGTACCCGACCCAATAGGCCTCGGACGGGAAACTTACGAACGGTGCCGTGACACACTCAAGAGGGCTCTTCCAGTGCTCCTGCAATTTATAGAAAATCAAATCATGACAACAGATTCTCTTGTCCAAGAGGAAGACACCAGACGCACCCTCGCAGCGGTTGATCCGCAGATCGCCGATGCCATCCGCAAGGAACGCCGCCGCCAATTCGAGAATATCGAGTTGATCGCCAGCGAGAACTTCACCAGCAAGGCGGTAATGGAAGCGCAGGGATCCTGTCTCACCAACAAGTACGCAGAGGGCTATCCCGGCCGCCGCTGGTACGGTGGATGCGAAAACATGGACGTCGTCGAATCACTGGCTATCCAGCGCGCAAAGAGCCTCTTTTCCGCCGAGCACGTCAATGTGCAGCCCCACAGTGGCAGCCAGGCAAACATGGCGGTTTACTTCACCGTCCTTACGCCTGGAGACCCCATTCTGACGATGGACCTTGCCCACGGAGGACACCTCACACACGGGCATAAGGCGAACTTTTCCGGAAAACTCTACGAGATTCATCATTACGGCGTGGATCGCGTATCAGAGCAGATCGACTACGACGCGCTTGCGCAGCAAGCTGAACAGGTGAAGCCTAAAATGATCACAGCCGGGGCATCAGCCTACTCGCGTACAATCGATTTCGCCCGCATGCGCGAAATCGCGGATTCCGTCGAAGCCTATCTTTTCGTGGACATGGCTCATATCGCAGGCCTGGTGGCGGGCGAGGTTCATCCCACCCCGGTCCCGCATGCTCATTTTGTCACAACGACCACTCACAAGAGCCTGCGCGGGCCTCGCGCAGGACTAATACTATGCAAAGAGGAGTTCGCGAAGCGTCTCGACGCGCAAGCCTTTCCTGGGGTGCAGGGAGGCCCGCTCATGCACGCCATCGCCGCAAAGGCCGTTTGTCTGCACGAGGCGCTCCAGCCCTCCTTTAAGAATTACGCCCGGCAGATCGTGAACAATGCCAAGGCGCTCGCCGCGCGCCTCTCAATGCTCGGCTACCGGATCGTATCCGGCGGCACCGACAATCACCTCATGCTGGTCGACCTCCGCGCTCGAGGACTCACCGGCGTGGAAGCCCAGACTGCTCTTGATCTCGCGGCGATTACGGTCAACAAGAATGCGATCCCATTCGACACGGAACCAATCACCAAGACGGGCGGCATTCGCGTTGGCACTCCAGCCATGACCACGCGGGGAATGAAGGAAGAGGAAATGATGGAGATTGCCGACTTGATTCACGCCACCCTCGAAGGCCGCGCTGACCAGGCGGCAATAGCCGCGATCCGGGAGGAAGTTATTCGATTCACGAGCCGCTTTCCAATCCCGTGAGTCGGTCGCGGCATCTCCCGGCTCCGCCATCGAGAAATTTCGTTGGGCATTTGCTCTAAAACGGATCCAGCTTGATCCCTGGCACCTTGCCAAACTCGCGGGTGTTTCGCGTCACTAGGGGAACGTCAAGTCGCAACGCGGAAATGGCAATCCAAAGATCTTCGTTGCGAAGAGAAAGGCTTTGCCGCCGGAGCAGCGCATTGAGCCGGGCGTAGCCGGCGAGAAGCTCTTCGTCGGGCCAATGCGTCGGATAACGCGCGAGAAGCTCCAGAAGCTGAGGGGAAGCTTTGCCATCAATCACGGTAAAACTAAGAAATTCGCCCTTTACGATCCACGGGATTGCTAGGGAATCCTCGGTGTGCAAGCGGGCATAGATCGAAGCAGCAGACGCCTCGCCATTGCGCCAACGGTCAACAAGAAAATCGGTGCCAATCAAACGGTCAACCTTCATTGCCAGCTTGTTCGTTTTTCGAAGCGATCACCTCTCCCATTATGCGTGACTGTTCCTCGGAGAGCGGAGGAAGCGCCTTAAAGGATTCGTTCAGATCGCCAAAGGTCCCTCGCTTTCGGACCGTGCGCAGGACGACTTGAGAAAAGGAGTCCTTGCCGGTCTTCCAGGCCTTCAATCTCTCATAAGCTTCGTCTGTCAACGTAATCGTCTTCGTGCCTCAATGTACACATGAGTGCATGAGTCATGCAATCGCAAAAGTCCGCGGACGGATTTTGGCAAAATATCGCGGTCAGAAACTCGACATTGCGGCTCAGCGGATAATATTTCGTGTTTTCGGATGGAATCGGCATTGAGTCACGTGGTGCAGGATATTCTTGCTTCCTACGATCGCGTAGGCGGCATGAACAACACGGACGCTTACAGTCTTCCCTCCAAGCGCGCGATCGGAGGGATTTGTGAGGATTTGCTGCAGATCCTATTTCCGGGTTTTCATGACGAAGAGGCAATCCACAAGAAATCGCTCCCGGTCCTAACGCGTCATCGCGTATCGAGCGTCATGGAGCGTTTGGAGGAGCAGGTCCGGCAAAGCATGCACCTCTGCGACGCGGGGCGCCGGAACGGGGTTACAAGTCCATCGCTCCTGGCGTTCTTTCAAACCCTTCCTGAAGTGCGTGAAATCCTGCGCACGGATATTGAAGCCGCCTACGAGGGCGACCCCGCCGCGATCAACAAAGAGGAGATTATTCTTTCGTATCCGTTCATCGAAGCGATCGCCATTCAGCGCATCGCGCATAGGCTGCACCGTGCCTGCGTGCCGATCATCCCGCGAATGATGACTGAGTGGGCACACTGCCGCACCGGCATTGACATCCATCCCGGCGCGACGATCGGCTCCCATTTCTTCATCGATCATGGAACAGGTGTGGTCGTGGGTGAGACCAGCATCATTGGAAACCATGTTAAGATGTATCAGGGAGTCGCGCTGATTGGCCGCTCGCTGTCAGGCGGACAAGCGCTCCGGGGCCTGCGGCGGCATCCAACGATCGAAGACCACGTGACGATTTATGCGGGAACGACAATCATGGGCGCCGAAACCGTCATTGGGGCTCACAGCACAATTGGAGCGAATGTATTTCTCACGCATAGCGTTCCGCCTCATTCGCTCGTTTTCTACGAAGAGAAGCAACTACGCATCCTGGATAAGAAGAAACGACAATCTGAACCCGCGCTCGAATGGTCTATCTAGATTACAACGCCACGACTCCGCTCGCTCCGGAAGCGCTTGCGGCCATGATGCCTTTCCTGCGCGACGGCTTTGGCAACGCGTCAAGCATTCACGCGGCAGGGCGGCAATCGCGCGCGGCGGTGGACGACTCGCGGGAGAGGCTGGCGGACCTGCTAGGAGTCAAAGCGCATGAGATTATATTCACAAGCGGGGGAACCGAAGCATGCAACCTTGCCGTACTAGGCATTGCGCGAGCCCATGCCCCGCGCGGCCGGCATCTCATCACCGCCGCCACAGAGCATCATGCCGTGCTTCACGCTTTCGAGCATCTCAAGCACCATGAAGGCTTCAACCTCACTGTCCTGCCGGTTGACGCTCGAGGACGCGTGGATCCCGAGGATCTCAAGGCCGCCTTTCGCCGGGAGACCGTTCTCGTTTCCGTGATGCACGCAAACAATGAGACTGGAACTATCCAGCCCATCGAAGAACTCGCGGCGATTTGCCGCGAGCGCCGTGTCTGCTTTCACACTGACGCCATTCAGACCTTTGGAAAGCTCCCGGTACGGCCAACCGATCTCGGGGCTGCAGCCGTTTCGCTCGCCGCTCACAAGTTCTACGGTCCCAAAGGGGCTGGCGCCCTTTATCTTCGTTCGGGCGTTGCCATCGCCCGCATCGTTCACGGAGGATCGCACGAGAACGCACGCCGGCCCGGCACGGAAAACGTTGCCGCCATTGCGGGGATGGCGGCAGCCGCGGAGGTTGCCGAGGGAAAACGTTGCGCCGACCAGATGCGTCTGGCCTCACTGCGCGACCGGCTCTGGGACGGGATTCAAAGGAAGTTCCCGCAGGCCGTGCGCAACGGCCATCCGGTGCTTGCATTGGCGAATACCTTGAACGCCAGCTTCCCGGGCCTGGATGGAGAGGCCCTGTTGATCGGTCTCGATCTCGAGGGCGTCTGCGCATCGAGCGGTTCGGCGTGCATGGTTGGGTCCGTCCAGCCCTCGCATGTGCTCCTCGCGATGGGCGTCGAGCCCAAATTCGCTTCGTCAACCGTCCGCTTTTCTCTCGGAAGCCATACGACCGATTCTCATATCGAACATTGCCTGCGCGCTCTTACTACGGTTGTCGAGCGCCAGGCGCAACCCCTTGCCGCCTGATGAAACAAACTCAGCTCGTCGTGCTCAACTTTGGGAAATCCGTTCTACGCCATCTGCGCCTGCTTCCCGACGCCGCGAGTAACGGTGATCAGCCACGCCAGATTCACCTCAAACGCGACATTCTTCTGGAAAAGCTTTGCCGCCGGCTCTTGCGAGCAGCCAGTTGCCCGGAACTCGAAGTGACCGTCGAATGGAAACCCCGGCTCAGGACGACCGCTGGCCTCGCTTGCTGGCGAACCAAGACGATTTCCCTCAATCCGAAACTGATCGAAGTCTCGCCTTCCGAAGTTCAGCGAACCTTGCGTCATGAGCTTGCTCACTTTCTCGCCCAGCATCGTGCCGGACGCCGGCACATTTCTGCCCATGGCGCCGAGTGGCGCCAGGCCTGCAGCGACTTGGGGATCCCAAACGAATCCCGATGCCACGATCTCCCGCTGAAACGCATCCGTCTCGAGCGAAAATACTTTTACGCCTGTCGCGAATGCGGCACCACACTCGCACGCGTGCACGCGATGAAACGCCGCGTCGCCTGTCTCAAATGCTGCCGAAGGCACAACGAAGGAAAATACCATGAACGCTTCCGCTTTATCCCAGTCCCTGCTCCGGACAGGCTGGCCGCGTGACAAACGGAGACGTTGCTTTCCCGATTGAATCGCCCCGACGACACCGTAGCCTCCGCATTAGCCGCCAATGAGCACCAATATCGAGACCCACTTGGTCGAGAAGCGCGTTTTCAAGCCTTCGAAGGAATTTGCCAAAGACGCCCGCATCCGCTCCTTCGCCGAATATAAGAAAATCTACGCGGAGTCGATCAAGTCGCCCGAAAAGTTTTGGGCAAAACAAGCCGCCGATTTGCTGTGGCGGAAGAAGTGGACAAAGGTTCTCGATTGGAAGGCGCCGTTTGCCAAATGGTTCATTGGCGGCAAGCTCAATGTTGCCGAGAACTGCCTGGACCGGCATCTCTCCGGCCCGCGCCGCAACAAGGCCGCCATCATTTGGGAAGGCGAGCCCGGCGAACGGCGCGTGCTCACCTATCAACAGCTTCACCGCGAAGTCTGCGTCTTCGCGAATATCTTGAAGCGCAATGGATGCAAGAAGGGCGATCGAGTGCTCATTTACATGCCGCACATTCCCGAGGCGGCCATTGCCATGCTCGCTTGCGCCCGCATCGGCGCGGTGCATAGCGTGGTCTTCGGCGGCTTCAGCAGCGAAAGCATAAAAGACCGCCTTGCCGACAGCGGAGCAAGCATGTTGATTACTGCGGACGGCGGTTATCGGCGCGGCCAAATTGTCACGCTCAAGCAAAATGTCGACCAGGCGCTCGAGGGCAACCAAACCGTCGAGCGCGTCATCGTTTTTCGCCGCACCAATCTCGACATCCACATCAAGGAAGGCCGCGACGTCTGGTGGCACCGCGAGGCCGAATACGTGAGCGCAGACTGTCCCGCAGAGCCTCTCGACAGCGAACACCCGCTTTTCATCCTCTACACAAGCGGCTCGACCGGAAAACCCAAGGGCATTCTCCACACCACCGGTGGCTACTTGCTTGGCTGCGCCATCACCTCAAAGTACGTTTTCGATCTCCGCGAGGAGGACACCTTCTGGTGCACCGCCGACGTCGGCTGGATAACGGGCCACAGCTATGTCGTCTATGGCCCGCTGGCCAACGGCGCAACCACTCTCATGTACGAGGGCGCTCCGAACTGGCCGCAGCCAGACCGCTTCTGGAGCATCATCGCCCATTACGGCGTGACCATTCTCTATACCGCGCCCACCGCCATCCGCGCCTTCATGAAATGGGGGGACGAATGGCCCGCCAAGCACAACCTCTCCTCTCTCCGTTTGCTCGGCACCGTTGGCGAACCCATCAATCCTGAGGCATGGATCTGGTATCGCAAGCATATCGGCGGCGAACGCTGCCCGATTGTCGATACTTGGTGGCAAACCGAAACCGGCATGCAGATGATCACGCCTCTTCCCGGCGCCACCCCGCTCAAACCCGGAACAGCCACGCTTCCATTCTTTGGCGTCGACGTTGCGGTTGTTGATGATCGTGGAAAAGAGGTCGCACCGAACCAAGGCGGCAAGCTCATCATCCGAAAGCCCTGGCCGGCAATGCTGCGCACCATTTATGGCGACAACGCCCGCTACAAGAAGCAATACTGGAGCGAATTCAAAGGCTTCTATTTCACCGGAGATGGCGCGCGGCGCGATAAGGACGGCTATTTCTGGATCGTTGGCCGCATCGACGACGTGCTCAATGTCGCGGGCCACCGCCTGGGGACCGCCGAGCTCGAGAGTGCCCTGGTCGCCCACGAGGCCGTCGCCGAAGCTGCAGTCGTCGGCCGGCCGGATGAGCTTAAAGGCCAGGGCGTCGTGGCGTTCGTGACCTTGCGGATAGGTTTCGTAGCAACCACTGAGCTCGGCGAACATCTTCGCAAACATGTCAGCAATCTCATCGGACCCATCGCGAGGCCCGATGATATTCGTTTCGCCGACGCGCTCCCCAAGACGCGCAGCGGAAAAATTATGCGCCGGCTGCTCAAGCAGGTTGCGACGGGCGGAGCCGTCACCGGCGACACGACGACCCTCGAGGATTTTACCGTGCTTGCCAAATTGCGGCAGAGCGAAGAGTGAGGCCGCATGCCTCGGCGCGGCGACTCTTCAGATATCAAAAACCGGGCTCGCT
>CAWJZG010000010.1:0-84417 GCA_963847295.1 uncultured Verrucomicrobiae bacterium
CTGCTTTGACGATCCTGCGAGGAACTGTGAAAGGGCCAAGAGCGGTGTTTTGCCGGGGAAATCGGAGGCTCTCCCGGATTCCCCCGCCTATGGCCGGATACCTGGAATGCTTCCGATAAAGGAAAAAAGACAGCGTCAGAGCTGAGCCAGCGAGCACCGCCGCGAAGAGAAAGATCGGCGAGTATCCCAATTCACTCACGATGACACCCGCCATCGGTCCGGAAATCCCCAGCGACAAGTCCACAAAGGCGGTATAGACGCCCAGCGCCGAACCACGATTCTGAGGCGGGAAACTCTGCACTGCCTCCGTCCCTAGGGCTGGGAACACCAGCGCAAAACCAAAACCGGTCAGCGCAACCCCTGCCAAGGCCAAAGCGGGTAGCGGGGCCAGCCAAAGCACGACCAGTCCGAGGCATTCGAGCGCCAGCGAGACAATGGCGACCCGGTATCCGCCCCATCTGTTGATGGTGTTCGCGAAGAGCAACCGGGCGGAAACGAAGCAGATGCCGAAAAGACTCAGCGAGAGCCCGGCATTCTGCCAGTGCCGGCTGGCAAAGTAGAGAGTGATAAATGAGGCGATGGTGCCGAATCCCACGCCCGCCAATGCAAGGCTGAGTCCGTGGGGAAACACTTTCCCAAAGACTTGTCGGAAGCCCAGTTCCTTGCCGGGCAATATGGGAATGGCCCTAAGGGTCGAAGCCCACGAAAATCCGGCAATCGCCGCGCCCACGCTGACAAGGCCGATGGCGCCAGCGCCCAAGGTGCTTTCAAGCCACAAACCGGCAGGCGCTCCGGCCGCAAGTGCGCCGTATGAGGCAATACCGCTCCACGAAATAACCTGTGTCGTGTAGGTCGCTCCCACTCGACCCATTCCCCAAAGTGTCGCCCCGGTTGCAACAAAACTTTCACCCACGCCAAGGATCAATCGGCACAGCAGTAACAAGCACAAGCTAACCAGGGGAAGATCACTCAGAGTGGCCGACAAAAAAAAGAGACCGCCGCTCGCAGCGCAAATCACCAGGCCGGAACCGGTAGTAAATTTGCCGCCCACCGTATCACCTATTCGACCGGCGATGGGCCGGCTCAGCAAAGTGGCCACATACTGCACGCTAACGGCGAGGCCCGCGGCCACGGGATTGTAGCCAAGCCGCCAGTGGACAAACCCCGGCACGACGGCCATTTGAAGCCCGATGATGAAGTAGCAGACAAGAATCAGAACGGACGTAGCGACGATTCGAAGGGTCATGATGATTTGACAGTCTGCGCTGGGGTTCGGACCTTCGTGCCACCGGCGGGCGATAGGAACGATCGACAACGATGCGATGTTGTTTCAGCCGCCAGGATGCTTTTCATGGCGGCAAACTAATCCCGGAGCGACGGGCGATCTATTATACCTAGGTTTGATCTGACTCATCCCAAGAATTGGGACGAACCAGGTAAAGCTGGCGACGCTTGAAGCCCGCTTGGCGACAAGCGTAGAAGCTTACGACGCCGTTTCGCTTCGCAATTTTTCAGCCATCCGAACCAAATCAGCGAGCGAAGCGGCTTTCATTTTGCGCATCACTTGGCCGCGCTGAATTTTCACGGTAATCTCGCTCGTGCCTAGTTGGCCGGCCACTTGCTTGTTGAGCATGCCTTGCACGACCAAGGCCATCACTTCGCATTCGCGCGGTGTAAGCGACTCGTACCGGTCTTGCAGTTCTGCCGACTCGGCCCGCTGTGCAAGTGCTTCGCGGTCGCGCTCGATCGCTTGCTGAATCGCATCCAGCAAATCTTGGTCGCGGAAGGGCTTTGTCAGAAACTCGGCCGCGCCGGCCTTCATCGCGCGCACGCTCATCGGAATGTCGCCGTGGCCGGTAATGAAAATGATCGGGATGTGACTGTTCGCCTTAGCCAGCTCGCGCTGGAGGTCCAGTCCGCTCAACCCCGGCAGGCGCACGTCGAGCACGAGGCACGCGGGCGCTTCCGGCACTTTCCGCCACAGGAATTGCCTCCCGGCCATGCGTTCGTATTCCCCTTCGATTGGATGCGCGACACGCGCAAGGAATTCCCTCGCGGACGCAAAGGCTTCGACGCGCAGCCGGATGGACCGGATTAGGCTGCTGAGCGCCTCGCGGACCGAAGCGTCGTCATCGACGACGAAAACGATGGGGCCGGCGGTCTTCTCGGATGGCTTCACACTGCGCCTCCCTGTTCGATTGGCAATGTGAACTGAAAGGTCGCGCCGGGGCCGTCGTTGGGCGTGGCCCACAAGCGCCCGCCGTGTATTTCGACGATCGAACGGCTGATGGACAATCCCATGCCCATCCCGTCGGGCTTCGTCGTGTAGAATGCTTCGAACAGCCGCTCCATCTGCTCCGGGTTCAGCCCGACGCCGGAATCCCGGAATGCGACGAGAATCGCCGCCGATTCGTAGGTACTTGTGCGAATGCGAAGGACGCGCGGGCGGTCCGTCACCGCGCTCATCGCATCGAGGGCGTTCATCATGAGGTTCAAAAGTAGCTGTTGCAGTTGCACACGATCCGCCGACAGGGCTGGCAGACCGTCCGCAAATTCCGTTAGTAGCGATGCGTCGCGCCGAAGCACTTCGCCCTGCGTTAACATGATGATTTCCCGAACGACATCGTTGACGCCAAGCTTGACCGTGACCGATTCTCCTTTTTTCAGGAACCCTCGGATCCGAGCGATCACATCGCTTGCCCGTTTTCCATCCCGAACAATGCGCTGCGCGGCCGCGCGCGCCTCATCGAGGTCCGGCGTTTCAGCCGCGAGCCAACGCAGGCAGGCGTTGGCGTTGGTGACGACTGCGGCTAGCGGCTGATTGACTTCATGGGCGATGGAAGCTGTCAGTTCGCCCATCGTCGTCGCCCGCGCAACGCGGGCCAGTTCCGCCTGCGCCTCTCGCAACGCTTCTTCGGAGCGCTTGCGCTCGGTGGTGTCCATCATCACACCAATAAACTCAGTGAGCTCACCGGCCTCGTTGAAGACAGGATGGCCCACAGTGTGCACGTGCTTTACCGAGCCATCGGGAAGAACGATGCGCGAGTCCATCTCGAAATCTCTTCCTTCACGAATTGCGGTATCAATCGTCTGCTTGACAAAGAGCCGGTCCTCGGGGTGATGAAACTGCGTTAGCACATGCGTATTCAGAGCTGTCCCTGAATCGAGACCGAAGATGCGATAAATTTCCTGTGACCAGAAGACCTCCCCGGAGTAAATATTCAAAGCCCAACTGCCTGCGTGGCTCAGTCTCTCTCCCTCGACCAGGTAAGTCTCACTGCGCCGCAACTTATCTTCCGCATGTTTGCGCTCCTCGCGCGTACGGAGCGCCATCACTCCATACGCCAGATTGTTAGCCAGTTCCGTGAACTGCTCGAGCGTGCTCTCGTCGAACGCGTCTGGTTTCGCCGCATAGAGGGAGAAGGCGCCAAATGGCTCGCCATCAGACATTAACGGAAGAGCGATGGAAGAGCCATAGCCCCGTCCTAGAGCTGCGCCCTTCCAGGTCGCGAAATTGGCATCCCTTCGAATATCCTTGGTCCAGCAGGGCTTGCCGGTTCGAATGGCAGTCCCAAGAGGACCGTGGCCTCTTTCGCTATCCGCCCACGTGCCTTTGATGGTTTCCACGTATCCCTCATCGTATCCGGCAATCGCGACAGGACGAATTGTTTTCCCCTGATCGAAGTTGCGGTAGCCGATCCAAACCATCCGAAGTCCACCCACCTCGACGAGAATCCGACAAACCGACTGCAACAGTTCATACTCCTCCGTGGCGCGAATCAGCGCCCGATTGCATTGATAAAGGGTTTGGAGATTCCGGCGCATGCCAGCCAGCGTCTCTTCGACTGTCGGTGATCGATCAACGTCGTCATGCATGGTAGTCTGTTTGCTCAAAGGGACGATCAACCAGTGAATGAGGAGGCACAAATTTCTTTTCGCCCCCGCTTTCCGGAGCGAGATTAGCGTGAGAATTCAGCGCGCCAGGTGATGCTGCAAATGGAAGCCGACTTGCTGGCCGGGTTGGTGAAGGTCGCGGAGAGATTGGTACCGAGGCGCTAGCCGCTAGCTACCTCAGTTATCAATGGTCACATCCCTACTGATGTTGCTTTCACGTCGGGGGAGGCAGCCATGATTGTCAGGAAACTCTTTGGGCGCACGGGGCATGAGAGCACCCGGACCATCTTTGGCGCGGCAGCTTTGTCGGAAGTCACGCAGGACGAAGCGGATCAAACGCTTGAGGTCCTACTGCGCTACGGAGTCAACCATATCGACGTCGCGGCCGGCTATGGCGACGCGGAATTGCGGATCGCCCCTTGGCTTCAAAAGCACCCCGGACGCTTCTTCCTCGCAACCAAGACCGGTGGGCGCACCTATGACGACGCCAAGCGCGACATCCACCATTCCCTCGAGCGCATGGGAGTGGAGCGCCTGGATCTGATCCAGCTCCACAGCCTCGCTGACCCGATCGAATGGGATATCGCGCTAAGTCCGAAGGGCGCGCTCGATGCTTGCGTCGAAGCGCGGGAGCAGGGATTAGTGCGGTTCATCGGCGTCACCGGGCACGGTAGCCAGATCGCGGCGACGCACCTGCGCAGTCTCGAGCGCTTCGATTTCGACACAGTCTTGCTTCCGTACAGTTACATCACGATGCAAGACCCTCACTATGCTGCCGCGTTCGATCGAGTCGTTGCCGTATGCAGCGAGCGGAACGTGGCGGTGCAGACGATCAAGTCGATCGCGCGTCGTCCGTGGTGGGGTCGGGACCACACACGAGCCACATGGTATGAGCCGTTTGAGGACCAGGCCGATATCGACATTGCTGTGCACTGGGTCCTCGCGCGTCCCGGGATCTTCCTATCAACTGTGGGCGACATTTATCTCCTCCCGAAGGTGCTCGACGCTGCCAGCCGTTTCGACTCGGCGCCACCCGACGAGGCGATGCGCGAGCAGAACGCACGGCTCCAGGTGATTCCGCTCTTCGTCTAGACATGTGAAAGGGAGGACGTTCTTTATTCTTTCTTCCGCGTGAGCGGCACGTTGCCGCTGTGTGAGCTTTGGACCGTCCCATTCTTGGCCGACCGTTGTTGATCATTGGCGATCGTGGTGGATCCTTGTTGATCATTTCCTATGAACTACCGTTTTCTGGGCAGTACCGGGCTCCGGGTGAGCGAGCTGTGTCTCGGCACGATGACTTTTGGTCGCTAGAACGAAGCAATCGAGGAGGAGAGCCGGGCAATGATGGATCGGTTCGCAGAGGTGGGTGGTAATTTTATCGATACCGCAAACGTTTATTCGCTCGGAATCTCGGAAGAGATTGTCGGACGATGGTTGAAGGAGAAGAATCGAGAAGATTGGGTGGTCGCGACTAAGGTGCGATTTCCAATGGAGGAGCGCCCGTTTTTTTGCAGAGCACTCCGATGCACCCATCCTGCAACGTCGTGCTGGCAGACGCGACGGATTCGGATTTCTGGGAACGCGTGCAATTTAAGGACGGAAATCGATATGGTCTTCTCGCCATGCCGAAGCACAGCGCGAACCTGCATGCCGCCGAAACCGTCAGAAGGCACGGCTATAAAGGCGTCGTTGCCGCAATTGCCATGTTTGATGACGAGGTAAGAGAGCTTAGCGCAATGGGGGTCGACACGGCCTTCAATCTCTACAGCGAGGCTGGCGCGGGCTTCGCCAATCATGTCTGCAATGTCTTCGAGGAAAAATTTCCCAGTCTTTTCAGGTCTGCCTGAATTGACTGCTTCAATGAAGTGGCGCGTTTGTTGGGTGTCGAACTGCGAGAAGTATAGCTGATTCCGATTGCGACCGGTCCAGGGCAGGGACGTAAGGAACGAACGCGACTCGCGACCCCGCGAGGGCGATGTGGCTTTCCGAGCAGACCGCAACCCCGGCCGGACTCCATTTCCAAGCGAAGCAGAAACTTTGGTCATATGACGCGGCAGGGTCTGGTGCCGGAGGTAATGCAATTGAAGTTTCTCCCACCCTGGATGGCGTCAGGAATGATGTCTACCCATTCGCGCGCCGTTGCCACAAGCTCTGCTCGCGTCGTTATCGCAGCGGGGTTTCATGGCGCGGCGGGCGAGCCTTCGGCGAGCCTGAGGCAGGCGGCGAAATCAAGCTTGCCGGATGCAAGCACCGGAAGTTGCGAAACTTGAATATGGTCGTGGAATCCAGAGGCCACGTAGTGCTGCTGGCGCGAGGAGACCTTCCGATTGGAAGTCTCGTTGAGATACTCGAGGTCGAGGCGGGGCTATTTCGCTATGGACACTCGGAAGCCGGGCAGTCCGCAGTGTCGCAAATAGCTGAATTCTGAGTCCCTTTGGCGACAAAGCCCGCGAGGGCAAGAACAGCGACAATGCCAAAAATTACCGTGAGAGCGCGCATAGTTTTTATGGTTTGAAGAAGTTTAGACGATAGTGAGATCGCCGTCTAGCGGCGTATTTCGGAAGCAACTGGCCGGCAGCGGTCGCGCTGGTGTTTTGGCTCGCCAAAATCCTGGCGATCTTCAAACGTTAACCGGAAGGGTTCGAGCGGGAACGGTCGGCCCAGCCCAGCCACCAGCGGATGGAAGGCAGGTCGCCATCGGCCAACACCCCTTGGAGGGCCTCGCGCAAGGCGATGGTGCGGCCCAGGATCGGGTAGGCGCGCCCCAGTTTGCGGCGCAGCTCGAGTTGCGATGACGCCTCGGTCAAACCAAACATTCTCCCAACTTAGCCAACTTAGCCCCGGTTAGGCGTCCAAACAAGCGGCTGGGGGTAGAGTTAGACCAATAGTTTCGCGCGGCCCACGGCCGCTACTTTAAAGAAATCTTGTCTCGATATGCGAAGAACAAATCGTCATCGATTTCAACTTCTTGTGCGGCGAGCGCTTCGTGCGCTCTCAAATTTGCCATCTCGCCGGGAAGAGAGATGGCCCTTGCGGGATCTGTCCGCCTTAAGCCTTTGAGATGCGTCATGAGCCGGTTCACATTCCTTAAAAAGCTCTCCTTGCCAACAAGCAGCTCCGGATCGATCGCCAGCGCCAGATTTCCCCAGTTTTCGTTGTTGGGATCATCAGCCAGACATCCGCCGGTAAGAGCGTTTGAAAGGATCTCCACAACCAATGCGAGGCCGGAACTCTTCGGTCCGAGGTCAAACGTCCTCAATGCGCCAGCTTTCAAAATCGCTTGGGGAGACTGAGTAGGCGCCCCTTGCGCATCGTACCCTCTGCCTTCAGGCAGTCTCTCGTCTCTGATCAGAGCCTCAATCACTTTGAAAACAGGCATCACGGAAGTCGCCATGTCCAAAACGATCGGCTCAGCGCCGGTGGGTATCGCAATGGCGATCGGATTGCTTCCAAACGCGCGTTCACAACTGCCATGGGGGGCCACCATTTTGCTTGAACCACAAAACACCAGGGAAACGAAACCTTCACGCGCGACTCTCTCCGCATAGTAACCGGCGGGCCCGGTTCCCGGCGGGCTGCTGTTCCGAATGCCAGCGATCGCAAGCCCAATATTTTTCACTTTCTCTGCCAGCAGATCTGTTGCCAACTGCATGGCGCACATGCCGATATTGCCACCGGCGTCGATCATGCAGGAAAGTGCAGTCTCCTTTTCCACGACAATTTCCCGTCGCGCCTGGAAGCGAGGAGTGCCGAAGGCGACTTCTTGAATGAGACTTTGAAAATTTCCGCGGCGGTGAGCATAGGCGAGGATGCTCACAATGACCACCGTTTGCTCATTCGGATAATCGAGCTTCAAGAACAAGCGTCGTGTTAGGTCCCCGAGTTCGTCAAGACTGACGCGCATTCAACTAACCTCGCAAGTGATGCAGCATGGCATCCAAGGCAAGCTGGTAGCCAAAGAGGCCGAATCCAGTAATCAGGCCGACCGACACTTCCGACAATACGCAATGGATATTTCGCGTTGCGATATTGGATATATGGACCTCCACGTACGGAAGACCGGCTCCCTTGATGCAATCCTTTAAGGCATAGCCGGCGTATGAAAAGCCCGCCGGATTCATTACAATGCCGTCAAATCCGTCGTCCGCGCACCGGTAGATCTTGTTGATGGCCTCTCCTTCGACATTCGTATAAAAGATCTCCAGGAAGAGGCCGTTTTTCTGCGCGTGGTTCAGCAGTGTCGCGTTCAGTTCTTCGGGCTTCGTCGTGCCGTAGATATGCGGTTCTCTTTTGCCAAGGTAGGTCAGATTGGCTCCTTGAATAAGGATGATCTTTTTCCGGTCGCTCACTTTTTTATAGGGTCGTATTTCACGAAACTTCCAGTCCGCTTCCAAGAAGAATCCCTTTTGCCAATATCTCTTCTGGCGCGGTCAAACGACGGGATTTTTCGATTTCGTAACAATGACGCGCGCCTAGCGGATGAGGCCCCAGCGCTTGCTAAATGGCCAATAGACAAAGAGGCCTTTGCCGGTCACGTTTAACTCCGGAACCGCGCCGAAATCCCGGCTGTCCTTCGAGAAATAGCTATTGTCACCAAGGGCAAAGTAGCCGCGTTCGGGCACCTTGAATGTTTGATCCGGCGTTGAGAGGTAGGGAAACTGGTACATGTTTGAATAGCCACGATATCCATTCTGGCCACTCATCACCCGCTGGAAAACCCACTCGTTGGCCTTGGTCCCATTGATGAACAAATAGGGAGCATCAATACGCAACACGTCGCCCGGGATACCCGCCAGCCGCTTGATATAGTGCTGCGATTCAACACCGAGCGGAAGTCCGATCTCGATTCGCCGAATTCCGTTTGTCTTGAAAACAAAAACGTCTCCTCGGTCCGGACTAGTGAAATGATAAGACATCTTGTCGACAAAGACCTGGTCTCCGGTCTCGATATACCCGCGCGCAATCGTCTCACCCTTTCGATAAGTCCTGCGTGGCTGCACAGCGAAGTCACGATAGAGGGTGTCGCGGGGAGCAAACACCGTGTATTTCGCCCTCTCCCCGATAATCGTGGTAAAGGTGAAAAAGTTCAGATAGGTGGCTTCTTGAAGCTCCAGAATAATTTCGTCTTCCTTCGCTGTGACATCAATGAAGTTTCGGCCGAGCCAGACGAGCTGAAGCGCGCGGGCGAGGGGATTGGGTGGAGGAGTTGCAGTTGGGGTTCCGACAATGCCGAAAAGCGTGGGCTGCATCGATCCCGTGGGAATCTTGAAGGGCTGAAGAAAATATGCCCGCACCCCTGCTGCAATGACGATGGCTACCAGGAAAACCTCCACGTTCTCCCGCCAACCGGCATCTCGTGCAGGAGGGGCGATCCGCCCTACAGCCCTTTCAATCTCGTCGCGAACCGCATAGATTTGATCCCGCTTTCTGCTCTTGAGTGCCCCCTTGAGTTTGACGAGCAGGTCGCCGAGGACCACCAAATCCTTTTCTGGCAAGATGTCCTCCTTATAATGGATCAGTCGCTTGAGGGCGTGTCTGTAGTGCTTGCCCTCCCTGATGTGTCGAGGCGTGAAGAACATCGAAGCTAGCAGGCGGCCGGATTCCGAGATCCGGGTTCGACGATTTTGAGAGAACTCGGGGCGCAGCTCGATCTAGCTGAACGGCAAGCTGCTAAAAACGAACCACTCCGTTGGAAAGGGCAAGATTGGTCCCGCCCCCTCGTGAAGCGAACATTGGCAGATTGTCGTCGTGGCACGGTCATAAGAACGAGGATCTCGAGGAGCAGTCTCAGTGATGGCTCCTCAATCCGACAAGCTGCTAACTGGTCTTTAGGACCTGAATGAAGGCTTCCTGGGGAATGTTGACAGACCCGATCGCCTTCATTCGCTTTTTTCCCTCTTTTTGCTTTTCCAATAATTTTCTTTTTCTAGTAATATCACCACCATAACATTTTGCTGTTACGTTCTTACGCAGCGCACTGACGTTTTCTCGGGCGATGATTTTGCCACCGATGGCGGCTTGGATGGCGACCTGGTAGAGTTGGGCTGGGATGACCTCTTTAAGTTTGGCTGCGAGCGAGCGCCCGCGCGCGTCGGCCTTGTCGCGGTGGACAATCGAGGAGAAAGCGTCGACTGGCTCGTTATTGACGAGCATTTCGAGTTTGACGAGATCCGCCTCTCGATAGCCTGCCGGTTCATAGTCCATCGAACCATAGCCGCGGGTGAGGGTCTTGATTTTGTCGTGAAAGTCCACGAGGATTTCGTTGAGCGGCAGGGTGGCGGTAATCATCACGCGCCGCGAGTCGATGGATTCTGTGTGTTCGACCGTGCCGCGTTTGTCGAGCATGAGTTGCATCATGTCGCCAATATTGCCGTTTGGCACCATGACGAAGCATTTCACGATCGGTTCGCGGATTTCTTTGACGACGCTCATGTCCGGGAGGTTGGCCGGGTTGTCGACCTCGATGTGTTCGCCGTTGGTTTTGACGACTTCGTAGACCACGCTGGGGTAGGTGGCGATGATGTCCATGTTGTATTCCCGCCGGAGGCGTTCCTGGATGATCTCCATATGAAGGAGGCCGAGGAAGCCGCAGCGAAAGCCAAAGCCAAGAGCGACGGAGCTTTCGGGCTGGAAAATGAATGCGGAGTCATTGAGTTGGAGTTTCGACATTGCCGCTTTGAGGTGCTCAAAATCCGCGGTATTTATGGGGTAGATACCGCTGAAGACCATGGGATGGACTTCCTGAAAGCCGATTAAGGGTTCCTGAGCGGGTTTCCGGGCGTCGGTCAAGGTATCGCCGATTTTGATGTCGGCCGTGCTCTTGATGTTGGCAATGAAATACCCGACATCCCCTGCATTGAGGCGGGGTTGTGGAAACATTTTCGGGGTAAAGACACCGACCTCTTTGATCTCGTAATTCTGGTTGGTGGACATCAGCTTGACCCCCATGCCGGGGCTGACGCTGCCGGTGGCGACCCGGATGTACGCAACAACCCCACGGTATCCGTCGAAAACGGAGTCGAATACGAGGCCACGCAGTATCTCGTCTCTTGCGTGGGGCGGGGGGATCCGATCAACGATGGCTTCCAGAATTTCCGTAATGCCTAGTCCTGCCTTTGCGCTTGCTTCGATGGCCTCGTCGGAAGGGATTGCCAGAATGTCCTCCAGTTGTTTTCTCACTGTGGGGATATCCGCGTTTGGCAGGTCGATTTTGTTGATGATCGGTATGATCGTCAGGCCTTGTTTGAGGGCGAGATGAACATTCGCCACGGTTTGAGCCTCGACCCCTTGAGCGGCGTCCACGATGAGCAGGGCGCCTTCGCAGGCTGCCAGACTGCGGGATACCTCATAGGCGAAGTCGACGTGCCCGGGAGTATCGAGCAAGTTGAGCCGGTAGTCTCGTCCGTCCTTAGCCTGGTATTTCATTGCGACCGGATGCGCCTTGATGGTGATGCCACGTTCGCGCTCCAGATCCATTGAATCGAGCAATTGGTCCTGTTTGTCGCGTTCGGCAATTGTACCCGTGCTCTCGAGCAAGCGGTCAGACAGCGTCGTCTTGCCGTGGTCGATGTGCGCGATGATGCAAAAATTGCGCGTGCGTTCGATGGACATCAGGAAAGGTGGGGGAATATCCTAGACCGAAACCGCCCGGTCAACATTGCAAACTGAAGGACAGAAACAATTCCGAATCAATCGGCAGGTCTGCATCATGCTCGTGACAATGCTTGTCGCCCTGGCGCTGCCGCTCGCCGGTGTGATTCTAACCTTGCAAAGCTTAACGAAAGCCGGGGAAGCGCAAGCACCGCAAGAATCCGAATCGGGCGTTTCCGACGCATTGAAAAGCATGCTGGAAGGAATCGCCGACGAGAAGCTTGCTCCGGAGGAGCTTCGAAACGGCGACGCTAGAATCGAGCTCACGACGGCTGAATTGAATGGAGAGAGAGTGCGCATCGAAGGGCTTCTCAAGTCGTATGGCGGGTTTGCTATTCCGACGCTCGAAAGCGAAGCTGAGATTAGGCTTCTTGTCCAGGTCCCGGCGGAGCATCTCGAGGAGTTCCGAGTTTCCTTGCGCGACGGGAAGGAGAGGGGAAGGGTCGATGATGCCTCTGGCGGTCTTCTGAAAGTTGTGATTAAGAAGACCAACTCGCCATGATAGCGATCGCTTTCGCATTGGAGTTTGAGAGCGCATGTTTTCGTGCAAGGCACGATCCGCGGCTTCGCGTCGGCGTTTGGCTTCTCGGAGCGATGGGCGCGGGGGCTGCGACAAGTCTCAGGAGAAAACTCGATATAAGCGTACCGGGGCTTTTGATTTCCGCAGGCTTCGCGGGTGGTCTGCAACCCGGCCTCAAGGCTGGCGATCTGGTATTGGGCGAGAACCATTCCGATCCGGACATCGTTTCAAAGCTTTCTTTGGGCAAGCGATGGCATGCTGGCGGTGTGAGCACTGCACAAGCCATTCTTGAGCGAGCAGAAGATAAGAGATGCCTCGGATTGGAAACCGGGTGTCTGGCCTGCGATTTGGAAACGGCGCAACTCGCCGAGGTGTGCGCCGAACGCGGTCTGCCCATGCTCAGCGTGCGCTGCATTAGTGACGCGTTGGAAGACGATCTGCCGGTGCCTGCTGACGTTCTCCTAAATCCCCAGACGGGCCGACCGAATCCGTTCATGCTGTTCCGCTATCTAGTTAGTCATCCTTCGTGCGTTACGGGCTTCGGCAATCTGTTGAAGAATTCAAGAATGGCACAGGTTCAGCTTGCGGAGGGATTGGAAGAAATTCTGCCGCAGCTTGTCAGGATGGCGTGAAGCGCTTTTGTAACGACCTCGCCGAAGGAAGTCACGCCTGTCCGGCCGCCTTTCCCAATTCGTCCAGGCGTTCCCGGATGAGCGTGCGGAGTTCGTCGCGCTGTTGAGCGGTAGACTTGTTGCGCCGAATCGCTTCAAATATCCTTTCGCAGGCCTTTCGCTTTTCGTCGCTCCAATGAGAGGAGCTCGCATTGTACTTTTCGAGCACGGCCTTGAGTTGCGACGCGCCGAGAGTGGCTTCGTCGCGGCGGGCGTGTGTGCGATTGATGAGGTAACAATAAACGCCGATGGCACGGTCGAGCAGAATCCACGGAAAGTTCACAGCGCGGCACGGACCGACAGAAATCGTGCTGCCGCCGAGTTGCACATGCTTTCCGGGCGCCAACGGAAACGATCCAGGCAATTTGGCCTTCAATTCCGGACGTTTCTTTCCCATGAGAAAAGTCGAAACGGCTCCGCCTGCAGCGCCGAGCAGCGTGGGCAAGCCGATGGAGTGCCCTGCGGTGGCGAGATCGAAGAGGGCGCCCGCTGCCGCGCCGCCGATCGTTCCGGCGACTACCAACTGCCTTTCATTCAATCCAAACAAGCGCCAGGTTTCCTCACTGAACAATCCCGCATCAATGACCTGATCGATCGCATGACCCGGTTTCACACGGTGATGCTCGAACAGAAGGATCAGCTCCTTATGCGCCCTTGCTTCGCGCTGGCTGACGGTATGCATGAGTTGCTCTTTGAGCTTTTCGCCGACGGCCCTTCGCCGCGAGGCCAGCTCTGATCCTGGTGCGGTCTCGTAATGGGTGAGCGCATCGCCAAGCAAATCAAAGATGATGTCCGCGCAGTCATCGAGCCGCTTTTCCCATTCCTCGCGAAAAATTGCCACCGCATCCATGAGCCGGGGTTTCCAACGCTGCTCGATGCCGGCTAGAGTCTCGAGCAATTCGACCCGGTCTGAAAAGCTCGCGTAATGGGCATTGAATTCACGCACCGCATTGAAGTGCAAGCCGAGCCGGCGCCTCCATTCCACCAAGTGATCTTCAGCCTTCGTCCGGTTGATGATGGCGAGCCGGGGCTGGCCTGTGAGCCGAAGAATTTCCATTTCGGCGATGTGGATTTCGAGGAGGGGCTCCGATCCATCTACCACATAGATGATTCCGGCGTCTTCTTCGATAATCGGTGCGAGAAGACGGCATTCGGCTTCAAAGTCCGGCTGGCCTCGATGCCGCGCCAGGAAACTGCGAAACACTGTCAATGGTTCGCTGGCCCTTGCGGCTGGTTCGAGCTCACGGAGCGCCTCAATGGCGTTCTGGAAACCAGGCGTATCATAAAAAGCGAAGAGATCACGCAGCCAGAATCTCTGGCATGTGACGGTTTCTCCGGGCATCGAGCTGATTCGCACCTGGTCGTTTTCAGCGAGTGTCGAGACGACGGACGACTTTCCGTGGTTCACTGCCCCGACAATGGCGAAGGTTGGGACGGTGTCGCTCATGGACGCCATTTTTCCAGGCCGAAGCGAAGATCGTGAATCGCAAGGAAATTGCGCCAGGTGTTGAATTCGCCGGTCTCCACGGGCTCATGGGAATTCACTTTGCCCACAAGCACGACGAGAACCTCGATTTTTCCGCCCGCTGCCTCGGCAATTTTTCGCAAAACCAAAGCGATGGCGCGGATCGGCGCGCGGCGCGCCCGAATCAAGACCGCGATGCCAGCAAGCGAGGGAGCCTCGCGAGCAATTCTCTCCAGCTCGGCAGCGTTTCCACCGGGGTCGTCAATGCGAACGGAAAGCACTGGCCTTGAAAGCCGCCAGCCGAATCCCGCGCTCAATCCTGCTTCGATCTCGTCCTCCTGAATCTCAAGCTCGCTCGCGACCAAGGCGAGGCAAGCGCCACTAGCGTTGTGATCGACCGATGGGAAGGATTCAGGTAACGCAGGTTTCTCAGTTTCGGGATTTCCTTGAATGAAAGGTCCGGTGAGCCTGCGAAAAAGCGCGTTGCAGTTCGCGTGGTCGAAGGAAAAGCCGCGCAACGCCGCGCGCAAGCTCAGACCGCACCAGATCAAGAGAACCAACCGAACGAGAAATCCATAAAAGAATGTGGCGTAGAGCAGGAAGGGCCACCACGAAGTCATTGCCGGCAGAGAAAGCGATTTTATCCCCTCGCTGTAGGAGAACCGGCTCTGCTCGATTTCCTGGCGGGCCGGATGGGCGTTGGGCAAGAAGGACCACGGGGCGGCGATCGAGGAAACCAGCCTGTACACTGTCTCCGGACTCGTCTTAAGAGTCGATTGCCACCCGAAGGCGACATCCCTGCCCAAAGGCAGCAAGAGAGCGATGAGCACACCCGCATTGAAAAAAACGCCAAAAATTTGAGTGATCATTAGGAGCGGCCATGGCAGCAGCTCGAAGACCTCGCCTTTGTGTCGAATTCCCATGAGCCTTGCCCGAATGTGTTCACGTCGCTCGCCCGGAAGGCGATGCAGCGCAGTGCTCAAGGACCAAAGCAACCCGGAAAGCAGCCTGCGCAAAGGACGAAAGTTTTCGAAAAGGTGCGTAGTGCGTCTCAGGAGCCAGATGCCCAGCGCGGCGGCCAAAATAAGCCACTGAATGCCTACTGTACACGCGAAAAACCAGGCAACATTTACCGGTTCGTCGCCCCTGTATGTCAAAAGCACCGCCGCAGCGACGCTTATTCCAATGGCGGCACCAACCACCGCGGAGAGCACGCTCAGCGTCTGCCAGGCCGTAAGAAAGTATTCGCCCGGCGGCATCTCTGAAGTCTGACTCCGCCTGATTTCCAGCCAGGCGCGGAATATCTCCTTGCGGCTCTTCGCCTGGCGCGACGCGCTCGCCGGAGAGATTTTTTCAAAGATCTGGCGATCACGAACTCGCAATGCCGCATCGTCAACATCGCCGTCTTCAGCGAGGAACCATTCAAAGTCGATAACGTCGGCAATTTTCCAAGACACGGCACATGGTGCATACCACAGGGCGCTCCGTTGGAGCAGAGCAAAAACGTGCTCTGCCGGCAAAGGCCGTGACCTCCCATAAATTCAACACAGAGGACACAGCGGTCGTCAAAATCGAGACTCTGAGGATCCGAGGAATATGCGCAAACCCGTGCACGAAACCCCCTGGGATGCGCGTCATGGCGCGGGGCGGTTCCTTGCGTCACTATATATGACATATATTATATGATGTTATAGATATTCGATTGTGCGAGAGGTCAGGTCGGTCGTTGTGAATAACTTCGGAAGAACGTCGAGCCTGCGAAACGCCGGATGCGATGAGATTGGTATTTTCTCTTTTCGTGGAGCTCTGTGTTCTCTGTGGTGAACGAGGGATTATCTTGCCAGCGCCCGCCCAGCGGAAGATTGTTCGCAGCCGCCGTGAACGTTCGAAGAATTTCCCGCCGCTTTGAGGAACTCGCTGCTCAACGAGTGAGCGGCTTTATTGCCTACGTAACTGCGGGAGATCCATCGCCTGATGCAACCCTGGATGTTGCCCATGCACTCGAATCTGCCGGCGTGGATATCTTGGAGCTAGGCATCCCATTTTCGGACCCTCTTGCCGACGGTCCGATCATCCAGGCAGCTTCTAATCGAGCGCTTGACGCGGGAATGACGGTGTCCGGTTCGTTGGAACTCGTGCGGCGCTTCCGAGCGAATTCGGCGCTTCCGCTCGTCCTATTCACGTATCTTAACCCCATTTACGCCTATGGATTCGAGCGGTTTCTCGCCGCTGCGGTTACAGCTGGCGCGGATGGGCTGCTGATTTTGGATCTCCCTCCCGACGAGGCGGAGCAAAATTCTGAGCTCATTTCCTCGGGCGGTTTGGATCTGATCCGTCTCATCGCCCCGACCACTCCTCCCCAGCGTATGGCGAAGATAGTCGCAACTGGCCAAGGGTTCATTTACTACGTCTCCCGCGAAGGAGTGACCGGTGAACAAAGCCGGCTGTCGAACAGCATTTCTGCCCAAGTCGGCGAGCTTCGCAAACACACTTCGCTTCCGATTGCCGTGGGATTCGGCATTTCAACGCTGGAGCAGTCAGCCGTTGTGGCCAGGCAGGCCGATGCGGTGGTCGTCGGAAGTGCGATTGTGCGGCAAATTGCGGAGAATGCGAATTCTCCCGACTTGGCCAAACATATTCGCGAGTTCGTTCGACCCCTTGTGGAGGCCTCAAAGTCAGTCTAATTTTGCCCGCAATGCAATTTCCCTTCACCAAAATGAATGGTGCCGGCAACGACTTCATCATGCTCGATAATCGCGATGAAAAGCTTGCGCTGGGTCCTGCCCGCATCGCGTTGCTGTGCGACCGGCATCGGGGCGTCGGCGCCGACGGTGTGCTTGCTGTCGAGCCCCCTGTGCGAGGCGCGGACTTTCGAATGCGGTACTACAACGCGGACGGTGGCGAGGCAGAGATGTGCGGCAATGGAGCGCGCTGCTTCGCGCGCTTCGCGCGCAGGTTGGGCGCAAACAAATCCGTGATCAGTTTCGAGACCCTAGCCGGGATTATCAGGGCTTCCTTTCCTGACAATGAGGTTCGCGTCGCTATGAGCGACCCCCACTCCCATCGCCCACCGGTCAGTCTTGATATCAACGGACGCAGCCAGGAAGTTCACTTCGTGAACACGGGCGTTCCGCATGCAGTGGTCTTTACCGATGACGTCGAGACGGTAGACGTTTCGAAAGATGGCGCGGCGCTCCGCTACCACCCCGCGTTTGCTCCCAAGGGAGCGAATGCAAATTTTGTTCAGGTGCTTTCCCCGGAATCGATTGCGATTCGCACCTACGAGCGCGGCGTGGAGGGTGAAACTCTCGCGTGTGGCACGGGCGTGTGCGCGGCGGCCCTGCTTCATCATCTTCGCACGCGTTCGCCATCTCCTGTTCACGTGAAGGTTCGTGGTGGAGATCTACTCCAGGTCGCATTCGAAGCGTCTGGAGGCGGTTTTCGCAATGTCACGCTTACCGGTCCGGCGGATTTTGTTTTCGACGGGACGATTTCGCTGTAGTTCTCGACGTCCCATGTCATTTGCCGGAACACATACCGCCCTTGTCACACCGTTTCGCAACGGCGCTGTCGATAGCGACGCATTTCGCGAACTCATTGAAGCTCAGATTGCTGGAGGCGTGGAGGGGATTGTTCCCGTGGGTACCACGGGGGAGTCTCCCACCCTCACCTACGAGGAACACGCCGAAGTGATTCGTGTTGCGATCGAAACCGCCAAAGGTCGCTGCAAGGTCATCGCTGGAACGGGTTCAAACTCCACGATGGAAGCTGTTTCCCTTACGACGGAGGCTGAAAAGCTCGGAGCCGACGCCGCCCTGCTTGTGGCTCCGTATTACAACAAGCCTTCGCAGGAGGGTCTCTATCGGCATTACCGCGCCATCGCCGAAGCGGTGAAAATCCCGATTGTGCTTTACAGCATTCCCAGCCGCTGCGGGATCGAAATCGGAGTGGAAACGGTCGTGCGCCTGGCGAGCGATTGCTCCAACATTGTTTGCATCAAGGAATCAGGAGGCACCGTGGAGCGGGTAAGCCAGCTTCGGCAAGCACTCCCCGAGGCCTTCGAAATCGTGTCCGGTGACGATTCGCTCACGCTGCCATTCCTTTCCGCTGGCGGAGCCGGCGTCATCAGCGTCGTGTCAAATCTGATACCGCGCGAGCTTTCAGACTTTGTGCGCGCGTGGCGGGCGGGGCGCACCCAGGAGGCTGTCGATGCCCACCGGCACTACTATCGGCTGTTCAAGGATTTGTTCATTGAGCCGAATCCCGTTCCGATCAAGTATGCGCTCTCCCTTAAGGGTATCATGAGCGCCGAAGTTCGCCTGCCGCTCTGCGAGATGAGCGATTCCAACAAGGAAAAATTGCGTTCGACCCTCTCCGCGTTAAAACTGCTATGAGAAACGCGGCTGCAATCTGCTTGCCGAACTGATTTCAAGCGACCACCGGACGCTTCTATGACCCCGCTCAAACTGCTCATCAACGGCGCCAAAGGCCGTATGGGTCAAGCCCTCATCTCTTGCGCGGCGGCCGATTCGGAGCTTGAAGTTGCCGCCCGGGTTGATGTCGGAGACGATCTGGCCTCCGTTCTCCCGGAATGCCACGCTGTAATTGATTTTACGCAGGCAGACGCCACGGCCGCGGTCGCTCAAATGTGCGAACAAGCCGGAAAGATTCTGGTTATTGGCACAACTGGTCAAGACGGTCCGAGCCGTCGCAGCGTGGAAAATTCAGCGCGGAGAATTCCCATCGTCTTCGCTCCCAATTTCAGCGTCGGCGTCAACACCCTCTTCTGGCTTACGCGCAAAACCGCGGAGATTCTTGGCTCAGATTTCGATTTGGAGATTATTGAAATGCATCACCGCCTGAAAAAAGACGCTCCGAGCGGAACGGCCAAACGTCTTGCCGAGATCCTCTCTGAGATTCGAGGCCTGAGCTATGAGAGTGACGTCCGCCACGGACGCGCAGGGATGGTCGGTGAGCGGACCGAAACGGAAATCGGAATGCATGCCCTGCGTGGAGGTGACGTGGTGGGTGACCACACGGTCGTTTACGCCAGCCCTGGTGAGCGGGTTGAACTCACACACAGGGCTTCTAGCCGGGAAACTTTCGCAAAAGGGGCGCTTCGGGCGGTCAAATGGGCGCAGCGTCAAGCCCCGGGTCTATATGACATGCAAGACGTCCTCGGACTAAAATGAGGGTTTGCAAGCGGAGAAGACCAGCCTTCGCTGCTCCTCACCGCCTTACTGAAAACATGCGCACCGGAATCGCACTTGGCTCCAATATCGAGCCTCGCCTCTTTTATCTCCAAGCCGCCCGTCGCCGCGTTTTCAGCCTTCACGATGGAACGCAACCGATACTTTGCTCCAAGGTCTACGAAACTTCTCCCGTCGGCTGCTCAGCAGGATCGCCGCCGTTCCTCAACGCCGCGCTCGAATTTTCCAGCGAAATGCGGCCGCACGAACTTCTCGATAGCTTCAAAAGCATCGAACGAGGCCTCGGCCGGTCGCCGAATCAAAAGAAGAACAGCCCCCGGACAATCGACATAGACTTGCTCTACTGCGACGACATCGCGCTTTCAGAACCCGAACTTACCATACCTCATCCTCGAATCGCAGGACGTCGCTTCGTGCTCCGACCTCTGGCTGATATCCAGCCAAAACTCATTCTTCCGCACCTCGCCAGAAATGTCGAAGAATTACTCGCAAATTTGCAAAGCGATGAAAGTGTAGAAGTGTATTGCAACGTAATTTACTGACCCACAATTTTATGGGAGATGTTATTACTAATAAAAAGCAAATAGGCCCAATTGCGAAAGCTTTCGTTTCGCGTAAGCGGAAGTCCTGGAGGTTCGCCGCATTGACCGCGTACGACTATCCGATGGGGAGACTACTGGATGATCTCGGGCTGGATTTCCTCTTGGTTGGTGATTCTTTGGGCATGGTCGTTTTGGGTCATCCTGACACAACGGAGGTAACTTTAGGTGATATGGTCCACCACACGAAGGCGGTTGCGCGGGGAGTTAGCAAGACACCGTTGATAGCGGATCTTCCGGCACACAGCACAGAGACCGAAGCGATGGGGGTGCTTAGCGCTCGTGAGCTGATCGAGGCCGGTGCCAACGGAGTTAAAGCAGAGGGCGGCGAAGAGCTGCTGCCCGTCATCAGAGCAATTCTCGGCGAGGGGATCCCAGTTCTCGGCCACATTGGGATGCTGCCGCAAAAAGTGAAGGAGGAAGGCGGCTATCGAATTAAGGGAAAGACTCAGCAGCAGGCGGAGCAACTCATGGAAGACGCGATGGCTTTGGCCGATGCGGGGGTCTTCGGCATGGTACTCGAATTGGTTTCGCCTCCGGTTGCGGAGGCGATTTCGCAGAGGATTCAAGTACCCACGATTGGAATTGGCAGCGGCCGTGGCTGTGACGGTCAGATTTTGGTCACCTATGATCTATTGGGAATGTTCCCCTGGTTCAAGCCGCGTTTTGTTCAAGCAAAGGTTGATCTCGCTTCACAAATTCAATCGGCGGTTACCGAATTCATTCGGGAATCCCGGGCTGGAGCTGAGAGCGGCCAGTGAGAGTTGGGCTCCGAATAATGACAGCAGTCCGTCCAGTTCAGTAGGATGCGTTCATTTACCCGCTTTCATAAAGCTGTTAAACCCGGATGGGCATGAACTTTCGCGTACTTCTGATATTTCTCCTCATTCCAGCGTTGCATGCGGAGCTTCCCCCGTCAGCTTACGAGTCAATGCAAGCGAAGGCGCCCGAGTATGTTAGGATTGAGGTTCTGCGGGTGGATGTGGAGCCCGGAGAATCTCCGACGCAGCAAAGAGTTCATGTAGTGGCCCTGACGACAGAAGTCTTTCGCACAGCCAGCGGTCTGAAACCCAATGAAATTGTGAACATCTTTTATTCGGTGACAGAGCATCCCCAAGGTTGGGCCGGACCCGGCGAGGTGCCGATTCCAAATGAGAAGGAGCGATCCGTTGCCTATTTGGTCAAGACGGAAGGCGGCGATTTTGAGCCAGCCGCGGGCAGGATGAGCTTTACCAATTTCTAGGTTTCGCCAACAAAGGGGGTGATCTTGTGGATTCGGTGGAACGCCGTGCAAAGGAAAGCCGCGAGCTTTTGCTGGCAGGCATTATCGTCAACTTGGTCCTTGCTCTCACAAAGATCGCAGGCGGTCTTTTTGGTCATTCACGGGCGCTGATCGCCGATGGTATCGAGTCATCGCTGGACGTGTTGAGTTCCATCATGATGTGGGGAGCGATCAAATATGCGGAGCGACCGCCAGACAGCGATCATCCCTATGGTCACGGCAAGATGGAATCGCTGGCAGCAGTCGCCGGTTCCCTGCTGCTCGTCGTGGCAGGGGCGGCGCTTGGTCTGCACAGTTTACGCGATATCTTTCTTATGCAACGCTCTGCCGATCTGGATAACGCTCCGGCAGGGTTTACGCTGGTCGTTCTTGGGGCGACCATCGTGCTGAAGGAGGGGCTGTTCCGATGGGTCAATTTGCGCAGCGCGACCATTGAAAGCAAGGCTCTTCAGACTGACGCATGGCACCATCGCTCCGACGCGATGACCTCCCTGGCAGCGGCTGTGGGTATTTCGGCCGCACTGATCGGGGGACCCTCCTGGGCGCAAGCGGATGATTGGGCGGCGCTTTTTTCTTGCGGAGTAATCATTTTCAATGGTCTCGGGATGCTTCGAGAATCGATCGGCGAAGTCTTGGATGCGCAGGCCGCTCCGGAATTGGTCTCGGAAATTCTGGTGGCCGTTCGCGGGGTGCCGGGCGTCACGAGCGCGGAAAAGTGCCGCGTACGCAAGAGCGGCTTCATGCGATTTGCGGACATTCATGTACGAGTGGCTGGCGAATGCACGGTCCGTGAAGGCCATGACATCGCGCATCGCGTGAAGAACCGGCTGCTCGACGGCGGTTTTCATATGGCCGACGTTGTCATTCATATCGAGCCGGAGACCTATGAAGACCAGCAAGAGCTCACGCCGCCCGGGTCTTGACGATCTTCCTTCCTGCAGCGACGAGCAAATTGCATGCTTCCGCGCAAAGCAAAGGAATTTCCTCTTCTGCGTGCTGCACTTCAGATGCCCGGCGGCTCAACGACGTGGGTTTTCCGGGTGAGATCGACCAAAGGATGTGACGCAGGCATCCATCCCTATGATTGCATATTCTTGCGACCAGTGATTCCGCCTGTTCGTCGGTGACCTTCCTCACGACCGCGTACATGCCGGTCTGACGTGCAAGCGTTTCACGGAGATCCACGGCTTTGAGCTCGCTTCGCGCAAATGCAAGGGCGGTACCCAGCGCGGCTGGGTAAAGAAAATCCAATGCGAGCGCTGCTTCATCGAGATTCTTCAAATTGAGCCGCCAGCCGTGTCTCAGATTTGGAGCAGTTTTGAGCGGCCGGTATTTCCCATCGTCATCGTACCTGGCGATTTCTATGGCATCATGCGGATTCGTGAAGGTATCCAGTTCCGCCCTTAGCGCATCCCGCACATGGGTCAAGGAGTAGTCAGGAAGAATGCGGACCTGCCCGATGAGGCACGGTCCGCTGCCAAGCACGCTGCCAAGGACCTTGCGAATCTCACCCGACATGCCAAAAACCTAGCGGATCCCCCATCCGCTTCAACTATCGCCGGATCACGCTTGATTTCCGAGCAGTCAGATTGCGCGGCGGCGTTTGACCCGAAGCTGAGCAGATGACCTTTGCAGAGCCGCCTGCACGGCGGCATGGCCCTCTTCATTGAGGTGCTTGCTTTTCATGGCTTCCTCGGCTCGTCGAATGGCCGCTTCGGCGGCTGCTTCGTCGATCTCCTCTTCGAGGACGGCCATATCGGTGAGTACGGAGACCGATTCCTGTGTGACCTCGACAAAGCCCGCCCCTACCGCCAACCGGGTTTCCTGGCCACCCTTCATAATCCGAAGCTCTCCAGGCACGATCTCCGTCATCAAGGCAACGTGTTGGGGAAGGACGCCGAACTCTCCCTCAGCACCCGGGATCACAACGGAATCCACGTCGTCTGAATAGGTCTTGGCTTCGGGAGTGACGATCTCAAGTCGGAGAGTGGACATAGCAAGAGTCAGCTTTCAGGAGTCAACGCTACTCCTTGATCATATCGATGCCACCCTTCATGTAGAAGTTGCCTTCGTTAACATCGTCGTGCTTGCCGTCGAGGATTTCCTTGAAGCCGCGAATGGTTTCAGATGTGGAAACGTATTGGCCGGGTGTTCCCGTGAAGACTTCCGCCACATGGAAGGGCTGGCTCAGGAAGCGTTGAATTTTGCGCGCTCGAAAGACAGTGAGTTTGTCATCGGCAGACAACTCGTCCATTCCCAGAATGGCGATAATGTCTTGGAGGTCCCTATACCGCTGGAGGACCTTTTGAACGCCGCGGGCGACGCCATAATGTTCCTCTCCCACGATCTCGGGAGCGAGAGCTTTGGACGTCGAGGCAAGGGGATCGACTGCCGGATAGATTCCCAGTTCCGCAATGGAGCGCTCCAACACGATGGTCGAGTCAAGATGCGCGAATGTGTTGGCCGGAGCGGGGTCGGTCAGATCGTCGGCGGGCACATACACAGCCTGAAAAGAGGTGATCGAACCTTTGGTAGTCGAGGTGATCCGCTCCTGCAGATCGCCCATTTCAGCCGCGAGTGTGGGTTGATAGCCCACAGCGCTCGGGGTGCGTCCGAGCAAGGCCGAGACTTCGGAACCTGCCTGCGAAAATCGGAAAATATTATCAATGAAGAGAAGCACGTCCTGGTTCTTTTCATCGCGGAAATATTCTGCCATGGAGAGGGCGGTTAGCGCGACTCGCAGGCGGGCGCCTGGAGGCTCGTTCATCTGTCCGTAGACGAGCGCGACTTTGGAATTTGCTATGTTTTTGAGGTCGATGACGCCCGCTTCGCTCATCTCCCCGTAGAGATCGTTTCCCTCGCGAGTGCGCTCACCCACTCCGGCGAAGACCGAGTATCCGCCGTGGCCCTTGGCAATATTGTTGATAAGCTCCATGATGACGACCGTCTTGCCGACACCGGCTCCGCCAAACGCGCCGACCTTGCCACCCTTGGTGAAGGGGCAGATGAGGTCGATGACTTTGATGCCCGTTTCGAGGATATTCGCCTTGGTATCCTGCTCAACGAGCGGAGGAGCAGGACGATGAATTGAATACTTCTTCGTAAATTCCACCGGACCGCGCTGGTCGGTGGGCTCGCCGACGACATTGAAGATGCGGCCAAGCACGCAATCCCCAACAGGAACGGAAATCGGAGCGGCCGTATTAAGCACATCCATTCCGCGTCGAAGGCCTTCGGTGGAACTCATTGCAATTGCGCGCACCCAATTTTGGCCAAGATGCTGCTGAACCTCGAGGGTCAGCTTGACGGGTCCTTTGGCCGCCGTGAAATTGATTTCGAGCGCGTCGAATATCTTGGGAAACCCTTCTTGCGGATTGAATTCGACGTCCACGACGGGACCGATTACTTGGACGATTTTTCCTTTGTTGCTCATGGTGATGACGGGTTAGCCGAGCGCAAGCTGCGCTGTGGTGATTTCGAGTAGCTCCTTTGTGATATTCGCCTGGCGGGCCTTGTTGTATTCGAGAGTGAGGTCCTTGACGATCTCCTTGGCGTTGTCGGTGGCGCTCTTCATTGCAACCATCCGGGCACTGTGCTCCGAGGCTCGCGTGGCGAGAAGCATCTGAAAAAGCTCAAAATGGACGTAATACGGTACGATGTTCTCGAGGATTTTCTCCGGGCTGGGCTCGAAGATGATGTCGCCTTCAGGCTCGGGAATCGGCGCCTCCGTGGCGCCTGTCAATCCCGCCTCTTCAGGACTTGTGATCGGAAGCAGGGTCAAGGCCGTCGGCTTTTGCGTCAGCGTATTGACGAAGCGAGGCCAGAGCACAGTGACTTTGTCCACTTCGCCGCTCAGAAACCTCTCGATGAAAAATTTGGAGATGACCTTGGTCTCGAGAAACGTCGGCTGGTCTTTCAACGGGAAGTCGGCGATCATATTGCGCTTTGTTCGCGCAAGGAACTGAGTGCCTTTGCGCCCGACGGAGATGAACTGCGTAGTTTGCGTATTGAAGTTCGTCACTTCGCGGAAGAGATTTGTATTCAGGCCTCCGCAAAGGCCCTTGTCGGTGCTTAGAACGACAACCATCTCGTTCTTGACCTCACGCTTCTCCAGCAGGGGGTGCAGATTCTGATCGAGGCGGTTGCGCAGCGAGACGAGCACGCGATTTAACAACAACGCATAGGGACGCCCATTGAGAGCGGCCTCCTGGGCTTTGCGCATTTTTGACGCAGCCACCATTTGCATGGCTTTGGTGATTTGCGCCGTATTTTTTACGGACTTGATGCGCCGGCGGATGTCTCGAAGGCTCGCCATAGAAGATTACTTAAAGAGGACCTTAAATTCGTCGAGAGCAGCCTTGAGATCCTTTTCGATCTCCTCATCGATTTGCTTCTTGGCGAGAATCTTGTTCAGCACTTCCTCCTTGCGCGTGCTCAGGAATTCCTGGAGCTTCAACTGGAATTCCTTGATACGGTCAACGGGAATGGGATCGAGATACCCGTTTTGCATCGACCAGAGGACTGCCGCCTGAAGCTGCACATACATCGGCTGGTATTGCGTTTGTTTGAAGAGCTCAACGATGCGCTGGCCCCGGTCGAGCGTCCCCTTGGTTTTCGCATCGAGATCCGAGCCGAACTGAGCGAAGGCAGCGAGTTCTCGAAACTGCGCTAGGTCGCCTTTGATCTTGCCGGCGACCTGCTTCATTGCCTTGATTTGGGCGGCGGAACCGACACGCGACACTGAGAGGCCAACCGAGATGGCGGGGCGAATGCCCTGATAAAACAAGTCGGTTTCAAGGTAGATCTGACCGTCGGTGATGGAGATGACGTTGGTGGGGATGTAGGCCGACACGTCACCGGCCTGGGTCTCGATGATGGGAAGCGCAGTGAGCGAACCATTGCCGAACTTTTCATTGAGACGGGCGGATCGTTCAAGAAGGCGGCTGTGAAGGTAAAAGACGTCGCCGGGATACGCCTCGCGGCCCGAGGGCCGCTTGAGAAGAAGGGAGACCTGCCTGTAGGCCGCCGCATGCTTGGTCAAATCGTCGAAGACGATCAAAGCGTCCATGCCATTGGACATAAACCACTCCCCCATCGCGGCGCCTGTGAACGGAGCAAGGTATTGATCTGCCGCGGCGTCTGAGGCCGCCGCTGCAACGATGATCGTGTGTCTCAGGGCGTCGTTCTCTTCGAGAACACCGACGACGCGAGCAATATTCGAGTTTTTCTGGCCAACAGCCACGTAGATCGAATACATCGGGCGGAAATTGGGATCTCCCGCCTCCTCGCCAGCCTTATTGATCTTGGCCTGATTGAGAATTGTGTCGATGGCGATGGTGGTCTTGCCGGTCGCACGATCGCCGATAATCAGCTCACGCTGTCCACGGCCGATCGGGATCATTGCATCGACTGCCATGATTCCGGTCTGCACCGGCTGACTTACGCTTTTGCGCTCGATGATGCCGAAAGCGATGTTCTCGGTCGGATAAAACTCCGTGGCTTCAATAGGTCCTTTGCCATCGAGAGGCTTTCCCAACGAATCCACTACACGACCAAGCAAACCTTTGCCGACCGGGGCTTGCAGGAGGCGTCCGGTGGTCTTGACCTCGTCACCTTCGCTGATGCTTGTATAGTCACCAAGAATGATTGCGCCGACCTCCGTCTCTTCGAGGTTGAGCGCCAGTCCATAAAGGCCGCCCGGAAATTCGAGCATCTCGTTAAGCATTGCGTCGCTGAGGCCTTCAATCTTAGCCACGCCATCGCCGATCTCCCGGACGATGCCAACGTTGGCTTTAGTGGTTGAAGCGCTGTGGATGCTTTCGATTTTGCTTTCGAGTTCTTGCAGAATGTTGCTCATGGATGGACCGGTTTAGAGTTGCTGGGAGAATGCGGCGAGGCGGCTGTTCACACTGCCGTCCCAGACATCGCTGCCGAGCTTGACGCGCAGCCCGCCCAGGAGTGCCGGCGAAGTGCGAAACTCAGTGGTGATGTCGCTTCCGAATTTTGACTTGAGGGTATGTACGATGTTCGAGGCGCTCGTCTCATCGAGAGGCTCAGCGCTCTCGACGATGGCGTGGCGCCGGTCGAGTTCGAGGCGCACAAGCCGGCTGAGCTCCTTAAGGGCCTGGAGATAGCCGCGTGGCTTTTCAGTGACAAGGCGTTGGGAGATCTCTGAGACGCGATTCGCGTCAAGTCGACCGTTCACCAAGCTGAGCCCGTACAACTCGCGGGCCATGCGTCGGGCTTCCCTGCTAATCTTCATTGTCTCAGGCTGCGAGCTGCTTGGCGGTTTCTTCTGAGAGACGTTTCTGATCCTCGGGCGTGATCACCTTTCCAACGACCTTTGCGGTGGTCTTGACAACAAGATCAACCATCTCTTTTTTGACTTCGGAAACCATCTTGTTGCGCTCTTGCACAATGGTGTCCTGAGCCTTGGCAATGATTCCCTCGGCGTCCTTGATCGCCTGCTGAAGCTGCTTTTGGCTAATCGCATCGCTGCTGGTGCGAGCCTCTTCAAGCAATCTCGTCGCATCCTCGTTGGCCTTGCGCAGGACTTCCTGATAGCGCAGTTCCGCATCTGCCAGCTGCTTCTTGATCCTTTCGGCGTTGTGCTGACCTTCCTCGATTCTGCGGCGGCGCTCGCTGAGCATCTTGATAACAGGCCCGAAAGCGTACTTGTTCAAGACCCAATAAACCACAAGGAACAAGATGACCTGCGCGATGAACTTCGGCCAGGTTACCCCGAAGTTCGAGAAAATCTGTGTTATAACGTCCATTTCCGAAGAATGCTGGGCCGCCCGCCCTTTGTAAGAGCGGACGGCCAGATGAGCTTAACGGCCCTGGAAAGCGAGAATCAGCGCATAAATCGCGATGGATTCCGCAAGAGCCATGCCGAGGATGCTGAGCGTGAGCACGCGCCCGAAGGCGCCCGGGTTGCGTCCCACAGCTTCAGCCGCCTTCGCTCCGACGAGGCCGATTCCGATGCCGGATCCGAGTCCAGCCATGCCGAGGGTGAAACTGCCAGTAATACCCGCTGCGGCCGCTTCTGCTGCAAGAATAGGAAGGATCATAATGTGAGTTTTATTTTTGTGTTTGTTTTTCTCACCGTCCGCAGACTTGCACGGTCCCGGTGGGAAATCTGTTAATGCTCCTCTTCCTCATCGTGAGTCGTGGAGAGCTGGATATAGACAGCGCAAAGCAGCATGAAGACCAAGCGCCTGCAACAGTCCAACCAGCAGTTCAAGAAAGTAAAAGGGCATCGGAACAATGAGACTCATCATATAGGTGACAATAGCCGGAAGGCCCAGCGTCTGTCCCAGGGTGATCATCGATGCCAAAAGAGTCTCACCTGCAAACACGTTGCCAAAAAGTCGCAGCGACAGGGAGACAGGCCGAACGATGATGGAGACCATCTCAATAATTCCGACAAAGAAAAAGATGACGGCGAAGATGAGCAGCATGAGGCCTTTGAGTCCGCCTTTTGGTCCGAAGGTGTGAACAAGAAATCCCCAGACGCCGACTTCGGTGACCGTCCAATATATCCAAAAGCACATGAAGACGACCGCCATGCCAAGGTCATGTTCAGATCCGCGGTCGTGGGCCGCAACAGGGGCACTGCCACCTCAAAGCCGTAGCCAGGCACATCGTGCCCCCATCCGATTGATCCCACGCCCGGAAGGAGCCCAAACCAGTTGGCGACGAGAATGAAGATAAAGAGGGTGGCTAGCAGGCTGAAAACGCGTCCAACCATGTGCTTGCCCACGATCCCCTCAAGCATGTCGTGCAGAAATTCGACGACCGCTTCAAAAGTATTTTGCGTCGGGCCGGGAACCAGCTGCATCGTCTTGGTCGCTTTGCGCGCCCACAAAACGACAACCGCAACGACGATAATTGATACGACAATCGAATTTGTCAGCCACTCCAAATACGTGACGCCGCGGTTTTCCTGGCTGAAACTGGGAGCATTCAGCGTTAAACCAGCGGCAATGAGAGAGAAGGATTGCATGGGAGAGAAACTTCCTTTGCGCGCCCAATAGCATCAATGCCATCACTTACTGTCAAGCGCGGTGACGATGATATTTCTGCCGGGGCGAACAAACGACCCTTTTATCGTCCGGGCTGCTGCGCGCAAGCCCTATTTGTGAGACGTTTCGCAAGCTAAGGCCGGGCTGCTTTCGAGGCCGACAGTTCGGCGAGATGTCCGACGCTGACGAGCCCGACAATCTGTCCGGAGGCATTGACGACAGGGAGCAGCGGTTCGGAAGACTGTTGCATGAGTTCCAACGCCTCTTCAAATCCGGTATTCGGGTGCACAGTCGGAATCTTCCGTGCGATGCAGTTTGCCGGGGCCTGGGCCGGGAGTTCGTGAGCCGCCTTTTGCAGTTCCTCCCGGCTTGCGAAGCCATAGAGGCGGAGGCGTTCGTCCACGAACGGGAAAACCCTTTGACTGCTTCCTGCCAGGCTGGCGGCAATTTCGGCCACTTTCAAGGAGGTCGGCAAGGTCTGGAAGCGCGTGATCATGGCCTGCCCCACGCTCAAGCCCTGTGCCGTCTCTCGCAAACGAGCGTATGCCAGTTCCTGCTGCGCGCCCAGGAAAACAAAGGCCGCGATTAGAGCGAGCATTGGTCCGCCCCAAGGCGTCAGGCTCGCGACGACGAAGAGCACAGCGATGACTTGCCCCACCCTCGCCGCCAATTGGGTCGCGGCGGCATAGCGCATCTGTGTGGCCAATAGTGCGCGCAGCACGCGTCCTCCATCCATCGGGAAAGCTGGAATCAAATTGAAGGCTACCAGAAGAATGTTCACAAATAGGAGCTTTGCCAGCAGGTTTCCGCCCGCGCTGTCGATCAGTAAAAATTCGTGCAATGGCAACACTCCTCCGATAAGGAGAAGCACGACAAGGGCGATCAAGACATTGACCGCCGGTCCTGCGATCGCGATGACCAGTTCCTGCCAGGGATTGGCAGGCATTCTCTCCAGGCGCGCAACGCCGCCAATCGGCAGCAGCGTGATGTCCGGAGTCCGGATCCCAAAAGCCTTTGCCGCGAAAGCATGGCCGAACTCATGCAGCAGCACGCAGAGGAAGATTAGCAGCGTGAAAGCAACACCATACATGGCCGCTTTCGGGCCGCCTTCCGTATAGTAAATCCAAGCGTAGAAGCCGAGGAGAAGCAAAAACGTGAAGTGGATTCGCACCTGGATGCCGGCAACGGTTGCTATGCGAAAGGACCATTTCACGCTTCGGGTACGATGGCCGAACAAGCCAGTGAGGCAAGCGTTTTCGGGAAGGATCCTCGTGCGTTGGAAAGCGATCGGAAGGGTGGCACCTTGGGGCGGCAATTCGGATGCCGGGAGCAGATTTTGACATCCTCGATATGTCCGCATAGTCTGGCAGGCTCCATGCAAGTCCCGAGAGTTCTCGTCGCCGATCCTGTGTCGCAGCGGGGATTGGATGAGATTGCCGCTGGCGGCGAGCTTGATGTCGTTGTCAAGACGGGTCTGTCCGAGGCCGAGATCATTAAAATCATTCCTGAATTCTCAGCGCTCGTTGTTCGCAGCCAGACAAAGGTGAGTGCAGCGATTCTTGAAGGGGCCAAAAAGCTCAAAGTCGTCGGCAGAGCCGGAGTAGGCGTCGACAACGTCGATGTCGATGCCGCAACTAGATGCGGGGTTATCGTGATGAATACACCCGGCGGGAACACGATTTCCACCGCGGAGCATGCCTTCTCTCTTCTCGTCTCCATTGCGCGCGCCATACCCCAGGCGGATGCAAGTGTGAAAGCCGGCAAATGGGACCGCAAGAAATACGAGGGCGTCGAGCTCTACAACAAGACGCTAGGCATCCTTGGAATGGGTCGCATTGGAACGGAGATCGCCCGGCGCGCCATCGCCTTCGGAATGCGCGTGCTCGCTTATGACCCATACCTTTCCGCCAGCAAAGCGCGCGGGCTTCAGGTCGAACTCCTCGAGCAGATCGATGAGCTTCTGCCGCTTTGCGATTTTCTTTCGCTGCACATGCCGCTGACGGATGAAACGCGCCATATGCTCGATGAGCGCCGGCTTGCTCTCTGCAAGAAGGGGGTCCGGATCGTCAACTGCGCGCGTGGCGGCCTCATTGACGAAGCCGCACTCCGAATCGCTTTGGGCACAAAACACGTGGCCGCCGCCGCGCTCGACGTTTTCGAGGTCGAGCCCCCGCCGGCGGACTTTCCCTTGCGAAATCTGGAGAACATCGTTTTCACCCCTCACCTCGGCGCCAGTACGGCCGAGGCGCAGGAAAATGTGGGCATTGAAATTGCACAGGCTATCCGCGCCGCCCTGCTTGACGGGGAAATTCGCAACGCGGTCAATATGCCAAGCATGGACGCCAAGACTGCAGCCATCGTCAAACCGTACCTCACCCTGGGCGACAAGCTCGGCCGCTTTGCCGCTCAGCTCGCGCCGAACCGCAATGATCGCATCGTGATCACGTACGGGGGAAAGGCCGTCGAGTTGCCATCCGATGATGCCGTCACTCGCTCAATTCTCACCGGTTTCCTTAAGCACACTGGCGGCGAGGAAGTCAATAGCGTCAACGTGCGCTCCGTGGCGGCTGCCCGCGGCATCGCTGTCCAGGAGGTCAAATCCACCGAACAAACCGATTTCAACGAATGGTTGCATGTCGCGGTCTGGAGTGGGGATACGAAGGTCTCCATTGGAGGCACTTTTTTTGGCGCAAGGAACGAACCTCGGATTGTCAGAGTCAACAGCAATCCCGTCGAGGCGACGCCCAGTGGAGTCATTCTGCTTCTCGAGAATCACGACGTCCCTGGAATTGTCGGGAGGATCGGCACAATCCTTGGAACCCACAACGTGAACATAGCCAGCATGAGTCTGTCGCGAAACGAGGCCGGAGGCAGGGCGCTCACTTTGCTCAATCTCGATAGCGCGCCCGGCAGCGAGCTGCTTGCCAAGCTCCTGGAGAGCGGCGATATCTTCTCGGCCCGTGTGATTCAGCTCTAGGATCCTGGCTGCTTGAAGTGCTCAGGCGGCGGCGGCACGAGCCCCGCAACTCTTCTGCCTTGCAGCCCGATGCAGCGTAAGGCTTAATTGCCGCCGCAATGTCCGAACTACCCCTGACCGGCCACGAACGTCCCGGCGACCCTTGCACCATTGTGATTTTCGGTGCATCCGGCGACCTCACAAAACGAAAACTGCTGCCTGCCCTTTACAATCTCAAGGCCCTGAAATTGCTCCCCTCCAATTTCGCTGTCATTGGTGTCGCTGTGAGCGAGGGAAACGACGAAATGTATCGTCAGACAATTACCGAAAACATCAAGCAATTCGCAACCCGGCAGGTAGACGACAAGGAGTGGAACGACTTTGCCAATCGCAGCTACTATATCAAAGGCGATTTCAACACGATCGAGACGTTCAACCATCTCGCGGCGAAAATTGCCGACGCGCAAAAGACCTGGAACCTGCCAGGGAACGTCCTGTTCTACCTCGCGGTGGCGCCGGCGTTTTTTGCGAAAGTCGTTGAGCAGCTCAACGCGGTTGGACTCACCACGCAGACCGCCAATGCCTGGCGGCGGATCATCATCGAGAAGCCGTTTGGCCACGACCTGGCAAGCGCAAGGGAGTTAAACTCCGCGCTCAGCAAGAATGTCGAGGAATCGCAAATTTACCGCATCGATCATTACCTCGGCAAGGAGACCGTACAGAACATCATGGTCTTTCGCTTTGGAAATTCCACCTTCGAGCCCATCTGGAACCGGCGCTACATCGAATACGTTCAGATCACGGTGGCTGAAGAGCTCGGGGTCGAATTGCGCGGCGGATACTACGACAACTCCGGCGTTGTTCGCGACATGGTGCAAAACCACATTCTCTCAGTCCTGTCGCTGATCGCAATGGAGCCGCCAAGCTCCATCTCGGGCGATAGCGTGCGCAACGAAAAAGTGAAGGTGCTCGAGGCGATCCGGCCGATGGAACCGGAGGAGGTCATCGCCTGCACCGTGCGCGGTCAGTATGGCCCTGGCGAAATGGACGGCAAGGGCGTCCCGGCTTACCGCACCGAACCCGATGTCAATCCAAATTCGAACACGGAGACCTTCGTTGCCATGAAGCTGGAGGTGGAAAACTGGCGTTGGGCGGAGGTTCCGTTTTACATTCGCAGCGGCAAACGCCTGGCCGCCCACACCACGCAAATCGTCATCGGCTTCCGCCGTGCGCCCCTTCTTCTTTTCGGTGAAGACGTTCAGAGCAACATCACCCCCAACCGCCTCGTCATTCACGTTCAGCCCGATGAAGGGATCACACTCGATATTCACGCCAAACGACCCGGCCCCCACATCTACCTGGCCAACGTTCCGCTAGAGTTCAGTTACTCCGATTTCGGCGAACACACTGCCGCCACGGGCTACGAAACCCTCCTCTACGATTGCGCTGTAGGTGATCCGACGCTGTTCCACCGCTATGACAGCGTGGACGCTTCCTGGAGGATTGTGAACCCGATCCTTGATGTCTGGCAAGCCCTTCCAGCCCGCGATTTTCCCAACTATCCCGCAGGCACTTGGGGTCCCGAAGCCGCAAACCACCTCATCGAGAAAAACGGCCATAAGTGGCACCACTATCAGCTCAAGCGATAACCGAGGCAGAATTCTATGTGCTGCCAGAGACCGGCTCGGTGAGGCTAACTCCGTCCCGCATCCTCCAAGTACTACCGCATCCCCATGACCGAACAATCCCAACTGATCCTCGCCGGTGACATCGGCGGAACCAAGAGCAACCTCGCCATACTATCCGTCAATGGCGATACGCTCAGCATCAAACGCAACCATCGATTTCCAAGTTCCGACTATCCCAGCCTCAACGCCATCATCCAGGAGTTTCTGCAGGATGAGAAAGGTCACATCCCTGCCGCGTGCTTTGGCGTGCCGGGCCCCGTGAAATACGGCCGCGCCAAACCAACAAATCTCAATTGGGGTGTCGATGCCGACGAGATTGAGAGAGAGTTTTCGATTCCTCAGGTGAGCATTTTGAACGACCTCGAAGCCAACGCGTATGGGATCAGTGAACTCAGTCCAGACGATTTCTCAGTAATCCAGGAAGGTCCAGCCGCGCTGGGAGGCAACCGTTGCGTCGTTTCTCCGGGCACCGGTCTGGGGGAAGGCGGTCTGTTTTGGGACGGCAAGAGAAAGAAATACCGCGTGTGGGCTTGCGAGGGCGGCCATACCGATTTTGGTCCTCGTAACGAGCTTGAGATCGCTCTCCTTGAATACCTCATCAAAGAATACGGGCATGTCAGCTATGAGCGCGTGGTGTCCGGGATGGGCTTGGAAAATATCTACAAGTTTCTTCGTGATACGGGCCGTGGACAGGAGCTTCCTCAGGTCGCGTCGGAGATGAAGACGCACAATCCCGGCTTGGTCATTTCCAAGTATGCGGATTCCGGCAAATGCCCAATGTGCGTTCAGACAATAGAAATCTTTGTGTCCTCGTTTGGCGCGGAGGCGGGCAATATGGCGCTCAAGACGATGGCCACGGGCGGCGTCTACCTCGGCGGTGGCATTCCCGGCAAGATGCTCAACGCTGCCCGGAGTGCCGATTTCATTAAGTCGTTCAATAACAAGGGCCGCCTCTCCGGACTCATGAAAACGATGCCAGTGAAAATCGTCTTGAACGATCAGGCCGCGCTTCTTGGCGCTGCCAGCTACGCTCTTGACCGAGTGAATGCATAGCGGCGGCGAGAGCCGATGCTTTGAAACTTGCTCTTGTGGGCGTTCCGGGGCAGCGGGCGCTCGACAAAAGGAGTTGCCGGGCGGGGCTCCAAAAGCAAAGAGCCTACCTTCACAGGCGGGCCCTTTGCGACGAGAGAATCTATAAGCGTATCCGAAGAAATTTGAATTTTGGAGCAATTCTCATAAGAAGTTTCCGAAATGTTGGCGGCGCCGAAGCGTCTGGGAACCATACGCGTCCTCGCCGCGTGAGGCCACGTTGCCGCGCGGCCAGCCAGCGCGGCTCACAGTGGCGTGTGGTGTTCGGCGTCTCGCCGAACAGAGTTTTCCGGCGGGACGCCGGAAATCGCACGCGGGGACGCGCGCGCTCCCCCGGATTTACCCCGAAACCGCGGCCTCTCAGTGCGCCTTTCGAAAATAATTTGTGAGAGATGCTCTAGACCCGACCTTTGCCCGTAAGTTCCGCATGGAAAGCTAGATAGCGCATAATTGCGGAATGTCGGCGGAGTTTACAGTCTTGCAGCTGTCTCCTCGCCTATCAGAAAGTGATATTGATCCACTCACAACGTAATGGGCGCATTCCTCAAAGAATTTTAGAGGTTTGTCACATTTGAGTTCTACGCAGCGAGCAAATCCCTAAATGCCTTGGGTTTGTGGGAGCTGAAAGTGGCCAAGGGCGGTAGTTGGAAAGAAGAAACTCCTCGGCCTTGGCGTGGAAAGCGCGAATTAGCCTCAGAACCCGCTCGCTACACACTCAAGGAATAAACGGCGGAAAGCATTTCGAGAAATGGACGCAAATAACATCGCCGCGTGTGTGATCGACCGCGCAGTTGAGCAACTTGAGACTGCTTCTTGAACTCAGGTCATAAGACTCGATCGCTGCCCGCATGCGTGAAGCGTCACACTCGCGATCTGATGCCGGCTCGAGCTTTTTCTTTTGGGGGAGACATGCGTCCCGCGTGTGCCAGTTATCACTTCCGCAGCCGCTGGGCGTCAGCGTCGTGTCCGGATGTGCCGACTGGAGTGCCAAGTTGAGGCGGCAGTGTGTTCGGCGAGGCGTCGAACACCACACGCGAGGACGCATGTGCTGCGACAGGAGAGCAAAACAAACCTTAAACTTTCGGGATAGTTCGAGACGTCGTTTTGACGGGGTCTGAGTATCCTCGAAGAAAATTCTCCGGTTGCTTTCTGCTTGTTAACTTTCGACGAACGTCTCGCTGAGCCTCGAGAGGCGAAGTGCTTTTCCGCTGGACTCCGCGACTTCTACGATCGCCCCGCAGAGGCGCACGGGGCCCGCGGCAACCGGGAAGTGTCCGGGCAGGCCATCTATGAAACGCTTGATTATCGGCTGATGGTCACGGCCGAGGCAGGAGTCGTCGGGACCGCACATTCCGACATCGCAAATAAATGCCGTTCCGCCCGGAAAAATGCGCTCGTCGGCTGTTTGGACATGGGTATGGGTACCTAAGACTGCCGAGACCTTGCCATCGAGGAATCGGCCCATTGCGATTTTTTCGCTGGTCGTTTCGGCATGCATGTCCACGATGATGACGGGTGTTTCTCGTCGCAGACGTTCGACTTCGGCCATAGCGGCAGGGAAGGGATTGTCGAGAATTTGTTGCATGAAGGTGCGGCCCTGGACATTGAGGACGGCCACTTTCCCCTTGGCTGTCTCCAGAACGAGGCTCCCCTGCCCTGGCGCGCCGTTGGGATAATTGATCGGGCGCAACAAACGCGGCTCTGTGGAAATGTATGAGGCGGTTTCCCTTTGATCCCAGACATGATCGCCTGTTGTAATGACTGCCACACCGCTGCGAAGGAGGTCTATGGCGATCTTCGCCGTGATCCCACGACCGCCCGCCGCATTTTCGCCGTTCACGATGACGAAATCCACCCCGCGCTCCTTGAGAAACACGGGAACGGACTTCAACACGGCGCTGCGTCCGGGCTCGCCGACGATGTCGCCCAGGAATAGAATGCGAATCATTTGTCGTTTCTATCGAAATTTCCTCGCTGCACAGTGTAAAAATTCCCGCATCTTGAAAGCCGCCCAAGTTACCGTCGCGTTTCTGCTCTTCGCAGCGTCACTCAACGCGGCCCTCACTCCTCTGGCTCCTCAGCCGGATTGGTCGAAGCTTGACGCCTTTCAGGAGACCATCACGCGCCAGGATTTTGTCTCACTGCTGGACCAAGTGTATGCTCCCGCCGGCGTATGGAAAGAAACAATTGCTGTGAAGGATGATATGGCCGTCATTACGACACGACCCGATACGTCTCCGTTTCTATTGCGCTTCGCGCTATCCCGCGACACGGCGAAATCGATCCCTAGGTACTGGCGCGGCCGCGCCCAGCTTCCCGCCGAAGAGCCTGGGAAGCCTCTTGCGGGTCTGAGGATCGCTCTGGACCCAGGCCATATCGGCGGCTATTGGGCGAGAATGGAAGAGCGTTGGTTTCAAATCGAGGACTCCCCGCCTGTGACCGAGGGGGACATGACGCTTGCTGTGGCGGAGATTTTGGCACCGCGCCTGGAAGGGCTCGGCGCCCAGGTGTTCTTGACCCGCGGGAAACGAACTCCGTCCACTTCTCTTACCTCCGCCCAACTTGAGAATGCCGCGATCGCGTCACTCTCCGAAAAGGGTATTCCCGCTGACGAAGAGAATCTCCGCAAGGAAAGCGAGCGACTTTTCTATCGCGCAGCAGAAATCCGCCGGCGGGCAAGGCGAATCAATGAGCTCATCCGGCCCGACGTCGTGATTTGTCTTCACTTCAATGCCGAGCCATGGGGCGACGCGGCAAACCCACAGCTCGTCGATCAGAATCATCTTCATTTCCTGATCGCGGGCGCTCTAGGCGAACAGGAACTTGCCTACGAGGATCAGCGCTATGACATGCTCGTCAAGCTTCTCAACCGTTCGTTTCTCGAAGAGTTCGCCCTGACAAATCTTGTCTCTCGAAAGATGGCGGCAGCCACCGGTCTGCCACCGTATTTCTATCGCAGCGGCACGGCAATCCGGGTTAACGACAACCCCTATGTCTGGGCGCGTAATCTCCTCGCCAACCGGCTTTTCGTTTGCCCCGTCATCTATATTGAACCCTACGTAATGAACAACCGCCTTGTCTTTGCCCGCATCCAGGCGGGGGACTATGAGGGGCGCCGCAACTTCGGCGGAGTCATGCGCAAGAGCATTTATCGCGAGTATGCCGATGCGGTTGCAGACGGCGTCGTCGCGTATTATTCAAGGCGTTCCCTGTGAAAATCATCGCTGTCGCCAATCAGAAAGGCGGGGTGGGTAAAACCACGACTTCCCTGAACCTTTCTGCCGCGCTGTCCGAACGTGGCACACGTGTTCTCCTGGCCGATCTTGATCCCCAGGGCAACGCCACCAGCGCACTTGCGTTGGGCGAGTTTGGCGGACAAAGTCTTTATCAGGCCATGATTGGAGCGCGTCCCGTGCAGGAACTTGTCGTTCCCACGCGCTTTCCAAACCTTTTCGCAATTCCCGCTGATCTCGATATGGCTGGCGCGGAGGTGGAGGTGGCCCGCATGGACGAACACATGCTTCAGCTTCGCCGCGTTCTCGAGCCCTTGAGAATGCAAAGCGAATTCGAGTTGATGTTCCTCGATTGCCCTCCCTCACTTGGAATTTTGATGTCCAATGCCTTGGCGGCGGCCGATGAAGTTCTCATTCCCATACAGTGCGAATACTATGCGCTGGAGGGTCTCGGCCTATTGATGCAGGTGACCGATCAGATCCGCGCTTGCGGGGCGAATCCGGGGCTCTCGATTTGCGGACTGCTCATGACGATGTTTGACAGCCGCACAAACCTCAATCCTGCGGTGGTCAGGGAGGTGCGAAATCACTTCCAGGAGGTTGTCTTCGAGACGGTGATTCCGCGAACGATCCGCTTCGGTGAAGCTCCCAGTCACGGCCGGACCATCCTTGAGCATGACCCCTCCGGCTCCGGCGCGGCAGCCTATCGCGCGCTGGCCATCGAGTTCATGGAGCGGCAGAGGAAGGGGCTTTCCTTCATCAATGCCGGAACTAGCGAAGCTGCGGCTCAAACAGACGGGGATTGATCGGCTCGCTGCATCAACATTCCGCTAGTAGAGCTGGCAGCGCTAGCATGGGGTTTTCCTCATTGCGGCAGATATCCAGGGCATGTTACACACCCCGCATGCGTCTTCTTATCACCGGTGGCTGCGGGTTCATCGGCAGCAATTTTGTGCGCTTCGTGCTCGAGCATTACCAACAGGAATTCGTCTCGAATGTCGATGCACTCACCTACGCGGGAAATCCGGACAACCTGGCCGGTGTTCCCGAACGTTACGGCGAACGTTACGAGTTCTTTCAAGCCGACATTGCCGACCGCAACGCGATGGAGACCATCCTGGCCAGGCACAAGTTTTACGCGGTCGTGAACTTCGCTGCGGAGTCGCATGTGGACCGCAGCATTTCCGAGCCGGGAAATTTCATCCATACGAACGTCGGCGGCACGGAGGTGCTTCTCGAAACAGCGCGCAAGCATGGCGTGAAGCGGTTTCTGCAGGTTTCGACGGACGAGGTCTATGGCTCGCTTGGGCTGACCGGACGCTTCACGGAAACCTCTCCGCTCGACCCGAGTTCACCGTATTCGGCGAGCAAGGCCTCCGCGGATCTGCTTGCGCTCGCGGCGCACAAGACGTTCGGGCAAGAGGTCGTCATTACGAGATGCTCAAATAACTACGGACCGTATCAGTTCCCGGAGAAGCTGATTCCGCTAATGATCACCAACGCGCTGGCGGACAAAAAGCTGCCCGTTTATGGGGACGGGTTGAACGTGCGGGACTGGATTCATGTCGAGGATCATTGCCGCGCGGTCATGGCGGTGCTTCTCGAAGGGCGGGCAGGCGAAGTCTATAACATCGGCGCGGACGCCGAGATGGAAAATATTGCTGTCGTTGAATTGATTCTTGAGACGCTTGGCAAACCGCACGACCTGATCAGCTACGTCAAAGACCGGCTTGGACACGACCGGCGCTACGCGATCGAATCGGCGAAGATCCGATCCGAGCTCGGCTGGGAGCCTTTGCACACGCCGCGCGAGGGTATCCGCCAGACCGTTCACTGGTATCTCGAGAATCGTGATTGGTGGGCGCACCTTTTGCCGCAGCCTTTAGAAGTCCAATGAACGAAATCGTTGACCTGTTCCGCAAAACCGGAGCGCTTCTTCAGGGTCACTTCATTCTGCGCTCCGGCCTGCATAGCCGCCAGTTTTTTCAATGTGCACTCTTGTTGCAGGACGCAACCGTCGCCGCGCAAGTCTGCGGACTGCTCGCCGAAAAGCTCGGGCAGTACCCGGCCGCGACGATTATTTCACCCGCCGTCGGAGGGATCATTGTCGGCCAGGAAGTTGCCCGCCACCTCAGAAAAAAGCATATCTTCGCAGAGAAAAATGACTCAGGTGGTCTTGTTCTCCGGCGTGGCTTCACTATCACGCCGAACGAGAAATTTCTCGTTGCCGAGGACGTCGTGACACGGGGTGGCCGTGTGCAGGAAGCGATTCAGATAGTTCGCGAACATGGTGGGATCGTCGCTGCGGCAGGCGCCATTGTTGATCGCAGCGGTGGCTCGCTGCCCGAGTTTGGATGTCCGTTTGTCTCGCTGGTGCAGATGGACGTAGAGACGTTTCAGCCGGACAAGCTACCCCCGGACCTCGCAAATATTCCGGCCGTAAAGCCTGGAAGCAAATAGCCGCTGACCGGTCCCCAGGAACTTCATGCGGGGTGTGCAGTCAACGGCCGATTTTCCTCAAGGGGAGACCGGACATCAGATTCCGCTCGATCTTCTCGAGCGAAACGCCCTTCGTCTCGGGAACGAAGAGCACGAAGAAGATGATAAACAACACGTTCATGCCGCCGTACAGCAGAAAGGTGCTGCCGGGTCCAAAGGTATTGATCAAGGTGAGAAAGGTCATGCCCACGATGGCGTTGACAATCCAGTTCGTACCAGTGCTGCAGGTCACACCAAGGTCACGTCCGGCGAGCGGATAAATCTCGGAGCAGAGCACCCAGATGATCGGCCCCGCGCTCATTGCAAAGCCGATTATGAATACAAGCAAAGCGAAAACGGCCGGGTACGCAAAATCTGAGCTCCTTAGGATTGTGACTGCCTCCATGACGCCTTCATCGTTAGGCATCGTCCGAGTTTCTCCTCCGATTAGGAAGAGAGCGCCCACCGTGAGCAGAGCCGCTCCCATGGTCAAGAAACCCGCATACATGATCGGTTTACGACCCAACTTGTCAACAAAGGCGATCGCGATGAACGTGGCCAGCACGTTTGTTACGCCGATGACTACCGTGCCCCACAATTGCTCATTGGTGCTCTCAAACCCCGCCATCCCGAAAATGCGCGGCGCATAATACATGATAACGTTAATTCCGGTGAGCTGTTGAATGATCTGCAACCCGACTCCAAGGGCGATCGCACGGCGAAAGTTGCTGTTCGTTTTGAATAGTTCAAAACCGTTCTGCTTCACCTTCACACTGTCTTCGATCTCCCTAACCTCGCTTGCGATTTCCGCCTCATCGAGTTTCATGAGCCTAAAGACTTCGATTGCCCGTTCGCGGAAACCTTTGAGGAACAGCCAGCGCGGGCTCTCCGGCAAGAACCAAACGCCGATGAACATTATGGCCGCCGGGACGGCGATCACCCCAAGCATGATGCGCCAATGGCCGCCGGTTGTGCCATCGATAGTGGCATACGTCGCCAGAAAGGTGTTGCTTAGGAAGGCAATAACGATACCGATCGTGATCATCAATTGATACATCGATATGAGCGAACCGCGAACCGATTGAGGTGCGACCTCCGACAGATAAAGCGGTGCGGTGAAGGATGCGACGCCCACGGCAATGCCAAGGACAAAGCGCGCGCCCATAAGCACATGCTCATTGGGCGCGAAAGCACACAGCAAAGCGCCTATGACAAAGTTGATCGCGCTAATGAGGATCGTCTTGCGGCGCCCAAGACGGCTGGACAACACCCCGCTGAACAGCGCGCCAAAGGCCGCTCCCCAAAGAAGCGCGCTTACAATAAGCTGGATTGCGTCATCCGAAACCTGGAAATCCTTTTGAATGAATCCCTGCGCGCCCGATATCACCCCGACGTCCAAGCCAAAGAGCAAGCCGGCGAGAGCCGCGGTGAGCCCGATGAAATAGACGATGGGTTGAGGCCGGCGAAGAGTCTGCGAAGAAGCCCCGCGGGCGCGGGGTGAAGGCAGGGGCGAGGCCATGCGCGGGACGCTGACTTATTTTCTGCAAATTAGCAAGCGTCAAAGGACGAACTGCCCGGCGCCCCGTTCTTTAGAATGCAACGACTCGACTAATGCGTCGATCCTTCGGCCATTTTCCTGCAGCGACTCGGTCGGCGCCTGCGAGGCTAATATTGCGAAACGTCGCGGATCCCGCGTCATTATCAACGATACTCAGGTTCCATTTCCATGAGCTTTGCGTGCCAGTAAATCGCAATTTGACGGTTTAAGGACGCCAGCGCGCCGGTCAAGCCAGGCAAAAGAAAAAATCAAGAAATTCTTATGGGGCGCCGCATTATCCTCCCTGAACAGCGACTGAGACGGTTTGCCCGATGCGCAATGGGACCGGAGGAGTGCCGGTCACACGAATGCGGACTGGAAACCGGTTGGGAAGCCGCACCCAGTCGATCGTTTGGCTGACGGTGGGCAGCAAATCAACGGTCGAACCATCCTGCAAGAAAATACCCCATGCTACGCTGACGACCTCGCCTTCAAATGGATCAAAGTCATGACCCATCAACGTGATTTTCGCGCTTGCTCCGTCGCGAATGTGTCTAAGCTGCGTTTCCTTAAAATAGGCGGCGATCCAAAAGGAGCTCGAATCGACCAAAGCAAGCAGCTGCTCGCCTTCGTTGACATAGGTTCCCGGGCTGGTGTTGACGTTCGTGAGGTAACCGTCCACGGGGGCAAAGACTTTGGTGTAATCCAGGTTGAGAGTGGCCGTTTCCAAGTTTGCCTGTGCGGCGGCGCTGTCGGCGACGGCCGACGCATAGTTGTCCTGCGCGTTTTCCACGTCACGCAGGTCATTGGTTTTCGTTTCGTAGAGCGATGTCTGCCGGGCGAGTTCTTGCTGCGTCTGGATCTCCGCCGCCTGAGCCTGCTTTAGCTTTGCAACCGCGTTATTGACTTCGGCTTGAAAGGTCGATGGATCGATCTCGAATAGGAGATCCCCCTTCTTGACCGCCTGATTGTCTTTGATCGGAATCTGAATAATTGGCCCAGCCACACGCGCAGCAATCCCGACCACATTCGCTCTCACCTGACCGTCGCGCGTCCATGGCTTCGTCGAATATCGCCAGTAGAGGATGAAGGTGGCGACCACCGCGAGGGCTACCATCGCAAACGTAACGAGATGGGGGCGCGAGATCTTCACGGCGCGAAAATCAAACCGGCGACGCATCCTAGAAAAACGGCCAATGCAACAAAGAAGAGCGGAAGATGCCAAATTCCGCGTGTCCATCCGAGCCGCTCCATCGCGGCAACTGTGATCCACGCTCCAAGAAATCCCAAGGCGCCAATGACCATACCCCACGGCACAAGGAAATCACCGAACCGCAATTCGGGAGTCTTCAGGAGCGTGAAAAGGTCCATCGGACAGGAAGTTTTTTCATGTCTTTGCCGCCGACGCAAGCTGCCATGAAACCTGAATATCGTTCTCTCGCTGGGCAATTCTTTGCGAGGCTGCTTGAAATATGATCGCTGGCGAGGCGAAACTCCGTTTCCGATGGCAGATTCCGCGACGATGAGCGACAGAACTCCCGTGCTCCGCGCAGGCTCAGGGACGTGGAGCAGGCGAGTTGATAAGATCTTCGGCAGCCTCGCCGTTCGCCACGGCATCAAGTTCGGCCTTGCGGGTGTGCTTTCCGTATTCATCGCCCTTTTCCTGCGATTGCCCGAGCCCACATGGGCCCTGACCACGGCATTTGTGATCATGTTCGCACAATTCGTTGGTGCGGTAGCAGAGAAATCTGTGATGCGGTTGATTGGGACCGCGGCCGGAGGCGTAATCGGCTATCTGCTTACGGCCAGCTTCGAGCAGCAGCCAATTGTCTATCTCCTGCTGGTAGGTGGTGTCGTCGGTTTTGGCACAGCGATGTTTGGATATACCAAGTATCCCTACGCGTTCCTGCTGTGCGCGCTGACCACGATGGTTGTCGCGAGCAACGGCATGAATAATCCCAGTTTCTCGTGGAAGCCGGCCCTCGCGCGAATCGAAGAAGTCAGCGTCGGTGTGATCTCAGCGGTGTTTGTAACAAGCCTTATTTGGCCCCGGTATGCCCGCAAGGAGTTCTTAGAAAAGATGCGCCTGGCCTTGGGTGAGCTGCGAAAAGGCCTGGCGGCTCGGTCGGCCCTTCTTTTCAGAGAATCAACTGAAACCAGCGACTTGAACGATCGGAGCTTCGCCAATGCCATTGCGGGATTGCAAAACCTGCTGCACTTCGGAGCGATGGAGAGCCAATATTTTCGCGCGAGACTTCCCACGTTCACGGAAATCATCTCCTGCCTCAACCGAATCTCCGCCGCGGTCGAGACCCTTGTTCAGACTCTGCCACAGGAAGCCGTCTTCCGCCGACAACTTCGCGTGGAACTCGAAGCGGCACACGCCGCAACCGCCGATTGTTTGGGTGTATTCGCCGATGCCGACGCGGACTCCTCGCGCCGCGCCTCCGCGCTCTCGGAAATGAACACGCGTCGCGTGCAGTGGCGGGAGAAGCTCCACGCTCTCCGCAAGACCGATGTTCCGGCTTCCATTCCCGTCGAGCAAGTGCTTCAGTTCTCCGGACACGCGCTGTCCATCGACGAAGTTGCTCAGCAGCTTGGCAACTTCAATGGGCTCCTCGACTCGCTTCCCGCAAATCCCCTTCAACCGTCCCGCGAAGCAGCTCCGCCACCCTCCCCGCCGCTCGATCCATTCTGGATTCGCAACGGCGTGAAGGCGTGCATCGCGGTCACGCTGGGCCTGTTTGTTCAAAACTGGCTAAAGCCGCCCGGAGGCTCGATGATTGTCCTCGCCACATGGGTTTTCACGGTCCTTTCCCGGCTGTACTCCGGAGGCCAAGGCGACCGTCGGGCATTCCATTGCGTCGTTTACACAGCCTCCGGCGGGCTTCTCTACGTTGTTGCAATGCTGTTCCTAACGCCGGCCCTTTCGGACTATCTTATCTTCAGTATGCTGCTCTTCGTGGTCCTCTTTCTGTTCGGCTACCTCTCGCAGGCGGTCCCGGGAGTCTTTTTTGGCATGCAGGTTACACTGCTCGCAACGGTCGGCACCTTGGGGTTGAATGCCCAGCAGCCTGTGACTTTCCAATCCATCATGGGTGTGTACTTTGGCGTCGTCACGGGGTTGGTCTTGTCCGCTTTGGTTCAGAGGTTGCTATGGCCTGTGCTTCCTCAGTGGGAAATTCGCGACCGCGTGCTTGAACTTCTTCGCCTTTGCAGGATGATCCTGCAGCTTCCTCCGGACCAGCGCCCCCTCTGGCTTCATCGACGGCTGGCCCTCATCCCAGGGGAGGCAATGAACTGGATCGCTGTAATGAACAAGCCGGATTGCCCGCCTGACGAACCACAGCGTCTTCGGGAATACGTCCAGAGCCTGCGCCGCGCGGCGGGACATCTCCTGATGTCCACCGGCCAATTGATCCCTCTGCTGCCAGATCAACAAGCCGTGCAGGGGCGTAAGGCCTTGCATTCGCTTCGCGAGGTGATGAATTCAGAATTGTCCTCGCAGATCGATCTCTTCCAGCTGCGTGAGGTTTCTGTCCCAGCCAAAAGGGCGCTCGAGGACGCTCTTGCGCAAATGCATCAATGGATCGAAAGTCTGCGTTCCTGGATTCTTGCCAATGACCTGCCCGTCGAGGAGTCAACACGTCTCCTCGGATTGGCCAATCGTTTCGAGATGGCTGGCAAGGAACTTCTGACCGCTTCCAGACAAGCTGCGGCTTTGCGCCTGCGTCTCTATTTGGGTGACTACGTTCTTTGACAGTGCCCACCCACCATCATCCATGTGATGGGTACGGAATTATCAAGCAGGGCATCAAACGCGTCGCCTATTGCGCCTTCATAGGGCACGGCGATCAGGTCGGCGTATGCGCCGGCTGTGATTTCTCCCAACTCACCCGACAGGCCAATGGCCCGCGCCGGGCGCCGCGTGACCATATCGAGGATTTCCGGGGAGGAAATATGAGGAAAATTCCTGCGCAACTGACGCATTTCCTCGAAAAGATTGAGCGACGTGTTGCTGGCGAGGCTGTCGGTGCCCAGGCAAACGGAAATTCCGATGGAACGAAATCGGTCCAGTTCAAATGGCGGACGCCCGAAATACTCGTGGCATTTTGGACAATGGACTACGGCGATATCCCTCGCGTAGGACGCCAGGAGCTTGTAATCGGAGTCCGCCAGACAATTCATGTGCGCCAGAATGCCGCCTCTCGGCACCGCATGATCGTGGAAGAGCCGGGCCACAGGGGTGATTCCGCCGACATCGTGCATGCCACGGCCCAATTCCCAGAGAAAATCATGCAGCGGACCAGAGGCCTTCACAAACATTTCGAATTCTTCGTCCGTTTCGGCCAGATGCGTCGTCCAGGGCATCGAATATTTTTCGCAGCAGAACCTTGCCAGTTCGTAGAGCCTCGCTGAGGTCGTGTACGGGGCGTGGGGCGAGAGCCCAAATCCGCCCATCCAGTTCGGATGCTTGTCAAAAAACGTGAGCGCGCCAGCCACAACATCTTCGGTATGGATGCGGTTGCGGACGTCGATGAGTTCATAGAACCACCACGCTCGAATCGGAGGAGGCGGCATTCGCAGCATGAGTTCGGGGAAGGACTCGATGTTGAATACGCTAGTAGTTCCCCAACGGCGCAATTCGGCAAACCCGTCAGAGATGGACTGCAAGTAGTCATCGTCCGAAAGCGTGCGTTTCAGATCATTGATCCGGCGCACCCAATTGGGGAAATTCTCCTGCTGGAGGATGGCGCCGCGCATGACCGTGAAGTCGAGATGGCAGTGCGCATTGATGAGCCCGGGGATAAGGATGGAGTCGCCGAGGTCTTCGACCTCGCCGCCGGTCAGGTTTCGCGCTCGTCCCACCGCGGCGATCCTGCCCGCATCAACATGGACCACGCCGTTTTCGATTGGCGGGCCAGCCAGCGGCAATACGATGCGTGAGCGAAGAGTCTTCAATTCGATTTCAAGCTGCTAGCGGCAAAGCAAAGCAGGAATCGTCGCCGGTTCAACGAAGGTTTGCCGGCATTTCGCTGAGGGCTTGCAAATGGAGGAACCGCGGTAAATTGTCTGCACCATGCCGCCGCCTCTTGCTCCCGGAGATTGTGCCCCAGACTTTTCCGCAATCGCTGTCGGAGGGGCTTATGGGGCCGGCCAAACCATCAGGTTGTCGGATTTCAGAGGCAAGACAGTCGTGATCTACTTCTATCCTAAGGACGACACGCCTGGATGCACGGCGCAGGCCTGCGCCCTGCGCGACAGGTACGAACACTTGATCGGAACGGGCGCCATGGTTTTCGGCGTGAGTATTGATCCGCCGGAGAGCCACACCAAATTCATCGCCAAGCACAGCCTTCCGTTCCCACTGATCAGTGACGAGCGGCAGGAGATCGTCCAAGCCTATGGCGTATGGATCGAGAAGATGAAGGAAGGCAGGACCTATATGGGAACGGAGCGCAGCACTTTCGTCATTCGGCCGGACGGCCTCATCAAGTCGATCTTCCGCAGCGTTAAACCCGAGGAACACGCCGAAACTGTCATCGAGAATCTCCGTAACTTTGAACCGTGAAAATCTTCTGAGTCTTTATGAGCGGCTCACCAAGCTCGTGGAGAAGCTCCCGGGGGGCTTGCAGAAACCGGTGCTTCGCGAGCTCGTGCCTATCCGCGAGCTCTTCCTCGAACAGCGTCCGGCAAGAATCGTACTCCTTGGCGGCTCCGGAAAAAGCGTCCCGGAGTTCTTTCGTTTCGTGGCGGGTGTCTCAGTCGAGACCGGCGGGAGCGACAACGCCTGGCGCATTTACCGCGTGCCGGACCGCGGCGAGATTCTGATTCTTGACGCCAGGCTCGACACCCCGCAGGCGGTCTTCGACTCCGCCCTCTCTCGATTGGCGCCCGATGCCGCATTGCTCCTCGCGCAGTCGCCGGACGACGAAGCCGCCTTCGAACTGGCCGCTGCGCGCATGGCCGCCTGCCCAAAGGAAACTCCGCTTATTGGAATTTCGTTTGGCGGAGATAGCTCGCGGGCGCGCCTTGCGGCGCTCTTGAGCGGGAATCGCGAATTCTCAAACCGGCGGGTGACGGTTTGCGCGCCGGAGGCTGGCGATTCCGTAGCGGAGGCGGTCTGTGCGGTTCTGCCCAACCCTGCCCGGCTTGAATTCGCTCGTCTTACCGGCGCAAAGGAGGCGCAGGCCCATATTGCGGGCTCTCTGCTGACATCCTTCACCGCGGTATGCGGCGTCATTGGCCTTCAACCCATTCCCCTCGCCGACATGCCGGTCCTGACCACGCTGCAAACGCTCATGGTCGGCCTCATCATCTATACCACTGGAAAGCCCGTCACTGCGCGGACGTTTGGGGAATTTCTCGGCGCTCTAGGATTCAATATAGGCGCTGGAATCCTCTTTCGCGAAGGCGCTCGGGCGATCATAAAGATCGTTCCATTGTGGGGCAACGCTGTCTCGGGAATGGTTGCAGGAGCCGGAACATACGCTGTGGGTCGCGCCGCCATAGCGTATTTCATTGAAGACATTCCCATGAGCGAATCGAAAAAGCTCTTTCACAGGCTTCTGCCGGGATGGGATGCGTTCAAGCGCCGGCGCCTCCCTGTCTTGACCCGAAACAAGAAAAACGGTGGCGAATGATTTGCTCTAGAAGCCCATTTGCCTGCCGTGCTCGTACACCCTGTCGAAAGTTCCTGGCTCTTCGTCCTCAGCGTTCAACTCGTCCGCTTGATTGTCCGCGGCAGCCTTCTCTCCGGCGTGTTGCTCCGGTGGAACAGCATCCTCTTTCAAGGGACCTTCCGTTTCCTTGAGCGGCTGGTCCTGCGGACCCGGCTCTTCTCCACTGCGAGAGTGTTGTGACGTTTCCATAGCCACAATATCGCTCATGCGCTTGCATTCTGCACGCTCGAATGGCCCTCCCTCTTCGTTTCATGGCTGCAGTTTCAAGCTGCCGCGGATCGGATAGGCTAGTATTCTCCGGCGCGCAAGCTCCCGAAGGCCGCGCCAAGATGATTGACAACCGAACTCGCGCAAAGGGATTCCGCTGAGCCGAGCGGTTCGAAGACTGCGATTTCAGCGGAGCGCCCGCACAGCCAAGCGCCGAGGACGGCGCTCTTGAGCAGATTCCTTTCGCACAATTGGGGTGTCAGAGCAGCGCAAACTCCCGTCAGCACATCGCCCATGCCGCCGCTGGCCATACCGGGATTCCCCGTAGTGTTGATGAATCGTCCCCCTTGCGCGTCACCGACAAGAGTTCTGGCGCCTTTAAGAAGCAGCGTAACAGGGCGCTCCGCCAGAAATTCCTCCAGCCATTGCTGGCGTGCTCGGCCTTCTTGCGGATAAAGACGTTCCATTTCCCCGGGATGAGGTGTGAGAAGGCGCGGACTGGCGCAATTGTTAAGTAAAGAGACATCCTGGGAAAGCGCGTTCAGCGCGTCGGCGTCCACCACCATAGGTTGTGCCGCCTCTCGGATGACCGAGAGAATTTCAGCGGTGTGCGCCAGACCCAAGCCCGGCCCGATAGCCAGTGAATCAAAACGCAGATCATGCACTTCACGATAATTCTCGACCGTCTTGACCATGACTTCGGGGAGGCACGAGATCGCCAGTAGACTGGCCGTATCAGGCTTCGCGAGGACCGTGACGAGCCCCGCCCCCGCCCGGACAGCTGCCGCGCTGCATAGACGCGCCGCACCGGTAAACCCCGGAGAGCCGGCGATAATTCCTACTCGGCCGCAATCACCCTTGTGCAGGTCGAACGGACGCGCAGGAAGCCAGGTTCTTAGCGCTTCCGCCGTCGCCATGCGCCACAAGCCGCTATCCGATTGCCGGAGTTCGTCGAGCTCGACAATAGCGAGCCGTCCGACGACTTTCGTCGCCGTATCGGCCACCAAGCCAGTCTTCGCGCAGGCTATTGTCGCAGTGAGATCCGCCTCCACACAGGTCGAAGCCGGCAGGCCAGTATCCCCGTTGAGGCCGCTGGGAATGTCGATGGCAAGGACCCAGGCGCCTTCATTGCGTCGCACGCGGTTTAACGACCGGATCGATTCTGCTATTTCTCCACGCGGCTCTCCGCGCGCTCCGATTCCGACTAGACCGTCCAGAAGGATCTTCGAGTTCCGAGCCCGGCCGGCGCGACGGGGTCTCGGGAGCTCGTTCAGCTTTTTAGCCGTGAGCGGAGACAATGCTGATTCCGGGTAGGCCAAATTCACGTCGATGCTCCATCCACAGTCAGCCAGATACCGCGCGGCAACGAGCCCATCTCCGGCATTGTGGCCTTTGCCGCAGAACACGATGCAGATCCCTGGCGAATGGTGAAATTGCCGCACGATCTCGGCAATCGCGCGGCCGGCCTCTTCCATCAAGTCTTCCGCCCGCACACCCCGTGCGAATGCCGCCTCCTCGGCGCGTTTCATTTCTTCGCAAGTGACGAGCATTGCAAGTCCGGCAGGCTGCTAACTGAAGAGGTCTCTTAGCCGATCCGTGAAGCTCTTGTGCAAAGGAGTGTTATCCTCTCCGCAAAGTTGTGCGAAATGCTCGAGCGCCTTGCGCTGTTCTGCGTTGAGCCGCGTGGGCACTTCGACTTGCACGCGGGCAAGGATGTCGCCGCGACTGGAACCTTGCAAAGAGGGCATTCCCTGGGCGCGAACTCGGAAGACGCTGTCGCTCTGCGTGCCAGAGGGAATCTTCAAATTCACCGCGCCGGTGAGAGTGGGAACGCGAACTTCTCCGCCCAGCGCCGCAATGGAAAAGGGAATCGGCATCTCGCAGTGAAGGTCCATCCCGTCACGCTGAAAGATGGAATGTTCCTTGATATGAATGACCACGTAAAGATCGCCAGAAGTGCCGTTGCGCAAACCCGCCTCCCCCCCGCCGGCGCTTCGCAGGCGGGCGCCCTCGTCGATTCCCGCCGGAATCTTCAACTTCACCCGGGAAGTCCGCTCCACACGGCCATCGCCATGACATGTGTGGCACGGTTTCTCAATGACACGACCCGTGCCCTGGCAGTTCGGACACGTCTGTGCGACCTGGAAAAATCCGCGCGAAGCGACGACCTGACCGCGTCCGCGACACACCGAGCAAGTGACCGCATGGGATCCCTTTTGGGCACCGGAGCCTTCACATGCCTCGCAAGCGTCCAGCTTTCGAATCTCTATTTCCTTTTCACAGCCGCTGGAAGCTTCTTCCAACGTAATCTGCATGTCGTAGCGCAAATCAGAGCCGCGCTGGCGTCCCGAACCATCTGCCTGCCCGCCGCCGAAGAAATGCTCGAAAATTCCAGCACCCCCGCCGGCCGTCCCAAAAACCTCCCGGAACAGATCGAAGGGATCGTGAAAGCCGCCGCCCGCTCCGCCGAATCCGCCCTGTTGGAACGCCGCGTGGCCGTAGCGATCGTAAGCAGCGCGTTTCTGCGGATCGATCAGGGCCTCGTAGGCCTCGCCAAGTTCCTTGAATCGATCCTCGGCTGCATGATCACCCGGGTTCTTGTCAGGATGAAACTTCACCGCGAGTTTGCGATAGGCCCGCTTTATATCCTCCTCGCTGGCCTCTCTCTCGACTCCGAGCACTTCGTAATAATCGCGTTTGCGGGTCATCAGGCGGGCGGTCCCTTCGAAACGACCACGCTGGCAGGTCGAATCAAACGATCCTTCAACTTGAAACCCTTGCGAAGCTGCCGTACGACTGCGCCCTCAGCCACCTCGGGATTTGGCTCATGGGCCACGGCCTCGTGAAGGTTGGGATCGAAGGGATTCCCCACCGCATTCACAATCTCGACACCGTGGTCGCGAAGGAAATCCTCAAGCTGCTTGCGTACCATTTCAAGTCCTTGAATGATTCCCGCAGCGTCCGTGGCATTCTTGGCCGCGTCGAGGCCAAGCTCGAAATTGTCGAGAATGGGAAGCAGACTCTCCAGGAGCGAGTTGTTCGCATAACGAATGGCATCCTCCTTCTCGCGGGCGACGCGCTTTCGATAGTTATCAAGGTCCGCGCGCGCGCGAAGAGCGGCATCCTTATACTTTTCCAGCTCCGCGGCTAGATTCGCCGCGGCATCAAGCTGCGGCTCCTCGGCCGGCTCGGCCTGGCTCTCGGGTTCGATTTCCGGTTGGCTATTCATCGTTTACGGATGGCAATCAGGGTAATGTCGTCGTGCTGGGGAAAATTCCCCGCGAAATTTTTTACCTCCTCCGTGAGCCGCATTATGATGCCGGGTGCCCCCCGCGCGGCGCTGGATTGCAGAGCCCGCACCAGCCGGGGGAGTCCAAACTCCATGCCATCTTCATCAAGGGCTTCCGTCGCTCCATCAGTATAGAGTAACAGGCAATCATCGGTCGCCAGCTCAAAGGAGAAGTCCGCGGTGACTCTATTGAAGACTTCTCCGCTGTCAATGCCCAGGGCCATGCCTTTCGGCGTGAGCTTTTCGACGCTTTGGTCTGCAGCCCTGAACCAGAGCGGAGCATCGTGCCCCGCCCGCGCGAGAGTCACGTGGCTGCTCTGTTTGTCGAGGATTAGGTAGGCCATGCTGATAAACATGTCCTCCTTGATGTCGGGATAGAGTTGCTGGTTCACGCGGCGCAGCACCTCGGCGGCCGATGTCTTCCCGACTGCCTCGCTACGAATCACACTGCGGCACATCGCCATAATCAACGAAGCGGGCACTCCTTTGCCAGAGACATCGGCGATGGCGACACCCACCCGCTGTTCATCCACTTGGATATAGTCATAATAATCTCCGCTCACCTGGCGTGCCGGAACGTTGATGCCGCTCAGTTCGTAGCCCGTCACAACCGGTGGGGACGATGGCAGCAGAATCGCCTGGATTTCCCGAGCGATTTGAAGATCGTGGTCCAGACGCTTTTTTTCTCCCGCTTCGAGATAAATCACTTCGTTGTATAGGGCGAAGGCCGATTGCTCGGCAATCGTCTTGAAGACCGTGAGATCCTTTTCGGAAAACGGAGTGCTCATGGGGCCATTGGCCAGACCCAGGACGCCCAGTATCTTACGGCGATAGGCAAGAGGCCCTACAATCGCCGAATGCGCGATCAGGTCGCCGGGCGAGAGGGCATAGGCGAGATCTTCCTCCGAATAGAGCCGCGATTGACCACTCTCCAGCGCGGCCCCGATAATCCCCTCGCCACGTCGCACGGAGCTTAGCCGTAAGTAGCTCTCCAGCGCAAGGTGATTGCCGGCAGCCTGGTCGAGGATATGGATCGGCACTTTGACAAGTGCCGGGCACCCCTTCGAAATAAACGCAGGAACAAGAATGGGCTCCGTCTTGTCCATCAGATAAAGGGCCCCGCCATGCGCGTTCAGGATGCGAATCGCGCTCTCGACGATCAGACGATGAAGCTCGGTGGAGCTAACCCCCTCGGAAAACGCCTCTCCCAAACCGTGAAGGAAATCGAAAACGCGATCCTCTTCGACCTGAAGATCCGCGCGCTGGCGCTCTAACTCACTTATGCGCCGCGTGAAGGTATTCAGCACCACGATGAGGGCCATGAAGGTGCCGAAAAACAGCGCAAGGAAGATATATGTCCACATGGGTCAGCATGAGGCAGAACCCTAGTGATCCGGCGTCCTTTCCGAATCAGACACGTTCAGCTCATGCCGCATGTAATCAAGGACATCCTTAAACTTCACCTCGTTTGCAGCGTCCGCCTCCACGAGAGCCTCGTGAGCCTCCAGCACGAAGCGCTTCTGCTCGTCGCGACCCGCTTTCTCCTGCGTGGCCTGGCGAAGTTCCAGTTCCTCAGGCTGACCCTCGACAGCGGCCGCCGCACCCTCCACGTGGAAAAGTTGATCCAGTCCGAGGCTGCTGAGCAGGCCAGAATTGCGGTCGTTCACGTTGATTGTGCGCAAGCCTCCCTGACCAAGCTCGCGCAGGCGAAGAGCGACCCCGGCGAGAGTACCCATAAAGGTCGAATCCATCTGCTCGCAATCGCGCAGATCGACCACAAAATCCCTGTACCCGCGTTGGATCATTTGTTTTACAAACTCTTTGAGGCCCGCGCTATTCTGGAAGGTTCCGCGGCCTTCCACCTTTACCCAGACGGCGCGGTCAACGCAGCCGACGAGGACAGATGATATCGTGTTCACGCTAGTGGGAGAGACTACCGCAGTCCAGCGACGGCTGTCAAATCCCTCCCCTCATTAGCGCCACATAAACGATTGCCGGAGCGCAACGATCCGGCCGTCGACGATCAGGAGAACTCGCCACGAAGTGACGCGGCCAGACTCCAGATACTCGTCACCCGCTGTGTTGAACTCCGACCTGTAGGAGCCTTTCGCCTGAGGATAGTAGCGTTCCATTGCCATGACATAGTTGCCGAGGGCGGACTGGCGATATTCCAGCCGGACGGTTACGTCGGCGCGCTCCGAAGCGCGCCAGAAGAAGGTGTAGTAGTTTCCGTATCGCTCTTCCAGCTGGTACCGATCCACTGCCCCCCACTCCATGCGCTGGCGTTCAAAAAGGACCGGCTCGCTTTGCGTGACCGGAACGGGATCCCGACTGAAGAAGGATTGTTGAATCTTGCGGAACTGGAAGTTGTCGTTAATTTCCAGGGGCAGGACACCGGCCCTTTCCAGCTTGGTAGCCGGCCCTGGCGGGGTCGAGCACGAGAAGAAGGCGAGCGATAACAAGGCGAATGCGAGGGATGTCCTCATTGCGCGGGATACAAGCGGCTTTGGCGTCGCGTGTCAAATTCTCGCCGTGCTTGACTCTTGTCTGTTTTCCCACTCGGATTATCGAGAGACCCAGGCAGCCGGCAATGAAAGCCCATGAAATCCTCCAGCGACTCCCCAATGAGGCTGCGAGTGAAATTTTTCTGTATCTCCACCAGAACGACAAGCCCGCCTACCGTGCTTGCCTGGGGGTGCTCGCTTCGCGCCGAAAACTGCGTCCCGTCATTCTGGAACGAAAAATCCTCGCCGAACGCCATAGTTGGATGCGCGCTGAACTGGCCCGGAAAGCCAATGATGACGCAGCAACCGAGGTGCTTCAAACATGGCTGCTTGGAGCCCACCCGCAATTGATATGCGGTTTTCTCGACAGCCTCGGCATTACGCATGATGGCCGCGGATTGCTCGACGCACTCCCTCCTGAGCCTCAGAAAGAGCGCCTGCAGGAGGCCATTGACCGGCTCCTCGAAAATCACTCCCGATCCGCCGCGATCGCCTACCTCCACCTGTTCTGCGAAATGGACATTGCAGATTGGCCGATTCTGAAAGAAATTATCAGAGAAGATTCCCGACTGTGCCTCGCACCGCAACGGCTGGCCGCCTGACGCCATTTCAGTCCTCGCTCAATGAGGCTCTCGATACCTTCGAGACTTTGCGCGCCCTTGAGGGTGATTTTGCGCAGGCGGTGGATACCGTGCGTGACTGCCTGAGGAGCGGCGGCAAGCTGCTCATCTGCGGGAACGGGGGAAGTGCGGCCGACAGTGCGCATATCGCGACGGAGTTCACCTGCCGCTTGAAGGAAGACCGGCGTCCTTATCCGGCGATTGCTTTGAGCGCCGATGGCGGACTCCTCACAGCCATCGTGAACGATTATGGCTTTCAGGACGTTTTTTCGCGGCAGGTCTGGGCATTCGCAAAGCCCGGGGATGTGCTGATCGCCCTCTCGACCAGCGGCAAGTCGCGCAATGTCTTGTCCGCGCTTGAGGAAGCGCGCCGGCGCGAGATGAAGACCATCGCTTTCCTGGGAAAAGGCGGCGGCTTTACAGCGGGCGCCGCCGACATCGACTTGATTGTCCGCTCCGGCTCAACAGCGCGAATTCAGGAGGCCCAGAAGTTTCTTCTCCACGTCCTCTGCGAGATGGTCGAGTCGGCGCTTGCAGGAGGATGAGAGAGGCAATTCTTCCCGTCTTCGCGGCGGTGATTGGCGGAATCGTGGGATCGTTCCTGAATGCCTGCATCTACCGCATGCCCCGCGGCATCCCGCTCAACGATCCGCGGCGCTCGTTCTGCCCGGCATGCAACTGCGCAATCCCCTGGCGCGAGAACGTCCCTCTCTTTAGCTGGGTCTTATTGCGCGGGAGATGTTCAGCTTGCGGGGCGAGGATTCCCTTTCGGTACCTTCTGGTTGAGTTTCTCACCGCGGCGCTCTTTGTTCTTGCGTGGACCCGCTACGGTCTTCCACTCGCACCGGTCTATTGGATTTTTCTCGCATTGCTGATCGCTGCCACGTTCATCGACATCGAGCATTTCATCATCCCCGATGAAATCACCCGGGGCGGAACGGCGGCAGGACTTCTCTTTAGCATTCTCTTTCCGCAGATGATGCAAACGCCCTCGCGGCTTGAGGCCTTTGGCTTTTCGCTTGCAGCGGCCGCCTTTGGCTATGGACTGCTCTGGGTCATCGTGGAACTCGGGAAACTTGCGTTCGGCAGCAAGCGGCATCGCTTTGAGAGAGGAGAGCCATTCGCTTTGCGGCAAAACGGAGACGACGTGACGCTGCAGATCGGAGACGAAACGCTCTCTTGGGAAGACATCTTCGCCAGGGAATCCGATGAGCTCGTGCTCGAATGCTCGAGCGCCAGCATCGGCGGATCGGCTCCTGTCCTGCGCTTTCGCCACGACCGGATGATCTTTGCGGACGAGGAAACCCCCTTGGGGGAGTTGAAAGCGATCACTGGAACATTGCACGCCGTCGTCATCCCGCGCGAAGCAATGGGCTTCGGCGACGTCAAGCTTATCGCCGCAATTGGCGCGTTCCTCGGATGGAAAGCGGTCCTCTTCACGCTGTGCGCGGGTTCGATCATTGGATGCGGGGCAGCCTTTGCGGGCATCTTGCTCGCCCGTGACAGGACCGGCTCACGGGTTCCTTTCGGTCCCTTTCTCACTCTGGGCGCCATCATCTGGGTGTTTGGAGGGGAAGAAATTTGGAATTGGTATTTTGGAATTCCCGGGGGGCACGCATTTTAGATTCGAGCGGCCGGGAAAATGGTATAAATGTAGATCCTGATGGCCGATAAAAAGAAACTGCCCTTCTTTGAACTGCTGCGGCAGGGCTGGAGGCCGTATTTGAAGCTCGCACGGTACATGAAGCCTTACCGGGGCCGGTTTGTATTCGGGCTTATTTGTGGAGTGGCGGCGGGAATGCTCAATGGCGTTTTCCCCCTCGTGGTCAAGGTCGTTGGCGAAAAGATTTTCCCGACCGGACAAAATCCGAACACCTACAAGATGCTCATGTCGAGCGGCCCTGATTCCGGGCCCGGTATTGAAGGGGTTCTCTGGATCAGCCTTCTCATCCCGGTGGCGATGGTCGCGCGCGGCATTTTCTCCTTCCTGAACGGTTACTGCATGGCGTGGGTAAGCTTCCGCGTGCTGCAGGATCTTCGCACCGAGCTCTTCCGCCATGTGATCTCGCAATCGCTCGAATTCTTCAACAAGGCCAAATCCGGCAAACTCATTTCCCGGGTGCTCAACGACACCCGTATGGCCCAGAATGCCCTCACATCCATTGCAGGCAATATCGTAAAGGATCCGATTGCTGTCATTGTCGGCGTCTGCGTTTTGGTCGTTATGGATTGGAAATTCAGCCTGACCACCCTCGTGCTCTTTCCGATCTGCATCGTTCCGGTCATGATCTTTGGAAAGAAGGTGCGCAAGGCTGGCACGGCCGAGGAAAACGAAGCGGGCACGATGGCGGTCATTCTTCAGGAAAGCTTCGCGGGCGTTCGCGTGATCAAATCCTTTGCCCGCGAGGATTATCAGATCGAGCAGTTCGAGAAATCAAGCGCGATACAGTGCCATAACAGCATGAAAGTGCGCAGGAGCACCGATATCGTGCAGCCGCTGATTGAGTCTGTTTCGGCCTGCGGCGTCGTTCTCGCTCTGTTCTACGTTTACTACTTCAACATCAGCTTCATGAAGTTCATCGCGTTGTGCTCAGGAATCTTTTTGCTCTACAATCCCCTCAAATCTTTGAGCAGGATTCCAATGCACATGCAGAAGTGCCTCGCCTCCACGACAAACGTCTTTGACCTCCTGCATCTCAAGCCCGCCATCCAGGATGCACCCAACGCGATGGTGCTTACCGAATGCCGCGGCGGGATTACGTTTCGCAACGTAGATTTCTCTTATGGACAGGACGCGAAGGCGCTCCAAGACGTCAACCTGGAAGTCGAACCTGGCAAACAGTATGCTCTCGTTGGTGCGAGCGGCGCGGGCAAGACGACTATGCTCTCGCTCATTCTGCGCTTTTATGATCCGCAGGCCGGCGTCATCGAGCTTGACGGGCGCGATCTTCGCAGCATCACGCAGCAGTCGCTCCGCGAACACATAGGAATCGTCACTCAGGATACGTTTCTCTTTCACGACACGATCTACGAAAACATCCGTTACGGGCGTTTGGATGCGACCGAGGCGGAGATCCACGCCGCCGCAAAGCTGGCCTACGCCCACGATTTTATCCTGGCTCAGCCGGAAGGCTACGACACCATTGTCGGAGACAAAGGCTGCCTTCTCTCGGGCGGCCAGCAGCAGCGGCTTGCCATCGCGCGAGCATTGCTCAAGAATGCACCCGTTTTGTTACTGGATGAGGCGACATCGGCACTCGATTCCGAATCGGAACGCATGATCCAGGCAGCACTCGAGCGGCTCGCGCATGGGCGCACCGTCATCGCCATTGCGCATCGCCTCTCGACTATCCTCAATTCAGATAGCATCGTCGTAATGGCTCATGGCCGCATCGTGGACACCGGCCCCCATGCAACTCTGCTCGAAAAGTCGCGCCTCTACCGCAAACTGTACCAGCTCCAATTTAATCACGAGGAAGCCGTTGCGGCGTAAGAGGGGCTTGGAATCTTACATAACACGCTCTTCTTTGCGCGTGAATCGCAGCGGGCTATCTCCTTCTCGGCGCCGAAAGGAGGCTATTTCCAGGAAATCGTGGGACCTACTTCGCGAATTTCCATCGTGCGAATGCGGCCAAGTTCTGTCATGTACACATGCTGAACGATCCTATCCATAAGTAGCTGCCCCTTCACGTCCCGCACGATCTGATGAACTTCGACGATCACGTGACCTGACGGGTCGGCTGTAAATTTGAGCGGCTCAACGTGAGGATCAAGGAGCTGCCACTGACGAGTCCAGTAAGCACGCACCGCCTCGTGACCATGAACGTAGCCGCCTTCCATCCCATTCGGCCATGCAACCTCAGTGTGCATTGCCGCCAGCGCGGAGTCGATATCCCGCGCGTTAAATGCGGAGTACGCACGCTCCAACAGTTCGCGAACCGTGTTATCAACAGTTCTCATTCTCGGGTATTCAGGTGTCACGTGTTGACCTCAACGTAGCGAAGCTCAAGGTTTCGGCAAGGTAGGCAGAACGCAGCCTCAAAATTCACGATCACGATTTCGCCACGCTCCCGTCGTTGGTAGCCGCACCACCGTGCCGGTCGAGCGGCGACTCGTGGTCTGGAGATGCAGACGGAGGATGCGTTGGATTTCCGCAACGGTTTGCGGCAGGTCGTAGGAACCGTGCGGGCCAGGGACGATGAGTTCGGACTGCGCGCTATCGAGGTGCGAGCTTTGATATAGGACAACGCCATCGGAGCTATTCGGCGTATCGCCCTTGCCGCGGTCGCCGGCAATGGTGTGGTGCGGGGCCTGAATCGGTCGCTTATCGAGCGCGTGGAGGAGCGTCGATTTCGGAGAGAGCCCATGCACGCTGGGCGGGAAAACGAAGCCTTCCTTTCCTCCGATCACGGCCAGCGAGTGGCCGATCTGGGACTGGATGGTATCCACGACCTGCGCTGGAAGATGAATCAGGCTGAGGCCGATCGCGCCGATGCTGTTGTCGGCCAGCGGGCTGCCGCGATGCGGCACGCAGATGAAGACGACGCGCTTGACTCGCGGGTTGGCGTCGAAGATGAGGGCTCGCTTCACGAGGTTGTCCGGCGGGACTTTGGCGTAAAGCCGGCCGGCATCGCTGCCGAAGACTCCGTTCCAAGCTGCGCGCCCCGTGCTGATCGTCTGCATCTTGGAAAGCAGTCCGCCGAGGCTGTGGCTGATGAGCACCATGTCTTTGGTTCGGGGATAGAGCCGATAAAGACCCGCAAGGCTTTCGCGAAACTGGAGCGCGGAGATCGAGATGGGATCGCCGGTCGGATAACCGAAGACCCAGAATTGGAAACGCCCACGCAACACCGGATCGGACTCGACGGCGTCGATCGTATCCCGCCACATTCCCGGTTCCGAGATGAGACCGTGAACGAAAACAATTGGAATGCGCTCGGGATCATAAGGCTGCAACATGGTCAAACCGGCGGTGCGATAGTAACGATCCACCCGCATCGCTTCCATCAACCCAAGGAAACGGGGGTGCGGATAATAGGCGAGCGGCGCGGTAAAATCCGCGGCCAGCGGACGGGTCACGCCCGCGATCCGAATGGTTTCGCGCAGGGTCGGATCGTGGAGCGAGAGGACCACCTCGCGGGGCGCCTTCGAGTTAGGCGCGGCGGGTTTGAAATCGAGCACCGCGGTCACCGCCGCGGCGACGCCGACGGAGGGGAAGTAGAATTTTGCCGGATCCGCCGGCCGATTGATTCCAACCAAAGTTCCACCGAAGCCCGCGTCGCGGACCTGCAGACGAATGCGCCTCTCATGCACCTGTCTGGGCGTCTCGAAAGCGGTGAAATAGCCTGGCGCCCAGGTGCCTTCCTGCCGCGAGGCGGGCGCAAAGTGCAATTGGTAAATGGTGCCGTCCGCCGTGATCGTAAGCGGGTGATTCCAAAGGCGCCCACCGTCAGCGGAGCGCAGCAGCACGGTGAGTTCCGCCGTCGCCGCATTGTAAATGTCGCGCACAGCCGGTGCCTCCGTGCCCTGCCCAAGCAGCGGACCGGCTTCTGCCGCCGCCTGGAGATAGTGGCCCAGACGATCTTCCGTCGAGGCACGCGCCGAGCGAGCCTCGCGCAATTCCTTCGCAGCCTGATGGTGCCTCGCCTCCCGTGGCGGCAGCGGAGCCGTGGCGCAACCAGCCACGACGGCGAGGCAGGTGGCGGCAAAGATAAATCGCATGATGATGGCTTCGAGCGAGGAAGGAGTGGTCGTAGCGCTAGAAGTCGGAAAGTGGTGCCGTTTCATATCGAAATCAGCGTAGGAAGATGATGGCGCACCGAGAACCTTATAGTGGAGCGAGAGCGCAGCTTTGACCTGGAGGTGATTGGGAAGCGCTCGGATCGCCTCCTCGTAGAACTCTCCTGCCCAAGGCATGGAAAGGGGAGCCCGCTGTCTCATTGAGCAAGCACCGTCTCGTATCTTTTGCCACGAAGAGTTACGGAAGCCTGATCTGGAGGAAACTTCGGCACAGCGTCATCGACATAGGCCGCTGCAAACGATCAGCCCGCGCCATCTCTTTGGCGCGCTTCGGCATCGAGCATGCGGGGTGCGAATCGTTCCGTCAGAACCGGCCCGAGAATGGAAGTGGCTACCATCAGGACGAGCACTGCGTTGAGCATCCTTTCATCCAGCATCCGCTGGCCGTCCGAGTTGACCGTGTGATAGGCGACAAGGGTTGCGGCGAGCGTGGCAGCGACCTGCGGCAGGGTCAGCGCCCATATCGTCAATCGTGCCGCCGGCGTGTAGCCGAAGGCGCGGCCCACGACCGTGCGCAGCGATCCACTTTCCGAGGACGAGCGTGGCGATGATTCCCGCGACCAAAGGGAGGCTGTCGAGGACGCTTTGCGCAAATGCGATCGGATCGATGAGAAATCCCGTCGCAACGAAGAAGCAGGGAATGAATAAGGCCTTGCCGAAAAAATCCAGCTTGGTCTTCGCCGCGCGTTCCCGGACCGCGGCGTTGACGGCGAGTCCCGCCAGGAAGGCCCCGACGATGCCCGGCAGGTTGATGAAATCTGCAAGCATGCCGGCTACCGCCATGATGCCGAGCATCAGGACGAATTCGGCGTCCTCGTTGTTCTGCACCTTGCTCAACACATAGGCGCCCGCGCGACTGAGCCCGAAGAGGATGAGAGGGACGAAGACGGCGATCTCTATGAGCTGGGTGGCGAGCCCGGATAGCGAGAAGCCAGCCGTGTAGGTCGGAACGCAGATCGCGAATACGATCAACGATAGCGTATCCGACAAAACCGTTGCGCCGATCGTAACGATGACGGGTTCGAGCCGGATGGCACCGAGACGGCGGATGATCGAAAGGCCGAGCAGCGTGTGGGATGCGAGCAGCGACCCGACGACAATCGCGGGAATGATGGCATATCCGAAGGCGAGCCCAAACAAGGTGCCGAGGAGCAATGGCACAGCAGTGGTGATCAAGCCGAAGATGATTGACCGGGTTTGAGCCTTGCGGAAGAGATCGACGTCGACCTCAAGACCGGCCGAGAACATCAACAGCAGCTTGCCTAACTCCGCGAAGAAGTTAGCAATGGGTCTGTCCTCACCGAAGAAGCCCAGGACATGCGGCCCCAAGACGACCCCGAAGAGCAGCAACCCGACCATCTCCGGGAGCCCGACGCGACGGGCCAGCGGCGGAACGCCGGCGATTACCGCGATGGCGATAGCAAACTTCGCCAAGGGCGGCAGAGCCACCATCTGCGACCTAAGTGCTTCGAGTAATTCCATCGCGCTCTTACCAAAGCACCAGCTAAGGCGCCGCCGGTCAACGCGCGCTTTATCCAGTCATGGTGCTTCTCATTTGGCTTCTATCGGCGTGGCACATAACCCGCGTGATTCTCAGGGATCCGAAGCAGCCGGCGGAATTCGTCGACAGACTTTCCGCGTGGAAGCGCCTTCTTAGTTCCGACAAAGCGTCTTAAAACGGCCTTCCAGAGGAAATACCTCGTCGCGAAGATGGGGATGTCGACTTGATGCTTGAAGTCGCTTCGCGGTCACCTCATCACCGTCTCCATGAGCCCGAGCGACCGTAAGCCCCGTGGAAGGAGCCGGAGCCGCCGCCCCACGAAGCCGAGCCACCGCGGTAACCGCTGATATGCCCCGATCCATCATCCCATGAAGCGGTGCTTCCGCGCCATCCTCGGGCGTATCCCGAGCCATCGTTCCAGGAAGCGTAGCCTCCCCGCGCGCCATAAGCACGCCCGTAACCATTGTTCCAGTAGGCCGAACTACCACCATAGTAGGCGCCATGATAGAAGCCCGCTCCGCCGTAATAGGCTCCACCATAGGTCGCGTAGGAGCCGTAGTCGGAATCGTCCTCATAGACTCCAGTGCAGCCAGTCTGGGAGACCAGAAAAACCGCGCCGACAGTCATCGTTGCGATGAGAGAGAAGAGATGTTTCATAAGAGTTTCATTGATGGCCCGGATCAGCGGGCGTTTGGCTTGATCACAGAGACGAAGGGGATTTCGCGGGCGCCGGCCGGTTTTCGGAAGGAAAAATCTCCGGCCTTGAGCCACGGATTGAGATTCCAACTCAAGAATTCAACCAACACGCGCGGAAAATTTGTCCGGTCGGTAAAGGTCACCGCCAGTCGCCAGGGCAATGCACGCTGGCCCGACTCGATCCAGACTTCCCAATTCACGCCAGGAGACCGAAATGCCAGATGCTGGCACGGGCGTCCATTGACCACCGCCGGACCGACGACGATGCCGCTGATCAGTTTCCGCGTCAACACGCCATAAGGATCGCTGAAAAGGAAGGGGGCGGAAACGAAGCGGATACCAGTCTCCTGCTGCATCGCCGGGACCATGGTGTCGATTGTCGACGGGGCTTCAACAGTGGAATAGACGTTGTTGACGGGAGCGAAGGCGGAGGCCGTGGCTCCATCGAAATAGAAATCGAAATTGGGGGCCTCGCCAGTGAGCCGGGCACGCAGCTTGTCTGGCCGTTTAAGCGCGACCTCCGCGGTGGAGAAAAGCGTAATGAACTGGCCGGTTTTCGCGGGCACCTCGACGATGGTTCTTGAGCGATAGGTAAGCGCCTTCGCCGCGCCCAGCGTCGCGCTCATGCGTTTGAGGGCTTCGAGAGCTTGTGGGTCGACGCGCGATGTTGCCTGTGCCGGCGAGGGGGATGCTTCCTGCGCCCGCACGGTGGCGGGTGCCAGAGCCGCGAGCACGGAACATGCAGTCAGGGCGGTCGTAACGAGATGATATATTTTCATAATCGGATCACTGTTTTGGGCGAGTTATATTGGGAAATTTGCCTTCATGCGCCGTTGTCGCGTTCGAGCAGGCTCATCTTTTGGCAGGAGTTTGAGAAGAAACACGGGTTTAATTGCTTTCGAATTCAGGAATCTTCACTGACTGACACTTAGCTGCTTCTGGCATGCGACTTCTTCAGAATTTCACGCCAACTCCCGTGAAGAGTCCGGATTGCGCGGCATCGTAAGTCAAGCCGTTCTTTGTGTAATCCATGTAGAAATAGCGATAGCCTGTCTCCAAGAAAATGTTGCGCGTCAGATTGACGCCAATCGAGCCGCTGGCGAACCACGCGATTTGAGAGCCAGCCCCAAATCCGCCGACATCCCCCTGGAGAGCCAGGAAGAGCCACCGAGTGAAGTTAATCTGACCGCGAAGGCCAACGATCGGATCGACCCACCACTGGTCACCGGATTTCGATGTTGGGAGGCGATTGTTCGATTTGTTTCGCGAGGGCCTTGGCGAACTTTTTCTGAGCGTCGGCAACGCGGTTTTGGATGCTCGCGCGGTCAATTGATCGTCTTCGCGGCTGCGATGTCGGCTTCGGCAACAGCCGGCGGCAAGCACGGAATTCGCCGGAATTGCGAGTCGCACGACGTCGCGAAGACGTTCGAAAGCTCCTTGTCGCTGAGGAAATCGGCTCACACTGTTCTGGACGCACATCTCCCCGCACGATGGTTTTGTCACGCACATCCTCCAGGACGGGGCGTGACTCCCTGGATGATTCGGTCTTCGAGATCGCTTTGGAGGACTAGCGGTGTTCTGGGCGATGATGGCGTCGGCGCGTTGCCGAACTCGCGAAGCGATGTTCCGCTGCGCAGCGAGTCGCTCACCTCCTGAACGCCGGCATCGTCAATGCTCGCGTCAATATTGATCCCGAAGTAGTTGTAGCGCGCGCCCGCGTAGATATCGAGGAAGCCGCGCCGGTCGTCAATGATCCGGTAAGCGAGCGCAAGCTCCACCATTCCCTGCTGAAGCTTGATATTCGCGTTATTGTAAAGCGGCCCGGGAGGATCGCCGCTCGCCGAGAGTTGGGCGAAAAATCCATCGCCGAGGATGCCCCACTTCCCTTTCCGCACTTCGCCCTTGGCCATGATTCCCCAATCAAGATGCTTGACCACGGTCAAGGGGTTATAATCAACGTGAGTGTCAAACCCCTTCACGCCGACGGTGCCGTCCACGCCCAGCGCCCACAGGTAGGGTTCGAGGATGAAGGACCAGCCGTTGGGATCCTTGCCGGGAACAACTTCGAAGCCATTGCGTCGAGCAACGACGGAGTCGCCCAGCGTCTCGACCGGGACGGTGTCTTTCAGTGAATGCGGACTTCGCGCAGGGACAGGTGCGGCGCCAGGATTTTCGCCGGCCGTCGGCGTGGCGGCCCGCAAAGTGGCAACCAGCGCGAGACTGGTTAAGAAGGCAACAGGCAGGATGGATGGCATGGCATAACTCCTGTTCTTGCTCACGTTTTAGTCGGGCAGGCGAGCGACGAATCGGTGAATGATCATGGAAAGTATATCGGGCTGGACCTGCTGGTTATTTGAGCGGGTTGGGTAGCTGTTTCTCTGAAAACTTGATTCCGCGCGCGGTCAACGCTTCGCCAGCCATTGGCGACACGACGCCCGTGAGAGCCACGAGGTAGCCGGTTGCGGGCGTGCTAAAATGCGTGGCCTTGAGCGCGGTGATGAATCGCTCCGTCATTGGTGTCCACGACACATAGTCCCATTGGATCGGGACGACCACGGTGCCGTCCTTGGTCTGGCAGACGGTGAGGCCGTTGAGATGCGTGATGCGGGCAACCGGCGCAGTATTGTTCAGCGTGGCCATAATCTCGGCGCTCTGTTGAAAGGCGATGGCGTCGTGTTCGTCCTGGCTGTTCGCGGCCTGGAGGATGAACTCGCCCTGACCGGGAATGTTCCCGAGTTGGCCGAGGGCGGCAACGATCAGAGTCTGGGTAGTCGGCGAGATAGCACCGTTGTTCACAAACGCGTTCGCGGCGTCAGGGGCGATGCCCATGTTGTTGGTGAGCAGGTCGAGATTCATCTGGCGCAGTTCGCCGGGACTCTTGTCGCGCAGCGAAGCCTGCAAGGTTGCGGTCCAATTGAGTCCGTGGATAGTAGCGCCAGCCGCGCCACCGATCGCGCCCATCCCGAGGCCGACCGCAAACTTTCCGAGGAAGGCTGGCCACGCCACTTTGTTTAGCTCACTCTGAAAGACCTGGTTGTTGCAGTAGGGATCAACCCCGAGCTTGAGCGCGAGGTCGCGTTTAGTCTTGGCGAAGCCGCTCAAGTTTTCGACAAGCTGTCCTTGGCCAAGCCCGGAGTCATTCCCTTCGGTGACGTTCTTCAAGGCCTGTCCGGCTTGATTGAGAAAGCCCAAAATACCGCGCGGCACGCTGGCAATTGTCGGGAGCGGATTGGTGATCAAGTCTTGTGCCACATTCAGCGGTCTCGCTGCAGCTTGCGCCGCTGCCTGGGTGAACTCAGTCGTCTGCGACATGGCTTGCAGCGCAGCGATGCCTTTGATCTCCGCGACGCGACGCATGAGCATGTCATTGCCATCCGCGGTAAATACTCCGAAATCGGAATCGATCGTGAAGGCATTGGCCCCCGCGTAAGTCGGCACGGGATCGCGTACTTGAAAGTTTGGCCCCTGGTAAAACTCGGCTTTCAAGATCGCGGCTGCGCTGAGCGTCGGCGGGGCCTCGAAGACTCCCGGCGGCGCAGTGGCAGCAGGCGGTGGCGGCTGATCCTGCGCGCGCAGGGCGACGGTGATCAAAGCAGCCATGAGGATGAAAACGAATCTTGATTTCATGTATGGAAGCAATAGTCGCTTCTGGCAGGGATGTGCAGTTCTTCGGTTTCGGATGTTCGTTGGAGATTATGGCGCTTGAACACAGCGAAATTCGAGATGATTGCTTCCGTATTGGCCTCGCCCTTGCCACGCGTGACCACAATCTAGCGGGCGCAATATTGTTCGTTGCAGAGGAAGGAACCACCTTTGTGGACCCGCTTTTTCTTCTGATGGCTCGGCGGGGTCAAAGGGCTTCTCCGGACCCTGCGGGCTGCGCGTGAGGCTGCCCCCCTTGGCTGATTGTTTGAAATAATCGGGGCGATACCAATCGCTGCACCATTGCCAGACGTTGCCCGCCATGTCGTAGAGGCCGTAGCCATTCGGGGGAAACGATTTCACCGACGCGATACCGGCAGCACGAACATTGAGGAAGGCAACGGGTCTTGGCCTCGGGAGACGGCGTGCCCGGCAAGGATCATCGTTAGCAGGGCAACGTGCAGCCGATTGGATCATGATGTTTTGGTTCTGCGTCGTGTTGTCTGCTCGTCCGATTGCGGGGACAAGCAACTAGTAGCTGACCTCAATGCCTGCGTAGGGACCGTGCGAGATGAGATCGAGTCTGGTCTCGTTTTGCTGAAAATCGTATCCGAGAGCGCGATAGCCGGCGATAATTGCAAACCACCTGGAAACCTGGATGCCTGAACCCAAAAGCGCCTGCCACGTGAGGTCCGATCCCGCTCCGAATCCTCCCACGTCGCCGTAGGCATTGATAAAAAACCAGCGCGAAATCTGGATTCGGCCCTTCAACCCGATGATGGGATCAACCCAGCTAACGTGGCGGGTAATGTCGAGGTCCGGAAGAAGGTTTCCCTGCAGATGCAAGCTGCTGGTTATGGAATACACCCGTGCGCCGGCAAGCACATCGATGAAACCCCACTTTGCCTCCAAGGGTCGATACTCGAGCAGGAAGGTTCCGATAAATTGTTCCAAGTCCGCAGTCGTGGTTGAGAACAGAATGCCTCGCGGCGTGCTCGAGAGGCTCGACGTCTTTGCGTAGATAAAGTCGCCCAGGATCCCCCAGCGTTTATAGCGAATTTCCGCAGCGGCCATAAACGCGAATTGGAGGCTTTTGAGAGTCTCGATGGCGGATTCATGCACGTGGGATGTGATTCCCCGCAGCGTGACCGTTCCATCCACCGCCGTCACCCAGCCATAGGGAGCGAAATTGATTGACCATGGCTTGATTTCTTTGGCGGGCACAAGCGGAATACTCTTGAAGTCCTTGCCTGATGGCGGAGTGGCTTCATTTGCTTGAGCGAATATCGACGCGACGGTCACGAAGATCGCCACACCGTGGCCAAAAAGGGAGGTCATCTTCATAAGCTCTATTTCTCCAAGGCAACTCTATCGTTCCGAAGTTCCGGCGTGGTCACACAGCGGAATCCGAGATGGTTGCTTCCCGTATTGACCTCTCCCTTGCCGCGCGTGCCCACTATGTAGCGGGTGCAGTATTGCTCGTTGCAGAGGAAGGAACCGCCCTTGTGGACGCGTTTTTTCTCTGACGGCTCGGCGGGATCGAAGGGTTTTTCCGGACCCTGCGGGTTTCGCGCGACGCTGCCCTCACTGGCAAGTTTTTGATAATAGTCTGGCCGATACCAATCGCTGCACCATTGCCAGACGTTGCCCGCCATGTCGTAGAGGCCGTAGCCATTCGGGGGAAACGATTTCACGGGCGCGATACCGGTAAATTCATCTTCGCCTCTATCCTTAACCGGGAATTGGCCCTGGTAGGTATTTGCCATGAACTCTCCGCCCGGCTTGAACTCATCGCCCCAAGGGTAAAGCTTTCCGCTCAAGCCTCCCCGCGCTGCATACTCCCACTCGGCTTCCGTTGGCAGTCGCTTGCCGGCCCATTCTGCGTAGGCTACCGCGTCGGGGTACGCGATTTGCACAACCGGATAGTTTTCCTTGCCCTTTATGTCGCTCTGTGGACCTTCCGGGTGCCGCCAGTTCGCGCCGTGCTGGTAACGCCACCATCGGTAATGATTGGTCAGCGGCACCGCGCCGGATGTCGGAGTGAAGACGATCGAGCCGGCCACAAGGCTCTCTGGCGGCGCAGTCGGAAACTCTTCTTTGGTCGGCGTGCGTTCCGCGATGGTGACGTAGCCGGTCGCCTTTACGAATTTCTCGAACTCCGCGTTGGTAACATCCGTCTCGTCCATCCAGAAACCATCGACAGACACGCGATGGATCGGAAGCGCATCGGCGACCGTGGCCGGTGAGCAAGAGAATTTTCCGTCGCACTTTCCGTCGCTACCCATCGAGAATTCTCCACCCGGAATCCAAACCATGCCGTCGGGAACAGGGCCAGGCGGGAGAGTCTTATCTTGTGCCGTGGCGACGAATGCCGGACTCTCGGCTCCTTGAGCGAAGATGGGAGATGCCGCGACAAGGAGCAGCGCGATCCAGTTGGCAATCAGAAATCCGGTATTCATGATTGGGCTCAGATGGCTGATTTTGGAATTGTCGAAGAGCACGCTCAGAGCTTCCGTTCGACATCCTTGATGCCGTCGCCGATGTCTTGAAACCACTTCTTTGCCTCTTCGCCGCCAGACTTCATCCCCTCGCCAACCGCCTTGGCAGCCTTCACGGATGACTGTGCGCCCTTCTTGAGTTCTGTGCCGGACCACTTGGCAGCTCCCGACAGGCTCTCACCGGCCTTCCCGAGCGCGTGGCTGGCATCCTTGCCTGCCTTCATGCTCTCCTCCGCCGTCGCGTGCCAAGCCTTGGCCAGTGCGTTGTCCACATGAGCGAAGGTTTTCTTCAACTCATCGTCCGACTTCACCGCGCCGCTCTTCACGCTCTGTCCGAGTTTTTTCAAATCGTCTCCGGCTTTATTCACCCCCTCTTTGGCGCTTGAGGCGACTTTCTCCGACTCTTTGCTCACGCTAGCCGCCGCCTTGTCGATGGATGCGGAGGCCTTTTTCATGTCGCCCTTGAGGAAGGACTCGTGAGCCGCAGCCATGGACTTGTCGGATTCGCTTGTGAGATCGCTCGATGATGTTTCTGCAAAGGCCGCCGGAATGGCCACCATCATGAGGACCGCAGTGCTGAAGTTGCGTATCGATGAGATCTTGTTTTTCATAGGTTCTGTTGGATTGGGTTGATCGAAAACGAGCGTGGCTGCAGCAACAGTATCAGTCAACGTAGCGTTGATGCTTTCCATGTTTTTTCCTGCGTTAGGTCTTGTGTGGCACGCTCACGGGAGCAGGGTGCTGCGGCAATTGTTTTTTCACGACCATCTTAGCGAGACTGTTGAAAAGCTATCCCCGCTCAGCGTGCGGCGACTTCGCCCAGGCCAAGGATTTTGAAACCTGGCTTGCTCTGGGTCTCACCGTTGACTGGTTTGTCGGTTAGCACCATCGTCGTTCCCGGCTGCACCACGCTGCGCACGCCGGCGATGAAGGCGGCAGGAATGCCCGCACCCGTGGCGAGTTCGGTGAAGCTCGGATCGTTCGCCGCGGGTGCGCCATCCACGCGCACCCACTTGCGCTTGCCTTCCGCATCGGCACCATCGAGGGCGCTGTAAACGTGCATCCCGCTCACGCCGCGCGCAAAGGGCGCGCGACCGATCTCTATGCCATTGCGATACACATAGACCTGCTTGTCCGCCGCGGTGAAAAGGATCGTCACCGGCCCGTGGTCCGATTTCTCCGGCGTCCACGAGAATTCCCCTTGCGCTAGCGATGCATCGGCGGCGGGCGGTGTGGCCTGCGAAAAAATCATCCCCGGATGCACCGTTTCGCGCGGCGCGGAGTGCTCATCCGCAATGATCACCGTACCGCCCTTGGTCGTCACGGTGAAGAGCAGCTTGGAAAACTCCAGCGGCAGGCGGACGCAGCCGTGCGAATCCGGATAGCCCGGCAGATCGCCCGCGTGCAGCGCGATCCCGTTCCACGTCAACCGCTCCATCCACGGCATCTCCGCGCCTTTGTAGATCGTCGAAACGTGATCCTTTTCCTTCTCGAGGATATCAAAGACACCGACCGGCGTCGGATGCCCTGGACGTCCCGTGCTCACGCTGCTTCGCGCGATGCGGATGCCATTACGATACACGTAGGCGATCTGCTCCGGCTTGCTCACTACGATGAGCACCGGCCCCGCCGGCGCGCGCTCCGGTTCCCAGACAAAGTCGCCTGGCTTTAGCTTCTCAGTCGTCTGGCGGTACCTGTTTGCCCTCGGTGAAATGCTCGGCGAACACCGGCAGCACGAACAGTGAGGCGACGGAAAGCAGGGCGCTGGTAAGCGCACGACGGATGATGTTTGAGTTTTGGCTTCATGGATGAGTGCTGGTTTCTGGAGGGTTGAGTATTGGCTTATGGCTCGAACGCGAAGATCTTTTTCCAATCGTTCTTCATGCTAATGACGAACCAGCCATCCTTCTTCGCCTCGTCGTAGAGTGCCTGGGTGAAAGCACCGACTTTGGTGTTCGGGAGTCCTTGCGCAGGACCGTAGGCATACTCGCGCTCGGCGTCGTCGTGCAGGACGAGCATCGAAAGCCGCGCGCCGTCGCCGGCTTTCGTGTATTCGAGCATTTGACGGTCGCCGGTCGAGTTGCCGAACGCCGCGTAAGGCCGGCGGCCGATCATCAGGTGGATGCCCTCGGGCTTACCGGCGTTGTTGTCGTTGAGCAGAAGCTTGGGCTCCTTGATCAGGAACGGCTTGCCATTCTTGTCGTAGCCGTACTTGGTTACGCCCGCGGTGCCGACGACTTGTTCCGGCGGGATACCGTAGGTCTGCTCGGAGTACTCGCGAACAAAGTCCTGACCACCGCCGGTGACAATGTAGGTCTTGTAGCCGTTGGCGCGCAGATACTGCAGGACTTCCTGCATCGGCTGATACGTCAATTCGGTGTAGAGCCGGTCGAACCGCGGATGCTTGGCAGTCGCGAGCCACTTCTTCGCTTCGGCTCTGAACTCTTCTACCGACATCCCTGTGAGCGTGGCCGCGAGGATTCTTCTCGAGATCTTTCATCGAGAGCTTCGCGATTGCTTCCCGATTGCCCGAGAGCACCGTCTTGAACGGCTCGATCTTCTTAAGTTCCGGTTTCTTTTCTGCCAGCACGGGCACGCGCTCCAGGCAATACATGACCTGGGTGTACATCGGATGCTCGACCCAGAGTGTGCCGTCCTGATCGAAGGTGGCAATTCGTTCCTCCGGCGGGACAAACTTTGCGCCACCGGTTTCCGTGGTCTCTCGAACAAAATCCAGGATGGCCTGCTTGGCAGGTCCATCGTTCCAGGAAGGCAACGGGTCCTGGCCTTGCGAGGCGGTGGAACTGGCAAGGACAATCGCTATGAGGGCAAACGTTTTGCAGATCGATTTCATGATACGTAGGGTCTGCATAGTGATGTTTTGGTTTGCGGGGCGCGCCACTGAAGGAAAGTGCCCCGCGCCATTTACAATCAAATCGTTCGGCTTGGCTAGTTCTTGGGTGCGCTCTGAAGTGCCTCGAGCACTTCGTCGAGGCTGAAGCTGCCTGGCTTTTGGCGCGGCGGAAATTCCTTAAACGTGGCCAGATGGCGAGCGACGTATCCCTGTGCAGGCACGAGCGCAAAGGCATGGTCTACGCGCCAGTGGCCGTAATCGCTGGCCTCGTGGTCGGCGCGCTCAAAGGGGTCGGTGCGCAAGCAAAACAGTTTGGGAAAGCGCAGGGTCACCAGCGGGTCTTGCCACACGTCCAGTCCATGAGCGCGTTGCTCCTGAAAGACAATCTTCCAACGGCCGTAGCGCAGGCCGCAGAGGTCGCCACCGTCCGTCCAGTAGAAGAACTCCTTGCGCGGCGCTTGAATCTCGCCCCTGAAATAGGGGAGCAGGTTGTAGCCATCGAGATGGACCTTATAGTTCCGTCCGAGGGCACTGAATCCCCCCACGAGCTTCTCCTTGATGTCCGGCTCGCCGGCGGCCGCCAGCAGGGTCGGCAGCATGTCTTCGTGCGAGAAGACATCATTGTAAATCGTCCCCGGCTTGATCACCCCAGGCCACCGGATCAGGCAGGGAACGCGGTAGCCACCTTCCCAGTTCGAGTTTTTCTCGTTGCGAAACGGCGTCGTGCCGCCGTCCGGCCACGAAAAGCACTCGGCTCCGTTATCGGTGGAATACATCACGATGGTGTTCTCTTCGAGACCCAGTTCTTTGAGCTTGTCGAGAATCTGGCCAACCTGCGCATCGTGTTCCACCATGCCGTCCGGGTAAACTCCCAGACCGGTCTTGCCTTGTGACTCCGGCTTGAGATGCGTCCAGATGTGCATTCGGGTAGAGTTCCACCATAGGAAAAACGGTTGGTCCGCATTCTTGGCCCGCTCCAGGAAATCGAGGGCGCTTGCGGTGACCTCATCGTCGATCGTCTCCATGCGCTCGATGGTCAGCGGACCGGTATCTTGAATGTTGCCATCGGACGTCGATTTGATCACGCCGCGCGGTCCGAATTGCTTCTTGAACTCAGGGTCCTTCGGATAGTCCGGGTGCTCGGGTTCCTGCTCGGCGTTGAGGTGGTAGAGATTGCCGAGGAATTCGTCAAAGCCGTGGTTGGTCGGCAGCATCTCGTCCAGGTCGCCCAGATGATTTTTGCCGTATTGCGCGGTCATGTAGCCCTGGTTCTTCAACAACCCGGCGATCGTCGGGTCCTTTACGGATATGCCTTCCTTTGCCCCAGGCAAACCGACCTTCAGCAAGCCGGTACGCAATGGACTCTGGCCGGTGATGAACGCCGCGCGTCCGGCCGTGCAGGATTGCTGGCCATACCAGTCCGTGAACATCGCGCCTTCCTTCGCGAGTGCGGTCAATGTTAGGCGTCTGGTAGCCCATCATGCCGCGGTGATAACAACTCGGGTTGTTCCACCCGATGTCGTCGCCCCAGAGGATGAGGATGTTGGGTTTCTTGCCTTGGCCCGCCGTAGCTTCGAAGGCTGGGTCGGCTGCCTGCGCGAGCGCCGGTACGACCGCGAGCACGGCGGCAAGGATTTGGGCAGATATTCGTTTCATGAGTTGTTTGGGGGGACGGCTCGACCTGAGCCAGCAGAGGTTGCAGTTTGAGAAAAGAGATTGAGCGAGAAGGCGGGCGGCTCTTGCGAGCCGCCCGCATAGTCAGCGATACACGCGCGCTCCCGTTATTGGCCCGGGTTGTTGTGTACTCTGCTTCTTAACCTGTTCGAGAACCTGAGTCAGGTTGTAGCTCGCCGGATCCTGCATCGGCGGAAACTCGACGTAGGACTCCAGCTCCTTCAGCCACAGCACCTGACCGATCGGCAGGATGTTCCAGTTGTAGAGATACGCGGTACTCGGGGCGGCCAGTGCACCGCCGTAGGCCAACAACGACTTATCGCCGGCGACCGTCGTCTCGAATGGATCGCGCAGGATGTTCTGGAGCTGGGTCCAGTGATAGGTGGTGGCTCCAAACAGCCCGCCGGTAGCGGTGTCGGACGCCATCGTGTAGTAGAACTTCCAGTTCTTGTACCGGACAGCGGAGGGTTGCGCTCCGGCGTAGTAGAAGAAGGTGTCGCGCGCCGACTTGTCGGATTTGCCGGTGAGGTAGTCGATTTGGTTGACCCCGTCGAGCGTTGTTTTGACGATCCCGGGATACGCACCCTTCTCGATCTGCGCCTTCAGCTCGTTGCCCTTGGCGCCTCCGGCGATCTCAACGAACGTCGGCAACCAGTCGAGGGACGCGAACATTTCCTTGAAGACGGTGCCCGGCTTGATGACGCCCGGCCAGCGAATGACGCACGGAGCGCGCATGCCGCCTTCCCAGGTGGTCAGTTTCCCGCCTTTGAACGGGGTGGTGCCGCCATCCGGGAAGGTGATCACCTCGGCGCCGTTGTCGGTGGTGAAGACGATGATGGTGTTGTTCATCTCGCCCATGTCTTCGAGCTTCTTGAGGACGTAGCCGATGTTGTCGTCCATCTGCTTCATGCCAACTTCATTGATGCCCCAGTCCTTGCCGCCCCTGGTGCCCAGCATGGCTTCGTACTGCGGCGAAAACATGGTCGTGATGTGCATGCGCGCCGGGTTATACCAGCAGAAGAACGGTTTGCCGGTCTTCTTCGGATTATTGCGATCGAGCCAGTCAATCACGTGGCCAGAGATTTCCTCGTCCACCGTTTTCGAGCGCTCCAGCGTGAGCGGACCTTCGTCCTTGCCCATCTGGTTCTTCGCCGTGCCGTCGGAGGACTTCATCCAAAGGATCGGGCGCGGAGGTGTCAGTCCGATTCCAGTCTTGGGGTCAATCGCGCCGGGGACTTCCGGAATGCCGGGAATAGGTTCTTGCTTGTAGGGCGGCGCGATGGCCTGCACGGTGGGGCTGCTGTTGATGTCGGGGAAACTCACCTGCTGCATGGCGTCCAGGTGATACAGGTAGCCCCAGAACTCCTGGAACCCGTGCGCCGTCGGCAGGGCATCGGGGTGATCGCCCAGGTGGTTCTTGCCGAACTCGCCGGTGTTGTAGCCGAGATCCAACAGGAACTTGGCTAGCGCCGGCGTGCCGGGCCGCAGATACGAGATGCTGCCGGGCAACTGCGGCGGGATCATGCCCGTGCGCAGCGGATGCATGCCGGTGAAGAACGCATTGCGTCCTGCCGTGCAGCTCTGCTCGGCGTAGTAGTGCATGAAGATGCCGCCTTCATTCGCGAGCCGGTCGATATTGGGTGTTTCCCCGACCATCAGACCGCGGTGATAACAACTCGGCTGCATCCAGCCGATGTCGTCGCCCATGATGAAGAGGATGTTGGGTTTCTTTGCCTGTTGCCCAGCCGCGGCTGGAGACGACTCTGGATCGGCGGCTTGTATGGACAAGCCGGCTCCGATCAGCGCGGCTGTCGCCGCAAGCAGCGACGAGCCGATAGGGATTAGTTTTCGTTTCATGAATTTGTCTTTTCTGTTTGGTTTTACTGTGTGCTTTTGAAGGCCTAGTACCATCCCGGACCCCACGCTCCCCAGCCGCCCCAGCCGCCCCAGTCCATTGTCTGATGCCTCCAGGTTCATCTCAGCGGCTTCAACCTTTTCGTCGGCCATTTTCTTCTGCAAACGGAGCTGGCGGTATGCTTCGTACTGTTTTGGGCCACCGACGTAGGCCTGGTTGTTCGCCACGTCCGGGAAAACGTAGTAGGTCTTCCCGCTCTTCTGAACCATGGTCACTTTGTCCGGCGGAAGGGCCTTGAGTTTCTGTTGCTGCGCCGCAGTTTTGGGAGCGATTACTTTGAAGCCCGCGGCAACGAGCAAGTTTTCTTTGCTCTGGGTGCTGGCGCAGCCCACGGCCACGGCGAGCAGCGCGATCGCACTGAGCATTTTGAATGAAGTGAGGATCTGCTTCATGGTTTTCTGTGTGTTGGTGTTGGTTTCGCTGGGAGATCGGGAGAAGTCAATCTCGCTTCTTCGAGGCGCACGGTGGGTGAGATGAAGGATTGATCGGCAAGCGCTGCCCGTATGGCAGGGAGGAGATCGGAAGCGAGCCGCGTCTTAACGACATAGCCGAGCCCGCCCGCATCGAGCGCGGCCCGGGCGTAGTCGGCGTCTTCGTGGACCGTGAGGAAGACGAGGCGGGCAGGCCGCTGCGAGCGCTGAAGTTGGCGCGCCGCTTCGATGCCGTCGAGCCGCGGCATGGTGATGTCGAGCACGATGACATCAGGATGAAGCCGCTCCGCCTCGGCGAGGAGCTCGCGTCCATCGCCCACTGAACCGACCACCAAACATTCGCCGGCCAGCGCGTCGGCCGTCAGCGCGAGCATCGCCGGATGATCATCGGCCAGCAGCACGCGCGGACGTTGCGCGGAGCCTGCGTCGGGGATGGAGGAAGGGGCGATCACCGTGCGCCGTCATAGCCGACGCTGGAAACCTCCGATACTGTCAAAACTGACAGGTGCGCGGGCCGACCTCAGATGCGCTTTTTCAACATTCCGTGCTCGAGGGCATATTGCACCAGCTCGGCGCTCGTCTTCACGCCGAGCTGCTCCATGATCGTGTATTTGTGAAAGGCCACGGTGCGCGGGCTTACCTGGAGGAGGTCCGCGACTTCCTTCATCGCGCGGCCTTCCGCGAGGAGTTGCAGCACTTCGCGCTGGCGCACGGTAAGCTTCTCCGCGCCAGGCTTCGTGGCCCGGCGGAGGAAAACACCCAGAGGCACGCCCTTGGTAACGAGCGGCGTGACGTAGGTCTCGCCCGCGAGCGCCTGCTCGATAGCCGTGAACAGCTCGCCCGACGCGGAGTTCTTCAGATCTTATCTTACTGCTTCCGCAGTCTTTCAGCACACTAACGTACGATTTTTTCCGTTTCGTGGTGAAGCGGCGATAGTGGAAACAGGGAAACGCCCCACCCTTCGCCCAAACGTCCCCCATGGCCATCACCTTTCTTCTTTCATAAACGCGGCCCTCTTGCCGACTTCAAGAAGCTGACCGGCATCCAGACGACCGAAGAGATCGATCAATTTGGCGATCAGGCCGGTCCAGCCCGTCTGGTGGCTTGCCCCCAACCCTGCGCCGTTGTCGCCGTGGAAGTATTCGTAGAACAGGATGCAATCCTTCCAATGCGGATCGGTCTGAAATTTCTCCGTGCCTCCGTAGACCGGCCGCCGGCCAGACTCGTCTCGGAGAAAGATTCGGGTCAGCCGATTCGCAATTTCCTTGGCCACATCGAAGAGATTCATCCAGTTGCCCGAGCCGGTCGGACACTCGATCTTGAAGTTGTCGCCGTAGTAGACATAGAACTGCAGCAGGGCGCGGATCAGCAGCACATTCACCGGCATCCAAATCGGACCACGCCAGTTGGAGTTGCCGCCGAACATGCCGGTGTCCGATTCAGCCGGCAGATAATTCACCCGGTACTCCTGTCCTTCGACGTGGACAGACATAGGGATGCTCGGCATGGTAGCGGGAAATCGCGCGGATGCCGTAAGGACTCAGGAATTCGTTCTCGTCGAGCATCCGCGACAGGATCCGGCGCAGCCTTTCGGGGTTCACGAGCGCAACAATGCCGCGATCCGCCACCCCGCGATGACCCGGCCCGGTCGGATGAATACTCTCGAGAAGTTCCGGCATGCGTCGCAGACGCTCCTGGAACATCGCGGTGACACCCGGCACCCTCTCCCGCTGCCAGGGCTCGATGACCGTGGTGGCACAGAGCGGCAGCAAACCCACCATGGAGCGGACCTTGAGACGTGTCGCGCTGACCATCGGGATGGCGCAGGACGTCGTAGTAAAACCCGTCCTCCTCGTCCCACATGCCATCCGGCCCCATCTTGTTCATGGCGCGGGCGATCCACAGGAAATGGTCGACGAACTTCGTCGCCATATCGCTGTAGTCGGGATCTTGGGCCGCCAGCTCAACGCCGATCTCCAGCATGTTCTGGCAGAACAGTGCGATCCAGGCCGTGCCGTCGGCCTGCTCCAGGTGGCCGCCGGTGGGCAGCGGCGCGCTGCGGTCGAAGACGCCGATATTGTCCAGCCCGAGGAAGCCTCCCTCGAAGAGGTTCTTGCCGAAGCGGTCTTTGCGATTCACCCACCAGGTGAAGTTCAACAGCAAGCTTTGCGAAAGACCGCTTGAGGAAGTCCAGGTCGCCCTTCACCGTGGAGCGCCTGCTCCGTCCGGTACAGAAAGATCGTGGCCCAGGCGTGCACCGGCGGATTGACGTCGCTGAAGTTCCATTCGTAGGCCGGGATCTGACCGGTCGGATGCAGGTAGTAATTCTGCAGCATGCAGGTCGAGCTGCTCTTTGGCGAAATCGACATCGACCGTGGAGAGCGCGATGGTATGGAACGCCAGGTCCCAGGCGGCGTACCAGGGATACTCCCACTTGTCCGGCATCGAGATGACGTGCTCATTCACCATGTGGAACCATTCGCTGTTCCGCATTGCATTTCGGCCGGTCGCATCCGGATCGATGCCATGTTCTCTGAGCCACTTGTCCACATCGAAGTCGAAGTACTGCTTGGTCCAGAGCATCCCGGCCAGCGCCTGTCGCATGACTCGGCCTCATCTTCCTGCACCCGTTCGGGTGTGATTGCTCGATAGAACTCATCCGCCTCGCGCTGACGAGTCTGCATGGTTTCAGCAAAGCTGCCGAAGGGATCGCCAATTGCCGTGGGCGCCAGATCGCTTAAGCGGAGTCGGATCGTGACCGTTTCACGTGCACCAACGCTGATGATGTAGTGTGCGGCAGCTTTGGTTCCCGTCTGCTCAGGGTTGACGGCGTCCTGTTTGCCGTGAATCACATAGTTGTTGATCCCGTCTTTAACGTACGGACTGGCATTGGGCGTACCGAAGATCCGCTCGTTGTTGGTATCATTCTCGGTGAAGAGCAGCGGGACGTTCCCTTCGCAATACAGATACCGCCCGCCGAGCTCGCTGTGGGTCGCCGCTAGGGCACCATAGTCTTTCTCTGGCGCCACTTGCTTCAACGAAGGCTTTACTGTGTCTGGCCACCATGTCCAGATGTTGCGGAACCATAGGGTCGGCAGGACGTGTAACGTGGCTGGCTCAGGCCCGCGATTACACACGCTGATCTGGATCAGGATGTCCTCAGGAGTCTGCTTGGCATATTCGACGAAGACATCGAAGTAGCGGTCGTCGTTGAAGACGCCGGTGTCCAGCAGTTCGTACTCCATGTCGCTGCGGCTGCGCGCCTTGTTGGTAGCGACCAGGTCATCGTACGGAAATGCCGCCTGCGGATACTTGTACAGGTACTTCATGTATGAGTGCGTCGGCGTGCTATCGAGGTAGAAGTAGTATTCCTTGACGTCCTCGCCGTGATTGCCCTCGCTGTTCGTCAGTCCGAACAAGCGCTCCTTGAGGATCGGATCGCGACCGTTCCAGAGCGCGAGCGCAAAGCAGAGAAACTGCTTTTCATCGCTGATACCGGCGAGACCATCCTCACCCCAGTGATACGCGCGGGACCGGGCCTGATCATGGGTGAAGTAATCCCAGGCATTTCCGTCCTCGCTGTAGTCCTCGCGAACCGTTCCCCACTGCCGCTCACTCAGATATGGCCCCCATTTCTTCCATGCCATGTTATGACGGCGTGCGGCCTCGAGCCGCTTTACTTCGGCATTCTCACGCATATTCGTCCTTATCTCCGGTTGATAACCATGGCCATCATCAGATCATCCTGCCGCTTTAGAAGCGATCTTGGACTCGAAGGCTGATTCCGTCGGCGGCTCGCAGTCGAGGATTCTGTTGATAAGCACCTGTTTGATCGGTTTCGCTCTTCTATCTGTCTCGAACGTGAATTCGCGGGCCGCCTGCGGCGAGCGGCCGCGCGTTTCACGATCGAGCCGATGGCTTAGTGCGCTCGGATGGTCGTCGGCACCTGGTTCGGATCTAGCGCGGGCACGGGGTCCTCGGGATGCTGCAGATTCGGCAACAGGTCGTTCGAGGCTCCGCCCGGGAATCGTTTGATGCTCGGATACTTGATGATCGACTTATTGAACTCCGTGAGCGGCACGTCCATCAGGGAAATGGCCCAGCCATTGTCCATGCCCGAGTAGCGGCCCGGCGACGAGGTCGGGTTGCGCGTCGCGACAGCGCCGTTGAAGGTCATGTCGTATTTCTCGAACGGGTCCATGGTGAGGTTGTAGGTCGAACCGATGGCACCGAGGTTCAGCTCCGGGCCCAGCCAGGTGGAACGCGAGGGCCGAGCCATAGCCATTCTCACGGCCCCTCAAGTAAGCGAGGAGCCTCCGGATGTCGGCGAGGAGGAGATATCGGATCTGGGGCTCCTTGTGAAGCGGAGGGTCGATCTTGGAAAAAGGATTCTTCAAATCCCAGTGCTTGCAGGCAAAGGAGAGCGCCGCGACGACCAGAGAGTATCTGGCGTAAGCTAGCGAAGTCGTCCTTCACGATTTGATCGAATCCATGCGAGGTTAGAACGTCACGTAGGCTTCTGCTGGCTCCCCATCATGCGATTGCAATGTTCTCGCTCTTCAAGGTGTCATTGATGGCGATGGAGAGATCACTGCGCACCTGAGCCCAGTCCTGATGCCGATCGGTCCAAGCTCGAAGTTGAAAGGTTACCGCATCGGCACTGAAGTTGACTACGTGAACTTGAGGCACTGGTTCCTTGGCTACATCAGGATGGCTAGCGGCAGTACGTTTTAGCAATTCAACCACGCGCTGGGGATCCTCGCCTCCAGTCACATTAACGGAGACTTCGATCGCGCGCTGTCGATCCGAAAAGGTCCAGTTAGTCACCTGACTCGAGATGAGCGATCCGTTCGGCACGATGACTTCCGACCCGTCCGCGGTGCGAATAACGCTGGCCCGGATGCCGATGCGGCTGACCTCTCCCGCCTTGCCACCTACCTCGATGACGTCACCGACTTTGATCGGACGTTCAAAAAGCAGAATCAGACCGCACACAAAGTTATTGATCACATTTTGTAATCCAAATCCGATCCCCACGCTGAAAGCTCCAGCCAGGATCGTAACCTTTGTTAGATCAATGCCAAGCGCTCCCAAGCCGACGAAGAATCCCAAAAGCAGGATGACATAGTGAAGCAGAGTCGAGATCGCATATGGAATACCACGTGCGAGACGCAAATGATGATAGACGTCTTCTTCGAGCAGAAAACGCAAGAATTTCGAGACCAGAAAAGACGCCCAAACCGTGATCAGGAATGCCAGGATATGGCCCAGAGTGATGCTGAAGGAGCCGATCACGAGGTTCGCGTTCAGCGCCGCTTCAGTCGTCGTGATCAATGGAGTTCGTAGGCCGAAAAAGTTCAACAGCAGGTTCAACCATAACAGAAAAGCCAAGAACCCGAGTCCGCGACACGTCCGCCGTTGCAGCATCGGGCGATGCAGACTAATGACCCGCAACGAGCCAAGTGGTGGGACCTGCAGGGCAATAATGATCAATCCTTCGATGATCCGAATGGCGGTGTAGAGTATGGCCGCGATGTATACGCTCCTGAAAAAAACGATTCCTAAAAGGTTCCCCAAGTTGACGTATCCGAAAATATTTGCGAGAAACGCCGCCGGCAAAAGAATAAGCCCGATTTTGGCCGTCGCTCGGATTGTTCGCCAAATGCGGCCGTGGGTTTCAGTAGCTTCCGTCGGTACGCGCCACCTCCGAAGCACCCAGACAAGGAAGACAGTCGCGCCGAGCACTTGGACGAGAAATATGAACCTGGCCAACACCGGTAGAGACGCCGCGAGTATTCGGAGCTGACCAACGAAATACATGATGACAATAGCGTTGATGATTGGATACGAATGACGTTCCAATAATCGTCGGAGAACTACTGCGGCTGGGATAAGCGTTACGGCACCCATGGTTGCAAGAATCAAGCGGGGCGCTTGCACGTAGATTGAGGGTACGAGGAGTATTGAAAGCGCGAAGGCAGTTGAAACGGGGAGATCGAGTATCGGCAGCGCACGCTGCAGATCCGGTTTTGCCTGCGCAAATTTTCGTATTCTGCGCCGCATCCAGTGAAGCGCGGTAGCCATCAGCACAATGAAAAGAGCGTGGATCAGGAAGGCAAAAGGGAGTCGCTTAGTGAATGCGGTGGATGTTTCCAGTTGCGAAGAAAACGACTCGCCACTGTCCTTCTCCCATTCTGTGCCCAGACTGGTCTCAGGGCTCCAGATGGGCCGGCTATCTCTGACCAAAATATTTTTCAAGGCCCGAGTTTCCACCTGCTCGATTGAAGAGAGAGTTGTTCGTACACGGGCTTCCTCCTCGGAAAGCAGGCTCTGCAACGTCAAAACATGGTCTCGGCCGGATTCGGCCGCCTGTCGCGTCCGCTCAACGGAGTCGACTACACTCTGCACCCGCTGCAAGACTGACGGGGGCGTTTCCTGCTGTTTTGCCGATTGCAGCGTTGCCTGCCAGATCTTGTTCAACTGATCCAGACGCGCGAGTTGCTCTTCCAAATTTGTGGCGTCCTGTGTCAATTCGCGAGCCGACACCGATAAACGAAGGCGAAAATTTCGCCAGATAAGCTTGAGCCGGTAACCCATGTCGAGGGACGGACTAGTCGTCAGGAGCCTCGTGTCGTCAGGGATTCTCGCATCGATTTCACTTGCCTGGTCGAAGAGCTTGCGGCCGATGGCGTTCGCGCTTGACTGATCCCCCGACACGTTCGCGTCGATCTCCTGGAGAGTGGTAAGCGTGGACTGCGCTTCCGAAGGTACTTTGGCTAGCGCGATGGGTGTGGGCGCCGGATTCGGTTTCGCCGGTAAGGCAGAAGCTTGCTGGCCTGGTGCTCCGGCGCCGCTTGAAACCGAAGCCAGGATAATGAGGAAAACGATTCGAATTACTCGGTGCATCACGAGTTTATAGAAGTAGGATGTTTTCGCTCGCCCAAACACAAGAATCGGGACGAGGCAGTTCAAATGGAAGTTGGGGTTCTTTGCATATCCTCACAGAAAGGTTCAATTCAGGATTTCGAGTCGACTCGAGAATGACCCTCTCTACCACTTCTGAGTGACATGCATGTCGGTGAGCTTCAAATAGATGGCGGTGGTACCGAGGCAGTCTTTGCCAGTAACATGGAGAATCCAGGTAAGCGTCTCATCGTCCTTGGAGGTGGCGAGGTAGAGGGATTCTAAACGGACGCTACGAGTTCCGTAAACGGCCAGAGGCCCGTCAATGTGGACCAAATCCTTCAGGAAATTGGCTGAAATCCGAATCGGAACCAAGGCCGCTTTAGTGGTGTGATCTGAATTGACCCTTTCTGCGGGGATATGCAAAAACCTCCCTCTTGAGCCTGCTCCCACCGATCTTTCAGCAAACTCAATTCGGTATCCCGACCCGTCAGCGGCGCGAGCCTAAGCGGCCCGCGCGCTTCGAACTCGCCACGACCTCTCGATTCGGAGTTCGTTTGCGACTCGCAGGCCCATTCCTCCGCTTCGACCCGTGAGCGAGTCTGAAGAGATTCATGGGATCTCCTTCCCAGACAGCAGGATCCAGCGCGAGGACAACCGCGCGCCGGTTTCGTTACAAATCAACGTTGAGGAGGCGATTTTGCTCATCGCAATGGCCTTTATCCCTTGGGACCGTGATCGACAAGCTCCTCAACTTTGCGCGGCATGCATTGTGCCCTCGATTTCCTGAAAGAACCTCTCGAAACTTCCCATTCTGGACTTCCATGAAAATATCGGATGATTTGTTATTGCAGCAGAGGCGTGGCCTCGTACTGGCAATTACGCTCCTGTCCTTCGGTGTCGCA
>CAWJZG010000011.1:0-81126 GCA_963847295.1 uncultured Verrucomicrobiae bacterium
ATTGTCTCGATCCGCCCCGGCAATAAGGGAAGTTCCTCAGGGACGAAGGTCTCGGCAATCGGCCTACCTACCAGTTCCTCCCTTGTGCAGGCTGCTAGCTCTAGGCCGGCTGGATTTGCTGAAACGTAATTAAGGTCAGTATCGATGATAAAGATCGCATCTGGAGCGACATCGATCAGGTCTCGATACTTCTGTTCGCTTTCCCTCAGGTCGGTATATAGGCGGGCATTCTCCAAGGATATCGCGGCCTGCGAAGCAAGTAATTCCAGCACGTGTATGCGATAGGAGGTGAAAGCATGAGTCGTAAGATTGTTCTCAAGGTAAAGGACACCGATGAGCTGATCTTGCCGGGTTATCGGCACGCACAGCACCGACTTTGGATGCCGTTGGCGCAAGTAATCGTCGTCCGAAAATAGATTTCTGACCGAAGCATCTTCCAGAATCACGCTCTCTCGAGTCCGCGCTACGTATTGGAGGATTGATTGTGGCGCAGCCTGACGTCGCGGAACTATGCGATCCTTCACCCTCTCTAGTCCGTTAGAGGAGTCGGCGGTCGGCTGAAGGTTAACCTCTACCTGGCCATTGATCGCTGCAGCGTCCGCTTCAATTTGGAGTCCCTTATTTGAATGGAGCAGGAACAAACCGCGCTCGGCTCCGGCGTGCTGAACCGCGATACGCATCAGTGTCTTTATGAGCTTACCCAGAACGATTTCCCCGGAGATCGCCTGCAGTGCTTTGACCACAGCCGTCGAATCTAGCCGATCGGCAGCGCCCTGGATTCCCGTGTCCGGAAAAGGAACCATGCGCTCCTCCGACAACCCCGGATAGTTTTGGTCGATTTGGCGAACTTTGCTGACCGCTCCCCAACGGAGATAGCAATAGCGAGCGTTCCTTAGATAAGCGTAAGCGACCGTGTGCAGGTCTCGCCCGAAATAGAACTTGCCGGCAAGCTCATTTGCAAGGCCCTCGTTGTGGACGAAGCGATTTTCGCGGGCAGAAGTGAGCGAATCTTCGTAAAGATGCTCAGCATCAAGATCTCTCGCCTCGATCCGAGCGATCTCCGCTGCTACCAGTGCCTCCATCGATGCGAAATTTTCAGGACAACGCCGTGCCCAGATGCCGAGCAGCTTGTGGTGATCCCGAATGGCTTCAAAATGCCGGTGTCGCTCACCGGTGTTTGCCATGGAATACGAACCGGCAAGCACTAGCGCGGCGTAGAAAGGGTATTCTGCCACCTCGACGAAGGACTGGGATCTCCAGGGAAGTTCTTGAATCTTCCGAGCCGCCGCGCCGGCAGACTTATAATCACCCGCGTGAAAGTAAGCCTGCAATTTCCGGAGCCAGTACCGGAACTTGGCTGCCAGCAATTGGGGGTCGGCATCTAGATGGCGCTCGAACTGCTTCTCGTCGAACTCGGCATCATTGAAGTTAGCCAGAGCCGCGGTAAGGCCCTGCAGGGCTCGAATATAAGCGAGCTGCGTGGTGAGAAGGTCAACACTCAGGCCGTGGGCGAACCGTCGAGCAAACTCGAGTCCCCTTTCGACTTCAACTTGCACTTCACTTAACGGCTCTCCGCTGGCCAGAAGATTACCAACAGTATTGATGCAGTTGTATGTGGCGAGGGTAAGGTCGCCGGCTTGCGGCGCCGCGGCAAAGGCCAGGCGCAACCACTGACGACTATGCCGTAGATGATGTGTCCAGGGATCGACGTGGTGCCCGAAGCAGGCGTACACGCGAGGTTTGAAACGCTCCAATCCCCGGTTGTCGACGAGTTCTAAGCTAAGCCTACCGAAACGATATCCCGCCTGGTAGTCGCCAAAACGGGATCCTAAGGTTCTGGCGAGCAAGGCATATGCATAACAGGATGCTTCACTGTTACCATATTCCAGACTGAGATTCACCATGCGCGCGACGAGGAGGTTACGCAGGTTCTCATCAGTGAACCAGGATGGCGGAATGATCGCGGCGATCACTTCCAGGGTTCCTCGGCAGGCTGGATCGGTCATCGGCGGCAAATTGACCAGTTCTTCGATGGTTCGTCCGCCGAGTTGTAACCAAAGGCGCTCGTATTCCTGTGCTACCTCCTGTTCGGTTGGGTTCCGAGGACAAGCGAGGCCGACGCAGCCCAAGTACTCCAGACAAACCTCAACCGCGCGCTCTGGATGATTCAATGTTGTATAGAGTATCACGCGCAAGCTGGTAACCGCCGCGCGATCCGTTGGGTTTTCGGCTAGCCGTGATAACCGCGATAGTCGTTCATCGGCTGCGTTCAATTGGCCGGTGAGTAACTCGCATTCGGCAATATTGAGGTTGACGAGGAACGACGTCTCGTAACGCGCTTGCCAACTGTTCGGTCCCAATAATTGGCTACTAATGGCGAGGTAATTCAAAGCCGAAACGTAAGCCGCCGCCGCCTTAGCACGTTTTCCGGCGATCAGGTTGAGATCCACCAATTTCGCGCGTTCCTCCGCAGACGCGACCTGACCGACACCGCGATTGAGCTGATTCACAATTTCGAAAATGACGTCCTCAACTTGATCGGGCGGTGTGTGCCTCAGAAGCAGCCGGCCGATGCGCAGATGCTCGGAGCCGCGGTCGGACTCCGGGATGAGCTCATACGCCGCCTCTTGCACCCAGTCATGGGAGAATTTTAAGGAACCATTGAGCCGGGAAACGAGCCCTGCATGCACAGCCTCGTAGAGTAACGCGTCGAGCGTTTGGCCAGACTTGCGATTTAAGAGGCTGATAGTGGACATTGCCGCGCTATTCCCAAGACAGGCGAGCTGCTTCAAGATCTGGAGCGTCGGGTCGGGAAGACGGTCCAGTTTCGCTGTGACCAGCTCTGAGATATTGTTAGTGAAGCGCCTGGTGCGCAGCTCTTCAATATCCCATGTCCACGCGGCGCTCGCTGGGTCAAGGACGAGCAATTTTTCTTCGGCCAGCGCTTTGAGGAATTGGATCGCGAAGAAGGGATTACCATCTGTCTTCTCGTGGACTAGCTGGGCCAGAAGCTTAGCGCGATCGGGCTCCGTGGGAAGGGAATCGGTGACAAGCTGAGTGAGGTCGCGAAGCGAAAGCGGCCTAAGGGCAATTTCCCGAACTTCTATTCCGGTATTGCGAAGCCTCTCCAGCGTTTGCCGGAGCGGATCCGCAGCGCTTACCTCGTTGCTACGGTAAGCTCCAATCAGCAGCACATGCCGGAATTCCGGGTCGGTAAATAAATGCTCAAGTAAGTGCAGAGTTCCCGCGTCAGCCCATTGCAGATCATCCAGAAATAAGGCAAGAGGATGTTCCGGTGCTGCAAAGGTGCCCAGGAAGCGCCGAAAGGTTATCTTAAATCGGTTGCGCGCATCCTGGGGTGGAAGGTCCGGGACGGCCGGCTGTTTGCCGATAATGAGTTCAATTTCGGGGAGTAGATTGCTAACGAGCCGACCGTTGGTTCCCAGCGCTTCCACTAATCTGTCTCGCCATCGGCTGACTTCACGATCACTCTTGCTCAAGATCTGGCGGATCAGCATCTGAAACGCTTGGGCAATCGTTGTATAGGGAATGTCCTTCTTATCTCGATCGAATTTTCCTGATGCGAAGAGTCCGCCAAGCGCTTCAAAATGCTTGGGCAGTTGACTCACAACGGCGGATTTGCCAATGCCGGAGCAGCCCGACACCAGCAGCAATTCCGGCTTGCCATCAGACGCTACCCGCTTAAATGCCGACAGCAATGTCTCGATGTAGGAATCCCTGCCGTAAAGCTTCTCCGAGATCGAAAGCTGGTCTGGAACATCGTGCATTCCGAGCGGAAACGTGGCGATTTGTCCACCCGACTCCAGCATCTCGAGACACTTCCTTAAGTCTTTCTCTACACCCGTGGCAGTCTGATAACGCTCCTCTGGCATTTTCGCGAGGAGCTTCATGATGATGGCGGAGAGTTGCGTCGGGACCGTTTTTGCACGCTCGTTTGGCGGCATTGGCTGGACGGCGAGATGGCAATGAATCCATTCCATCGGATCCGTGGCCATAAAGGGAAGCATCCCCGTCACCATTCTGTACAGCAACACACCGTAGCTATAGAGATCGCTTCGAGAATCGGTCGGGCGGTTCATGCGTCCAGTCTGTTCAGGGGCCAAGGAGCCCAGAGTTGCACCCACTGGCTCCGGAGCTCCGGACCCTTCTCTCGTCGAACGTGGTGCTATATATGCACCAACTAACCGGGCCTCTCCGGTGCCGAAGTCTACGAAAACATTGCTGGCATTGAGATTCCTATGAATAAAGCCGACGGCATGGCAACGGCCAAGCGCGGACGCTATGCCAATGCCAATCTTCAAAGCCAGCGGTAGCTCCAGAGGGCGGTCGAGGCCCTGTTCAAGAACAATTCCACCTGGATCTTCCAACAGCAGTGCGGGTCGCCCGTTTCGCCATGCGATGGCTAGCGGTCGAGCGAACCACGCCGAATCCAACTTCTCATGCAGCGAATGCAGGTCCTCAAGCAGCCGAATGGCAGCAGGTGAGGGCGGCTCAGAAGTCGGTGTTAGTACGTAACAGCGATTCAGAACCGCCCGGCGGCGCCTCGCGAGAGAGGACGAAGTCTGCGTCCTCCCATAACTTCTGAACCGGGCGCCAATCCCTCTTCCATCGGTCAATGCCTCCGCGCTCGGTGAGTATCTCTCCAAGAAGAGCGTTCATTGTCGTTGCCCCGCAAGAAGCGGCTCGCTGGGACCATCCGCCGGGGGAACCGGATCGACGGAGGGATCGAGGTTACTCCAATAATGCGTTGCATCCTGAGTGCGGTCTGGTTCCATGTAAAATACACTCTACTCGCTGTTAGCTCAGCCTCAATGGTCGCAACACGACTCTGGTGCTCGTTTTGCATCTAGTTCTTTAACCTGGAGACATCACCTGTATCACCAGTGGCTCTAAGTAAACTCGCATCCTGCGATACATGCAAAATTGCAAATGGCAGCTTTTCTGATGCCGCTAACGGAGGAGATTGAACTCCCTCCTTCGAGGTATCCAGCGGCCGGCTAGAGGGTTCCGTGGCCGCGTCCGCGGTGAATGGAGACCGTAGCGTGTCTTCATGCAATTGACGCAATCGCGAACGTAGACGAACCGGCTTCCGAAGCGTGAGCGAGTAGCAGACGAGCCGCCTCGTGTACCCGAAAATTGCTCCGAGAATAGGGATTTTGATGTTCGTTTGGTGTCCGTTTCCGGCGCTGCCGCCTCGTAACATGCTACTGCAATTCTGGTGAAAAGAGGCGGGGTCGTCGAGGGTCGCAAAGAAGTCCGCTGCCAAGCGGGTCGCGTGCGAAGGCGGCCAAACCGCGCAAGGCGGTCGCCAAGTCAGCAGCCCGCAAGCCCATAACGGCCGCCAAGCCGACCCTCCTCTCGGGCGGCAACCCTCAGATCGTGAAGGCCGACGGCGACGCCCCGTGCAGGCCTACATCGCGGCCATGCCGGGCGACGGGCGGCGTTCGGCAGGTCGAAGAGCGTTTCCTCACGTTCGGGGTAGTGTCGTAAGAGGACGATGAGCCATGCGTCAAGCACACCTATGAAGGTGGAGCTCGGTTCGTGAACGCCGATTCCTGCTTACAATAATACGCTATTATTGTAATTCTGCGCTCCGGCTCCCGATGAAGAACGATGAACGCGCCTCGGCAGTTTTCAAATAAAGGGTGCATACAATAGGGACACTCTTTGGGGCTAGATGCACTGACTGAGATGTTTTTGCGCGGGCGCAATTCGCATCCGGGCGGCCGATGACCGATTTAGTTGCGTGGCGGGGCGCTGTGCCAGGTTTATGGAAAGCTGCTTCCATGCTCTGACACGGTTAACGATGGAGGCGTTTTTAGGGAGAATTTCTGAGAGCACATCCAGTGCGGCACGGCGATTTCCCTCCGGTAATCTTTCGATTAGACGCGCCTTGTCGGGAGTGTGGACGACGCAGGACTTGCGCCCTCGAGAGCACGCTACGTAGGCGCCTTTCGAGGTAAGACGCTCCGCCGCGATTACGACGTGATCCGAAGTTCGCGCTTGGGCCTTGTGCGACGTAACGACGTAGCCGTGGCACCACTCCCTAAAATCTGTCGTGCGCTAGCGACATCGAAGGAATCAGGGCGGCGCAAATCCAGGACCATTTCTTTCCTAGAAGCAAGAGCTACGACGACTTTCTTTTTCTCGATGCGCACGACTGTTCCGGAAGGGCTGGGCGATTGCGCGCCGGTGCAAAGGTCACCACTTGCCCTGGTTCATAGTGTTGCCAGTTCCCCTTCTGTTGATTGGTCCAGCGAAGCGACTCATGGATCTCAAACTCCTCGTGCGGGGAGCACGCCGCGTTCTTTCAGGCCTTTGCGGATCGAGTCAGTAAACCTATGATTCTCCTCCCAGATAAACGATACGGCCAGGCAGCGATCTAGGATTGGCGCTGTCGCGCCTCGCCAGACGATAAAGCTGTCTGGCTCCTGAGGTAGGATTGGCTTCGCCGGTCTCCGCTTCGCTCCGGCACGAACCCAAGGCTTCGAATCCCGAAGGATTGGCGCTGTCGCGCCTCGCCAGACGATAAAGCTGTCTGGCTCCTGAGGTAGGATTGGCTTCGCCGGTCTCCGCTTCGCTCCGGCACGAACCCAAGGCTTCGAATCCCGAAGGATTGGCGCTGTCGCGCCTCGCCAGACGATAAAGCTGTCTGGCTCCTGAGGTAGGATTGGCTTCGCCGGTCTCCGCTTCGCTCCGGCACGAACCCAAGGGCTTCGAATCCCGAAGGATTGGCGCTGTCGCGCCTCGCCAGACGATAAAGCTGTCTGGCTCCTGAGGTAGGATTCGAACCTACGACCAATCGGTTAACAGCCGACCGCTCTACCGCTGAGCTACTCAGGATTCGCGGGATAAAGAGTTGGTTAGGAAACCCGCAAACTACCGAGTTGTCAAGGTAGCGACGGCGGATTTGCAACCCATGCAGCGAGTCTCTCCTTGATCCACTCTCGGCCATGTCCCGTTTTAAAGAAGCGTTCTCTCTTCATTGCGTCGGCCCGTGATCCGTGCGACTCCCAATGAACAACGATCCACGGCCCAAGCCGTCTCTTGGTGTGCAGAGTCCGCCGATTATTGGGATCGTTGTGCTCCTCGATCCTACGACGCAAGTCCTCTGTTTGTCCCACGTAGGTTTTTCCCGTTGACTCGCTGACGAGAACGTAGGTGAAAACGACTTGCATGTGCTCCGAACCTACGATTCGCCGCGGCGAATTAACAGCCGACCGCTCTATTCGCCGCGGCGAAAGCTACTCAGGATTCGCGGGATAAAGAGTTGGTTAGGAAAACCTGGAGTCCGGCACTCAAAGTTGCGAGCGCAGGGTCGTGAGTGCGCTAAGTTGTTCGATGGCATGAAAGCTGTCGTGATTTCGCGTCCGGGTCCGCCGGACGTTCTCAAGATCGAAGAGCGGCCCAAGCCTATTCTTGATGCGGGAAAGGTGGTGATTCGCGTGAAGGCGGCGGGGTTGAATCGCGCCGACTTGATTCAACGTGAAGGACGCTACCCTGCCCCGCCGGATGCGCCCGCCGATATCCCCGGTCTCGAGGTCGCAGGTGTGATCGAGAAGGCCGGAGCGGATGTGCGGCGCTGGAAGATTGGCGATGCCGTGTGCGCGCTGCTTTCGGGCGGAGGCTATGCCGAATATGTGGCGGTCAAGGCTGGTCATTGCCTGCCCGTACCAGGAGGATGGAGCTTCACGGAAGCGGCGACATTACCCGAAGCCGTGTTCACCGTTTGGCACAATGTATTCCAACGCGGGCGACTTCAACCGGGAGAGCGTTTTTTGGTGCATGGCGGGAGCAGTGGCATTGGACTTGCAGCCATCCAACTCGTCTCAGCGCACAAGGCGCGCGCGTTCGCGACCGCGGGCAGCGACGAGAAGTGCCGGGCTTGTGAGTTGGCGGGCGCCGAACGCGCGATCAATTACCGCAACGAAGATTTCGAGACGGCGCTGAAAGGCGAAGGGCTGGACGTGATCCTCGACATGGTCGGCGGCGACTATGTGGCGAAAAATTTGAGACTGCTGCGGTCGGAGGGCCGGCTCGTGTTCATCAACGCAATGAACGGAGCTAGGGGAGAGTTCAACGCGCAAGACATCATGGCACGACGCATCACGATCACCGGGAGCACACTGCGCAGCCGCCCAAGCGGATTCAAGAGCGCGCTCGCGGCCGAGGTCGAGCAGCACGTCTGGCCGCTGATCGAAGCGGGAAAGTTTCGGGCAAATGTTTTTGCGGCCTTTCGCCTCGACAAAGCTGTCGAGGCACAGGATTTGATGGAAAGCGGCCGGCACGTCGGGAAGATTGTGCTCGTAGTTTAGCTGGCGTCGGTTAGCGACGTCCTCGCCACCCTTGGCAAATCCGTTTGAGCGAGTTGCCTGCCTGATTGTGGCTCCTTGATTGCAAAGCCTCGCGAGACCAAAGCTTTCAAGGCAACGCAGCGGGAGTTTCATCGCTCTCCCTCTCAGCGCTGTTGATCGCGTCGATCAACAGCCGGATGGTGCCAAAATCGCGCTTGTGCGGGGTAAGGACGATCCGGTGAAAATGCGCAAGATGCGTATCATCGGCTTCCTCAGGCAGGGCGGCGCTCTGGACGATCCTGTCCGCGGCAAGCAATGCGTCGAAGTCTTTGTTGAGCTGGTCAATCGCAGATTCTCGCAGTCGATGATTGATCCGAATCACCATCCTGGCCTTCACCCAGCGGTACGAATGAAAATTGTGATAAAATTGCGCCACCTCCCGAATAGTCTCTTCCAAGCCGCGGGTAATCTTGAATAGGTTGAGATCGCTTGGAGAAATGAGCCTTTGCTCGAGCAGATCATTGATCACAAATCGCCGCCAGGTCTCCCAGTAGTGGCCGTTGGGACGGTCGAGCAATACCATTGGGACGATCGGGCTCTTTCCTGTCTGCATGAGAGTCAGGACTTCGCAACCTTCATCGTGCGTGCCGAACCCGCCAGGGAGCAGCACAAAGGCGTGCGTTTCCTTCACAAAATGGAGCTTCCTTGTGAAGAAATAGCGGAAGTTGATCAGTTTCGGATCTCCATGGATCGTTTCGTTCGCGCGCTGTTCGAACGGCAGCCGGATGTTGAGACCAAAGCTCTTCGCGGCGCCCGCCCCCTCCTGGGCCGCACCCATGATCCCATCGCCCCCTCCAGTAATGACCATCCAATCGAGCTCCACCATGCGGCGGGAAAATTCCCTTGCGAGTTTGTATTCCTCCGCATCGGATCTTGTTCGAGCGCTGCCGAAAACGGCCACTTTGCGGATCCCTTGATAGTTTCCGAAAACGGTTGATGCGTGGCGCAATTCACGCATCGCACGATTGTAGAGCTTGAGATCGGCGATGGCTGTCTTGTCCTTCCCGAACCGAAGAACATTCTCAATCATTTCTTCCAGGATCTCGCCCTGTCTTCCCTGAGCAACTTCAGCCACGAGATCTTTGATTCGGGGGTCCTTCACTTTTTCTTTCATAACAAAAACTTGTGCTGGAAGATTGGCGCAAGTCGCACCCCACTTCCGGCTCGCGTTAAAATCCGAACCCATGATCATAGTCATTCGTCCCCGAGCGTCAAAAGAACAAATCGCCCAGGTCATCTCCGAGGTCGAAAAACTCGGCTACACGCCCGCCCCGATCCACGGCGCCACCCAGACGGTGGTGGCGGCGATTGGTGACGAACGCACGCATGCCAACCTCGAATCGCTCACCGCGTTGCCACAGGTCGAAAGCGTGCTGCGCGTTCAAAAGCGATATAAATTGGCCAGCCGGGAATCGCATCCAGAGAATACGGTAGTCAACGCCGCGGGCGTCGAAATCGGCGGGAAAGGCTTTTGCCTCATGGCCGGACCCTGCTCGGTGGAAAGCGAAGACCAGCTTCTTAGCACGGCCGCGGCGGTGAGTGCGGCCGGCGCGACCGTGCTGCGGGGCGGCGCTTACAAACCGCGCACCTCCCCGTACGAGTTCCAAGGCCTCGGCAAGGAGGGCCTGCGGTTGCTAGCCCTCGCGCGCGAGAAAACCGGTCTTAAGATCATCACCGAGGTGCTCAGCGAACGTGACGTTGAACACGTTGCGGAGGTCGCGGACATCCTTCAAATCGGAGCGCGGAACGGGCAGAACTTTCAGCTTCTTATCGAAGCGGCCAGAAGCGGCAAGCCGATCCTGCTCAAGCGCGGAATGAACGAACGCATCGAGGAATGGCTGCTCGCGGCCGAATACATCCTGGCGCATGGAAATCCCAACGTCCTCCTCTGCGAGCGCGGCATCCGAACCTTCGAGACTTACACCCGGAATACTCTTGATTTGGCAGCGGTCGCCGTCGCCAAGAAAGAATCTCACCTCCCCGTCATCGTGGACCCCAGCCAGGGTTGCGGCCGGGCGGACCTTGTGATCGCACTTTGCTGCGGCGCGGTGGCCACAGGCGCCGACGGACTGCTCGTCGAAGTGCATCCGAATCCCGCCGAGGCTCTGAGTGACGGCCAGCAACAGGTGGACTTCGCCTCTTTTCGAAAGCTCGCGGAGGCAATTCAACCCTTCCTGGCGGCGGCGAATAGAACGAGGCAGTCGCTTGACGAAGTTGGGTAAGCTGAAGGACGGGAATGTTGGGTCCTCCCTGTAGCCGCTCTGCAGTCGATTCAGATTCCGCCGCGCGGAGAAAACGTCACCGTGCGAGGCTGTTACTCGCCATCTTCGTAATACTTCTCGCCCAGCGTGATTTTTGGCCTTCCGTTGGCGACACGCCATTTATTGGTATCGCGAAGGGAATAGACACAGCCACAATACTCCTGCATATAAAACTGCTCGCGCTTGGAGATTTCCACCATCCGCTGCGCACCGCCTTTCTTGCGCCAGTTTAGCGTCCAATAGATCATCCCCGGGTAACGCGACGCCGCGCGCTCACCACACGCGTTGATCTGTTCCATGTTTTTCCAGCGCGAAATACCCAGACAGCTTGTAATGACTGGAAAGCCGTTTTCGTGCGCGTAAAGAGCAGTTCGCTCGAATCGCATATCGAAGCATACCGTGCAACGCGCGCCACGCTCGGGTTCCCATTCGAGGCCCTTCGCGCGAGCAAACCAGTCGTGGGTATCGTAGTCCGCATCGACAAAGGGAATGGAATGCTTTTCTGCAAACCGGATGTTCTCGACCTTGCGCAGTTCATATTCCTCCCGCGGGTGAATGTTTGGATTGTAGAAATACACAGTCAAACCGAGACCGGAGGCGCGCACCGCTTCGATCACCTCACCTGAACACGGAGCGCAACAGGAATGCAGAAGCACCTTCTTGTGCCCTTCTGGCACATTAAGGATTGGGCGTTGAAAATCCTTCAACGAGAGCGCGGAAGCCATCGAATTACTTTTCGAGCAAGATCATCTCGGCGTCAATCGCTGTAATGACCTCAACCCGTCGCTGCGTGTAGCCCCCGGGCGTACAAATGGCACCCGATGCGAATAAACCTTGCCATGCTGACCTCGCCGGGACCCGATCGGGCACCCAGTCCACCTGCGGAGGAACCTGCCGAAGAGAGATCTCGCGCCGCGGTGGTGGCACTCTTGAGCACGACCGCATCCGCGCCCCGAACCCGGGCGTTGTAGACCATGCTCTTGCGCAGAAAAAGCCAGCCTCGATCGCTCTCGAAAGCGAGCCTTCCAATCACCGTGGAGGGACTGCTGGGAAACTTGGTAAGGATAGGGATCACGGCTGCGGCAGGCTTCGCCGGATAAACTCGGCTTCCGTACGAGGTGTAGCAGGCTGCCGTTGAATTCACGGTCGCGCAACCGGACAGCATCGCCAAGATTCCCGTAGGTCCAGCAACAATCAGTGTTGCATGACGCGAGGTCATGGGCATAAATGTATAAATTATGGCGATGCCGTGAAAACGAAAATCGGGATTTGGGCGAGTTTGGGTCTGTTAGCCGTGTTGTCTTTGGCGGAAGCGGGTCCGCGGGCAGGAGTGTTTGTGCGCGCAGGCGGAGCTTGGTGTCCTCCCGTACGAGCGGTTTGCCTTCGAGTTCCCATCTGCCCTCCGGTGGTCTGTCGCAGTTGGCCAGTGTACTACTATCCCTCCTACTCCGCTTGGGCATCGTCCCCAGTCATTTCCTCCACCAGTTTCAGTAACGTTTCACCGGCTTTTTCAGATGGCGAAACCGGGATTTACCGTGTTTCAGCGCCGATGATTTCCGAGCCGCCCTTTATTGATTCTTCGGGAACCACGTTTAGGTGGCGGCATTGATTTCCCCCGCAGAAGTGCGGCCTTCCTTGGATTACAAACCAAGGAGGGCCGCCTTTGTTTCCGTGGGCAAACCAATGAGCGTAGTTTTCATTCCTATTGGTCTGGGGAGGCTCAGGAAGCTTTGAATATCCCCGTTGACAAGGTGCCCGGAAAAATCGAATTAAGGCATACTTCCAGAGCTGGCCAATGCCGAGCATGGTGACCGTAGCTCAATGGTAGAGCTCCAGATTGTGGTTCTGGCTGTTGCGGGTTCGAGTCCCGTCGGTCACCCTTTCCCCTCCGACGGGACGAGAACGCAGTTCGACTACCCGCGCGAAGCGCCTTCCCCTAGCGAAGCCATATCCGTAGAGCCCCGGCGTATGCCGGGGATAATCCCGTCGGTCACCCTTTCCCCTCCGACGGGACGAGAACGCAGTTCGAGCACCCGCGCGCCAGCGCATCGCTGGGCCGATGGCGACTTCCGTGAAGCTCGCCAACGCTAAGGGGCGTCCTGTTGAGGTGGGACTCGCTTCATCGGCAGTGACGTGATCGAAGATGTCAGAATAACGCTCTGATTGAGGCTGAAAGGGCTAGCACCTGCTTGCGAGGTGTCGGCGTCGGAAGGGCTGTAACGAGATCTTGCGCCGGTCCACGCGATGGTTTGACGGAGAGTTGAAGTTCGTTCTGCCGCACCTTCCCTTTGAGGCAGTTCGGACTTTGTCCACCGCGTAAGACATTGCGCGCCGTTCAATTTCCGCGTGTAGGTAATTTCCATCGTTTTGGAATCGTCGCCTTTGGCGGGATCGTGCATTTCAAAGACGTGCTTGTCGTGGCTGACTATCACGAGAACTTGTTTCATTGGAAGGTCCTTACGACCGGTCATCGGGCAGTCGTACTTGCCTTCGAGTGTGATGACTGTGTTCCCGTTCTCGCCTTCACCCTCACTCGTGAACATGGACATATGCATGTCGTCGATCCAAACGTTGGTGTATTTCTGTCGCCCACGATGAGTTTCCAGACCCCGTTGACCTGTCGCCGGAGAACCTCGATTGCCTTGTAGCGGACCTCGATCGAGATCGATTCAGGATTGCGTGCTGCAGATCAGCCTGATCTTCCGTGATTTCAACGGCAACCGTTCCCAGCAGAAAAGGATCGAGCTTGTCCGCTTCAAGCTCTACGTCGTGCCGAAGCGTTCCCTCACGGGCGGGCAGCGCCGAACGCGGGGAGACGCGGGTCTTGGGATCATCCAAGCCCGATGGGTTCCCCATTCACGAGGTTCAACAGATGGATGTCGAAGCCCCGCCCATCTCCGAGATTACAAGGAAAAAGTTAGAGCTCAGTGTCCCTAATCCGTTGGCTCATTCGTCTCATAATTAAACTGAGTAACTGAAACCTATGTTTCCGGCATGCATTACAACTTGGCACTGATTGCCGTCGCCACTTCGACGGGCCGGGCAACCGAGCTCGTCGCTAAGGAGCTGCGTGCGAAGAGAATCCTTACAGAACCCAAATGAAAAGGGAATTCATCATGACAAAGAGCACTCTCACCATAACTAAGCCGTCAAGAAGCGGGGTCGCTCTCGAGGGAGACGAAGGCTCCGAAACAACGGCCATTCTTGCGTCAACTAGCCCGTTAGGCATCACTGCAATGGGAGCATTTCCGTTGAGTCTAATTGCGTTGGGTCAGATCAGGCGCCGGCATTTCGACGACACCCTCACTCTGCGACCGAAGCGAACAATGAATGCCACCGAAAAGCTCGAATCGCCGCAGGAGATCGAACCTGCTACGCTAATCGAACAGATCGATACAACCGAGCACGGCGCGCGACCATACCCGCTGCCCATCATGAAACATGGGGCCTCCGAACATCTCATTCGCCTTCGCTCACCCTGCAGCACGCCAAAGTAGCCAGGGCGCATAGAAGGGGCGGTCCTTGAAGGCAGGCTGACGTCGTGGGCGCCCACGCGCAGTGGGTGTCGGCTGCCCCACCGAGATAGCCGGTGAGCAAGATCGCGCCGAGGACGTAAAGAACTCGCGAAACTCCGGCTCTTTGAGAAAACCCTGCTTCCAGGAACCAGAAAGTACATCGTCGTCATACTTTCCGACGGATTGTAATCGCCCATTCTTAAAGTAAAATTTCCACTCTCCTGTTTTGTTTCCATTCCTATGCTGTCCTTCATAGGCAATACTTGTTCGGCGTCTCGCCGAGCAGGGTTTTCCGGCCGTCCCGCCGGAAAATCGCACGCGGGACGCGTGCGCTCCCCGGAACCCTCGCCGCGCGAGCCCTTTGGAAATTTCTCGCGCATCGCCACCGCGCATGCCGCTTCAATACCTGTGCCGACTGTCCGTCTGTTATGCAGACGAAGCGCATCCGACGTCAGACCAATCTCGTCAAGCCGTCGGCGCTCCAGCGTTCGCTACCCACTCCGTGGTGCACGAAGAAGAGGCCGTCGGGATCGTATTTGTCCTTCACCGCGAGCAGTCTGGGGTAGTTGGGCCCCCAAAAGGATTGCCGCCACGCCTCATCAAAGAAATCGCTCTCCGCGACATAGGAGCCGACATTCGGGAGCAGCTTACGCACTTCATTCATGGCTTTGTCGATTGCATCTGCATGTTTGCGAGCAGTCGACAGATCGGGCTCGTGACCGGGAACGCCGGGATACGCCGGCGGCCCCTCGGCTGCACAGATGATCAGCGCGAAAGCATCCAGAACCGCCGGGTTCATTGCCGTGTTCCTGGCTGCGTCTATTGCTTCGGCAGGGGCGCCGGCAAGGCCCTTATTGAAATGCAGCGACACGCCCCAATGCCGAGCCGCTGCGAACAGCGCATCGCCGAGATTTTCCTGCTCGTCGGTTTGCAGGAACGAGGCGGGAAGCCAGGCAGATTGGTAGCCGTGCAAGACCTGCCCCGCTTCCTCCAGATTGCTTGCCCAGAATACATTGGCTTCGGGGGCACCCGGGCGGTCGTCGGCAAGCACGATTTCGGGGAGCTTCTTGAGAAATCCAGGGTCCCAGAAGTATGCGCAGGCGCCGCTAAGATCCTTGGCGGCTCCACTATGCTGAAATCCTGGGACGAAGCGGCGAGCCAGTCGAAGAACGGACGCCAGATCGTTTCCGCCTGCTGTTGGTTCAGCCCTTGGAATACCATTGCGATCGCAAGAACGTTGCCCGGCCGGAAGACGATCTGCTCGCCCCAGTGCGGATTGAGCAGCTTCTCGGCGTAGAAGCTGATGACCTGGCCGATCAGGCGGCGAAACGCAGCATCCGACGTCGCTTTGATTGTCGCGAACACCCCGCCAAAGAACTCCGGAAGACTATGCGTCCGCAATGTGAGCCGCGTCACGACTCCGAGGCTGCCGCCACCTCCGCCCTTGATCCCCCAGAACAGGTCCGGATTCGTGCAGGCGTTGGCGATCCTCACTGCACCATCGGCAGTGACGATCTCGGCTTCCAGCAAGCTCGCTGCAGCCATCCCGTAGGCCTTTGAAAAACTTCCGAAGCCGCCACTCTGGATCAGCCCCGCAACGCCCACGGTCATGCATCCGCCACCCTGGACGTAGCGGCCTCCCTTCGTCGTGACAGCGTCATAAACCTGTCCCCAGATCGCACCCGCTCCGACCGTGACCGCCTGTTCGGGCGCATGTCGCCCGGCGCACCCGGCACCGACGAATGCATCTTGCAAGGCGACGGCATTCATGCTTCGTGTCCAAATCAGCAAAGAATCAGCGGCATTGGATGTGCCCTGGTAACTGTGTCCCCCACCCTTCACGACAAGTCGCAAATTGTTCTCACGGGCGAAATTGACGGCCGCCACGACATCATCTGTCGCCTGGGCGGCCACAGCGTAGGCACTTGGCCGGGACGTCCAGGCGTCGACCCAGCCGAGGGATTGTGTCAACCCGACCTCGTCGCCGAGGAAGTAGGGGTTCTTCAATTTCTTGAAGACCTGCGCGCAGCTGGGGCTCGATGGCGCTTTCAGGCAAGCAGCGAGCGGCGACTGCACCTTGACGAGCCGCCCACCGACGTCCCGGCTGAGCCGATCCCAGCTCGCTTCGGACGGCCACGCGGAGTCACTAGGGAGCACACGCGACATGGAACGGGCTGCGGCAGCGGCCCGTGCCGGTGCGAGCATCCACGAACAGATGGTCGGCAGAAACGGGAGCGCTGCCGCCGCTGCCTGCAAAAAGCGCCTTCTGTTCATTCGTTTGGGCGCCTTTGGCCTCGACTTCACGGGAGATTTCGGAGACTCATCGTCATCTTAATGATCAATTGATGTTTTTCGTGTTCGACGTCGCACGATGCCGACCAAAGCGAAATTAAGCGCTCCGGCCGGCAATGTCGAGAGAACGCCAGGCGAACGTCCTCAGGGTTGGCCTCGCACCCGTGGTTGGCGACGCTGCGAAACGGCTTAGGACGTGAGCCGCTCGCAACAACGGTCACGCGCGGTCAGATCGAGGAAATAGTAATCCCCGCCAACGGTCTCCCCGCCTCGCCCGTATGTGGAATAGGTGTGGAAAACCGTGCCGCCTTCGCGCAGAAAGCAGCTCAGCCCAGGCAAATCGAACGGTTGCTCGCCCCCGAAGTAATAAGATGTCCCCGCCTGTTCATGCTCGGCCTCGGTCCGGTAGTTGTATTCCACGGGAGCGACGGATTCATCGAGCGTAACATGGAAGTCGTAGTTGAAATCGCTGCCGAATGAGGATTACCAGGGGACGATCCAGCCCATGCGTCTCTTGAACGGCGCAATTTTGGCTATGGGGGCCCGGGAGACGAGTGCCAAGGAGGTGCCGCGAGCGTGCAGATGCGCGAGGTGGCCTCTTGCGATTTGGTCCGTCCATGCTGAACAACTCGGGCAACCCTTGTCCAGCGGCTCACCAGCTTCCCACAGCCACATGAAATGGTAGATGATGAGCTGGAGGCGGTCCTCGAACAGGTCGAGCAGACTCGCCTTGCCATCGGGGCCTTCGAAGACATAGTCCTTCTCGATCCGCACCATCGGCAGCCCGCGGCGCTCGGCGTTCAGAGCGTCCCGGCGGCGGGTGAGTTCCTTCTCCTTGGCAAGCAGTTGCTTGCGCGCTACGAGCCAATCGGCTCGCGTTACAACTGGTGGAAGTGATATGTTGGTCGTTGTCATAGGGCATTCTCCTTTGTTTGGATTGTCGGAAAATGCCCCTTCACCGTTAAGAGAGCCTCTTTGATGAGGACGAGGCGGCACAGGCGTTTCACCCCCAGATATAGCAGCGAGGCTACGCACAGAATCAGCAGCAACGCCCGCAGGTGCGTTGCGGTGGAGAGCGAAAGCCCGAGTCCAGTCCCAACTGCGATGTAAGCTGCCAGACACGCCGGGCACTTCGGCATCAGCGCCAGGATCGCGCCCGGAACAATCCAACCAGCGATGTCGAGACAACGCCGAGCAAACGTCGGAGGATGGGGCTCGCCATGCGTGGCCGGCGCTGCGAACGGCTTAGGGCGTGGGTCGCTCGCAGTGACTTCGCAGCAAGGACGTGTGTTCATGAGTGGGCCTCGGCCGATCCGCATAAGCAGGTCGTGGACGATGGCAGCGCCGTCTCCGGCCAGTAGGGCTTGTTCGTGTCTGCGAATTCGTCGGTACCGTAGCGATCATGGTAGCGGACCCATTCCATCGCGAATCCTAGGTGGTCCTCGTCGCGGCCTTTGGGCAGCATATCGAGGATCATGTATGTGCCGACGATTTGCTCGACGCCCCGCCCGTAGGTCGAATAGGTGTGGAAAACGTCGCCGCCGGCGTCCTTGAAGAAGACGCTGATGCCCGGAGCTTCGGCGCTGGGGAATTCCTGCATCGTGTAGTTGTAGTTCACCTTGCCTTGCGCCATCTCGTCCTTTGTGAATGAAACGTGGAAGTCAGCATTGAAGTCGCTCCCGTAGGACGACACCCACTTGAACCGCCAGCCCATGCGCTTCTTGAACACCTCGATCTTGGCCAGCGGCGCCCGCGAGACCATCACCATCGTGACGTCGCGCGCTGCCAGGTGCGCGAGCGTGCCGTCGATGTGGTCGCAGGTGAACGAGCAACTCGGACAGCCCTCCTTCCACTCCGGCCCGAACATGAAGTGGTAAATGACCAGTTGGCTGCGCCCGTCGAAGAGGTCTGCAAGTGTTGCCTTGCCGCCGGGTGCGTCGAACACGTAGTTCTTGTCGAGCTTCACCCAGGGGAGTTTGCGCCGCTCGGCGCTCAAATGGTCCCGCAGCCGACTGGACTCTTTCTCCTTCCTGAGCAGCTCCCGCCGCGCCACAATCCATTCCTCTCGCGATACGATCTTATGTCCTGGGATCGCATTTATCTGTTCAGACATTACTGCCTTCGTGCTCATATTTGCCTTTCATCATGGCTGATCCCGCAGGCGCAGGACCAAGCGTTTGTTTGGTTCGATGATGTGACGAACGAGCCAACGCATTCAGGACATTGGGCTTTGTTTTTTATAGTCGCAGATCGCGGAACAATCACGGCACGGCCCACGGGACGGGCTATCGCTACCATCGACACCGCACGGGAAGTCCGTAGACGAGGATTCCAGGCCCAGGAGCCGGGCTTTTCGGGGAGTCGGCAGGTGCGTGACGAAGGCTGGCTCAAAGAGTGTTCTTGCCGAGCGCAAGCCTAAGCACGCTCACCGATCTTCTCGTGTCAGCTCTTCTATGCCGTCAGGGACAATTTCCAGCACCGAAACCCTTTTCATTCTTTCTCTGGTGAGCAATTCTTGCGCAAGCAGATTGTTTGGTGCAATCGCCGGTGCGAATTGACCGCTCACGCCTTGCCCCCGAAGCTGACGAAGTCATCAAGCTCGAGCACGTCGGCCCACGTCTTGATGTCTTCGCGCGTCTTGGTGAGTTTGGCGACGTATTCGGCGAAGAACTCCATCGTCTCCGCGTCGCTGTCCGGGCCGCGGCGATCCATGTGATCGCTCCACTGCTCGATCTCCCACGGCGGACGCTTGTGTTTCGCGCTGGCTTGAATCCACGTAAGGATGTCACCGTCGCCTTTGCCTTTCTTCAGTTCCGCCAGCAGTTTTTTTGGATCAATGCCCACGAAGCTGAGGAAGCGTTGGTCCACCGGGCAGTTGAAGTGATACTCGCCGTTGGTGCCGGCCAGCGTGGCCCGGCCCTTGTCGAGCGCCCGTGGAAGCAGCGAGTAGCCGCCGAGCCGGGAGCGCGGACTGCGGGGCGGACGTTGCGTGAGGTCGGGCGCGCCGAGCTTTGCAATGCTTGGAGTCATGCTCCGCTTGCTCAGAGATCCTTTGGTTGCAGTTTTGCTATTTGATTCGTTGCCTTCAATGGTAGTTTTCATCTTCAGTTTCAGACGATTTGGACTTGACTTAGACTTACTGAATACTGTCCTTATATCGAATCCCCTTTTTTGCGGAGTGTTGCGTGGATGACATTCCAGTTAACGATCTGCCGAGCTAGGGCTCTTCCCGCGGAGGTAAGGTGTTTTATGTCCTGACATGTCTGCCGTTCCTCGCTGCATCGATTTAATTAAGAGCGACTTCTCCCGGTTCTGCAGGAATTCATTCGCGCCAAACCCCCTTCTTCCTGCTGATGTCACAAAGCATATCCGAATGGATGTTCAGCCCGATGTTGGTCATGTTGTAGAGATGTTCGCTGGCAACCAGCCAAACGATCTCACAGATTTCGCGTTCGGAATAGTGGAGAACCATGCGCGCAAAGATTTCAGGGCTGACCTTTTTCTCTTTCGTGAGCTCCGACACGTAGTCCAGCGCTGCGCGCTCCGCGTCTGTAAAGAGTGGGCTCGTGTTGTATTGGTCCAGTGCATCAAACTTTGCTTCATTCATCGACGCTTTGATTGTGAACGACCTGGAGATATCGATGCAGAAAAGGCAGATGTTGATGCGGGCGACCTGATGTCGGATGAGCAGGACCATCTCCGGCGGGAGCATCAGCTTTTGATCCAGCTTGCTGACCTTCGAGTAGAACAAGCCAAAGGCAGGCGGCAATCGCGCGCTATGCACTTTCAGCGGCGTGAGCACCTTGCCAAATTGCCGGCGTGTAAAGTAATAGGCCAGCTTCATAATAAAGCCGTGGGGTTTTTCGACGGGAGTAAGAAATGTGTCGCTCATAGATGTTTCCTCTTAACGTGTTGGTTGCTTTCAAATATTGCCCGCAGAGCGCTTGAGAAGGTATTCGCGCAGCGCCGGGTCATCAGTCAGGCTCGCAGCGCGAGCGAACGCTTTCTGCGCTTCGTCTTTCCTGCCGAGCAATTGCAACAAATGTCCGCGCGCGGCCCAAAAGGGCTGGTAGTTGGCAACTCGGCTGGCAGGAATTTCTTCAAGCGCTGTGAATCCCGCTGCCGACTTCCCCGCTTGCGCCAGCGCAACGGCCCGGCCGACAAGCGCACCGATGCCCGGCCAGATTTGCACCAAGCCCTCATAGAGTAGGACGATCTCCGGCCACTCGATCCATCCGCTGTCGGCCCGGTTGGCGTGAATGGATTGAATGGCTGCTTCCAATTGATAGCGTCCCATCCGTTTGAACTCCGCCGCCGAGCGCAGGTAACTTTCGGCCTCATCAATCATTGGCCGAGACCAGGTAGCGGTGTTCTGCCGGTCGAGCGGCACAAACTCGCCGGCGCTCGAATAGCGAGCATCACGTCGCGCTTCACAGTGCAGCATGAGCGCCAGCAAGCCGAGCGCTTCAGGTTCGGCTGGCATCAGCTGAACCAAGGTTCGCCCGATGGCGATGGCGTCTCCTGCAAGAGCGTGATGAGTTGAACTGACATCCATCAGACTTTCCCAGCAGGTCGTGTAAGCCGAATAAATGGCATCAAGAACAAAGACAACTCGCTCATTCCACTCCCTCGATTCGGGCACGCTGAATGGGATGCCAGCGTCGCGAATTTTGTTCTTCGCACGCACGAGACGCTGGTTCATCGCGGCGGGAGAAACGAGAAAGGCTGACCCAATCCGCGCGGCGTCAACGCCGAGCACCGTCTGCAACATCAGTGGTGTCCGCGCAGCGGGATCAATCGCCGGATGTGCGCAAACGAAAAGAAGCTTCAGTCGCTCATCGGGAAAATCATCGTGCGTCACCGCGACGGTATGTGCTTCCTCGGTGATTTGCCGAAGAATCGTTTCTGACCGTTGCTGGACTTGATGGTGACGGGCGGCGTCAATGATCCGGTTCCGTGCGGCGTGCAGCAGCCAAGCTTCAGGTTTTTGTGGAACGCCGTCCGCCGGCCAGCGCTCCGACGCCGCCGCGATGGCGTCGCCGAGCGCGTCTTCCGCGCCGGCGACATCACCCGAGCGCGCTGCGATGTAGGCAATAAGCCTGCCGTACGAATTGCGCGCGATGGCTTCAATCGCAGCATGCGTTGCGGATTCGCTCACTATCTAAAGTCCGGGGAGCGCACGCGTCCCCGCGTGCAAGTCCCGCCGGAAAACTCTGTTCGGCGAGACGCCGAACACCACACGCGAGGACGCGTATGCTCCCCGGACCGCTTGGCCGCGCTTCTACGGCGAGCCCACTGGTGGCTTCGATCTCTGCGCTCTCTGATCTCTCTATTTCTTCTCTGCAAACATCGCTTCCACGCGCTTCTGCATTTCGTCTGGTGCGACGTCTTCTTTATGGGTGGCGACCCACCAGAGATGACCGAAAGGATCTTCGAGCTGGCCGGAGCGATCTCCGTAAAACTGATCCATAACGGGCTTGCGTTCTTTGGCGCCGCCACCCAGTGCCTTCTTGAAGAACGCATCCACGTCCTCAACATAAAGATGGATGCTCACGGGCGATCCGCCCAGCGTTTCCGGCGCGTTGCCGCCGTACTCGGGGAATTCATCCGACATCATAATCATGGAATCTCCCAGGCGAATTTCCGCATGGCCGAGGCGTCCATCGGGCATCATCAATTTGTAGGTTTCGGTTGCCCCGAACGCCGTCTTGTAGAACTCCAATGCCTTGGCAGCATTCTTGATGGCCAGATAAGGCGTTACGGTGTGGTGTCCGGCAGGAATGGCTTTAACACTCATGGTTTCTCCTTTCTTTAGGTTTCTGTTGCGAGTTGGCACCCGCTAGCTCGAAAGAATCTCGATCGACGCCTGGCCAACGCAAAACGGTTTCATGAATCTTTTGCCGCGCGCCATCGACGGCCATAAACCTGTGTTTTCCCGCAGGGTTTCAGGGAGCGACTCTGCCTCATGCGGTACTCAATGCCGGTAGGGCCGGGGCCGGCGGTCTTGTCTCGCGTTCGGTGTCCTCATGCAGTTCGGGCGGCTGGTGACGGGCGGCGATCAGCGAATAGAAGACGGGCACGACGAACAGGGTGAACAACGTCCCGACTGTCATGCCGGTGACGAGCACGGTGCCAATGCTGTTGCGGGCCTCGGCTCCCGGACCGCCGCCAGCGTGGAATCGGGCGACGCCTCGAAAAACAGACTGATATGGCTCTGGTCCTCCGCAGGCGCGAGCTCCGTCCGCGAAAACGTGTACAAAGGCCACGCCGCGGCCGTGACCAGCAGCGCAGCCACGACGATCGCGCCGCGCATCTGGAGGGCACCGTCGAGCAGCCAGGCATACACGCGCCGCAGATGCTCGAAGCCGCGATTGACAAGCGCGGTCAGCCGGCCTTCCTTGCCGCGCGGATGCACGAAGCGCGAACTCATGACCGGTGAGAGCGTAATGGCCACGATGCCCGATACGACCACCGCGGCGGCCAACGTGATCGCAAACTCGAGAAACAGCGAGCCGGTCAGGCCGCCCTGAAGGCCGATCGGCGTGTAAACTGCGGCGAGGGTGATCGTCATCGCGATGATTGGGCCGACCAGCTCGCGCGCGCCGATCAACGCCGCCTGGATCCGGGACTTGCCCATGCGCACGTGCCGCTCCACGTTCTCGACCACGACGATGGCGTCATCGACAACCAGACCGACCGAGAGGACGATCGCGAGAATGGTCAATAGATTGAGGCTGAAGCCGAAGGCGTACATGACCAGCGCCGCGCCGACCAGTGAGATGGGTATCGCGACGAGCGGCACGAGCGCGGTCCGGATTGAGCCCATGAACAGGAACACCACCAGGCCGACGATAGCGATAGTTTCGGAGAGCGTTTTGGTGATCTCCTTCAGCGCGTCCCGCATGAACATCGTCCCATCCCACACGAGGCGCATCTCGATGTCCTTGGGCAGCGTCGGCCGGATTCGCTCCATCTCGTCGCGTAGCCGGCGTGCGACCTCGATCTCATTGGCGCCGACGAGAGGCCATACCCCAAGGTAGACGCCTTCCGCCCGGTTGTACTTCGCGACGAGGTCGGCCTCTTCGGCCCCCAGCTCGACCCGGGCCACGTCGCTGAGCCGAACGATGGCGCCGCCGCGGTCGGCGACGATCAAGTTCGCGAATTCATCAACCGAGCGCAGGTCCGTGTTGGCCATGAGGTTGATTTGCACCTGATTTCCCTTGGTCTGGCCGACGGCGGCAAGGTAGTTGTTGCGCTGGAGCGCTGCCTGCACGTCACCGGGCGAGAGATTGAGTGCGGCCAGGCGATCGGGGTCGATCCAGACGCGCATGGCGATTTGGCGCCCGCCCTCGTTGTTAGTCACGCGCTGAACGCCCTCGATCGTCGCAAGCTGCGGCTGCACGGTGCGAAGCAGGTAATCGGTGATGGCTGGCACGCTGCGCTCGGTCGAGTTGAAACTAAGGTAGAACGTCGCATACGGCCGATCGGCTCGCTGCACCTCGATCACCGGCGGCTCGGCTTCCACCGGCAATTCCGCGCGGACCTGCTGGAGCCTCGCGGTGACCTCGGCCAGCGCCTGCGTGCTATCGTGGTTCAGCTTTAACCGGACCGTCACGGTGCTGAGGCCGGCCCGGCTGGTCGACTCGACGTAGTCGACGCCGCCGATCGCGGACACGGCGCGCTCGATCGGCGTCGTCACGAATCCGCGAATGGTGTCAGCGCTGCCGCCGTAGTAGACTGTCGTAATTACCAAGGACGAGCTCTCGATCTGCGGATACTGTTGCACCGGCAGGAGCGTCAGCACCCGCAAGCCCGTGAGAACGATCACGAGGTTGACCACCACCGCGAGCACCGGGCGCTTGATGAAAATGTCGGTAAACGAGCGCATGTCTACTCCTCGATGATTTATTACTTGACGTTCGGCCCCGGCCCGCTCGTTTCCGTTTCCATCTCGCCGGCAATTGCGACAAGCGCCGTCTCACGCAGCTTGAACGATCCCGAGGCGGCCACCTGCTCGCCGGGGGAAAGCCCCGCGAGGATCAGCACTTCATCGCCGAGCATCGTGCTGCTTTCCACGCTCCGCATCTGGGCCCGAGGTTTGCCGTCCTTGTCTGGCGCAATGATGAACACGTGGTCGCCATCGGGTCCCTTGCGCAGCGCGCTCACGGGAACCGCGACGGCCGTATGCGAGGGCCCCACCGGAACGCGAACGCGCACCGAGGCTCCAGGCGCCGGAGCGAGAGCGGCGTCCTCGATCCTCGCACGCACCGAGGCATTCCGCGTCGCGGGGTCGACACGCGCATCGAGCGCCACGATCCTGGCAGCAATCGGGGAGGAGTCGCTCGTAGCGAAAACGTCGACGTTATCGCCTTCACGCAAACCGGCGGCTACGCGTTGGGCGACCGTGAAGTCCACGTGCACGGCGTCGTCCACGCCCTGCAGCGTCGTGAGCTGCGTGCCTTCGTTGAGGTATTGGCCGGGGTGCAAGTCCGCCAGGCCCACGCGCGCGCGAAAGGGCGCGCGGATTGTCTTGCGAGCCATGATCGCTTTCGTGCGCGCGACTTGCGCCAGCGCCACGTCGCGCTCCGCGCGGGCACGATCCAGCTCCATCTCAGCCGTCACGCGGCTCCGGTCCAAACGCTCCGTGCGGCGGAGCACCGTCTCGGCGAGCGCAGCCTGCGCCTCCTGCGCCTTCAGCTCGGCTTCTTCGACGGAGAGGTCGAGCGCGACGAGCAGCGTCCCCGCATCAACGATCTGCCCCGGCGTGAGGTTGACTTCGCGGACAGTGCCCGGCAGTTCGTTGCGCAGCGTGACCGACCGCAGCGCGAGCACAGTCCCGATCGACGTCGTCGTCTGGCGGTGCTGCCGATCACTCGCCACGGCAACCGTCACCGACTCCACCGGCTCGGCCTGATTTGCCGACGCCGCGTTCGATTCCTGAATGGAGGCATATTTCCACGCTGCCAGCCCCGCCCCCACCGAGACCACCGTCGCGAGCAGTAGTGAAGATCCGATCCAACCTCGATGATTCATAATTTGCGTTTCCCCTCTTTCTTGCCAGCCGTCCGGACCGCGACCTTGCGCTTCTCCGCACGAAGCTTTCCCTTTAACGACGAACGACCCGCTTGCGAATGGACAAGCATCTCTTCGAGCGCAGCGCGCAAGCGCCGCATCAAATCCTGATCAACCGGAACCAACCCCAGAACCCAGTAAAGCCACAGCCCGTCAATCGCGGTCACCACCGCCTCTCCAACACCCGGCGGCAGCCCGTCCTCGGCGATGCGGCGATGGAGGTCGACGTAGACGGCGCGCATCGGCTCGATCAGCGACGGGTTCTGCGCGAGCGCCGCGAAGACCGCAGACGAACTCCGCCGGAGCTGCTCCGTCCAGGTCTGAGTGTCAGAAAGGCAGTGGTTCAACAGCCCTCGCGTCATCCGCCCGGGGCCCTCGGGCGCGCGCTCATAGGATCCCATCCAGCACGCGCGCCAGCTTTCCGCAGCCCGTGCGACCAACGCCTCGACAAGCCGGTCCTTGCTCCGAAAGTGATGCAGCAGCCCCCCCTTGCTCATCCCCGCCTCGGCGGCCACAGCGTCGAACGTGAGGTTGGCCACGCCCTGCCGCGCAACCACCGCCTCCGCAGCGTCTAGCAGCGCTCCCCGCAATCCGGTGTCAGTCTGTTTCATTGGCCCTTCCCGCTCATACCGTCCGGACGGTCGTTTATCAAGCCGTCCGGACGGTTTTTTTCGTTGGCGGCGCCGCCGGATCGGCAAACCGCGCTGGCAAAGTTATCCGCAAGGGACTTTCCGCGACGAGTTTCTGGAGCAATTGGACCTCCTCCTGCGGCAGCATGACATTTTTCTGGGACGCTCCACCGGGAAGGACAGCAGAGCTTTGCCTTCGCTTGCCCGGTTTCTTCGGCGGCGAGAATCTCGTCCCCGGCATCGATGCCCGTCAGATCGGCGTCTTTTGGGCTCGGGCGACCCTGAACTATCTCCGTCGGTTTGTCGACGCCACCTTGTGCGTGCTGATTTGGTCAGGCGGCTTGCGAGAGCCGATCTGAAGGTGCAGGCTTCCTCAAGCGACAGGTTAAAGCCGGAAGAAAAGTGCTAAGTGGCGAGCTTGTTTTACCCGGGGCCTTGCGCAATAGCCCTCCTCGCGTATCCTGGAAGCGGAGAGAGTTTCTCATCTTTTTTTACGATGCCGGTTGCGCTTACTCACTTGCTAAGCGGCTCAGTCGCTCTCGGGCGACTTGAAGGGGTTTTCGGGAAGCCTCAACTCGTTGTTTCGGCATTTCCCGCGCGCCCAAGTCAGAGGAGAACTCTTCGGAATGCCCGGGTCGGCCGCGCGCAATCCGGCTTAAGTGGATCCAACCAGCGCTGATACCTGAAACGAACCCGCCACATCACGACATATGACCTGCACCCACCATAACCCGCTGCACTGCGTAGTGCCGCCCTATATGCTCGAAAAGCTTGCCGCGAAGGGCAAGTCCGCCAACGCCCGCGAGAAAGCGCTCAAATCACTTCGTGTTTCGCGGTATTTCCGCAGCACGCGGCGTGAGGCGCAGGATGCCTTTCAAGCTTTGGGTTTCCGTGCCATTGCTGGCGCGGCAGCCACTGCTGCTCCCGACAGGCTGATCAGAAAAGTCTATGATGCCGGGGGGGCTGAAGAGCTTCCCGGCAAACTCGTCCGTGGCGAGGGCGCGAAACCCACCCAGGACGCTGCGGTGGACGCCGTTTATGATGGCGCCGGATCGACCTACGAGCTCTATCGCGAGGAATATGGTCGCAACTCCATCGACGACCGCGGCATGGAGATCATTCAGACCGTTCACTTCGGCCAAGCGTATCAAAACGCGTTCTGGAACGGAGAGCAAATGGTTTACGGCGACGGGGACGGCAGCGTTTTCGGCAATTTCACCTCTGACATCGACGTCATCGGCCACGAGCTCAGCCATGGCGTGACCCAGCACGAAGCCGGGCTCGTTTACGAGTTTCAGAGCGGCGCGCTCAATGAGCACTTCTCCGATGTTTTCGGCTCCCTTGTCAAGCAGCGCGCCGCCAGCGAGGATGCCAAAACGGCAAACTGGCTGATGGGCGAGAACGTTATTGTTGGCAAAAAATACGTCCTCCGTTCGCTTAAGGCTCCTGGTACCGCCTACGTGAATCATCCTGTGCTCGGCACCGATCCGCAGCCTGCGACCATGGACGATTTCCAGGAATTGCCGCTCTGGGACGACCAGGGCGGTGTGCACATCAATTCCGGCATTCCCAATCATGCCTTCTATCTCGCGGCTATTGAGCTCGGAGGCTACGCGTGGAAAAAGGCGGGTCTCATCTGGTATCGTACCCTCTGCGATCTTCTGGGCGAAAACGCCACCTTCGTTCGCGCCGCCCAAGCCACCGTCCAGGCCGCGCGAGGCGAATTTGGAGCCGGCAGTCTTGAGGAACAGGCCGTCACCAAGGCCTGGAAAGACGTGAAGGTATTGTGAGCTGCGCAGTACGCCGCGCGAGAGATGATGCTCAAGATCGAAGCAATCCAAACGGGGCTGCAAGTGCCGGTGCCGAAAGCCTGGTCTCTCGATTCCGCCGCGGCTTCACCCGGCGAAATTGCCGAAATCGAACGATTGTTGAAGAGTTGCAATTTTCTGCATGCCCCAGAGCCCGTCACGGATCGTTCCGCTCCTGACCGGGGCACAATCTCTATCTTGGTTACTACTTCTGAGGGTTCGCGGCGGCTCACAATATTGTTGGGAAACGTCCCGAAGGAGTTCGTGCCGCTTGTGCGCTTCATTGAATCGCGGTTGCAGTGGCGCCCGCGGAAACCGTAGCGCAGAAAATCGCCGAGGCGAAATGGAGTGCGTGCCAGGAAGAAGTTTGCCTCCGCTTTGCAGGGAGTAGACAGTCCGGCAGGCGAAGCCTGTTGTAGAGCCGGTTGTGCCAGCCGCCTGTCTACAGGCCCTTTACAAAAGGGCCTCTACAACCAAACCGAAGGCTTGCCGGCGCGCTTCGTGCGCTACAATCGTTCAATGATCGCTCGAGCAAACTCGGATGTCGTGGCATTCCCGCCAAGGTCAAAGGTGATGTGCTGTTTGCTGGCGATTGTATCATAGCAGGCCTGCTCGATTCGGCCGGCAAGATCGATTTCGCCGAGGTGCCGCAACATCATGCAGGCACTGAGCAAGAGGGCCGTTGGGTTGGCTTTGCCTTGCCCTGCGATGTCCGGCGCTGTGCCGTGGACGCTCTCAAAGATCGCGGCACTCTCACCGATATTCCCGCTCGGCGCGACCCCCAACCCGCCGATCAAGCCTGCGCAGAGATCGCTAACAATATCGCCGTAAAGGTTGGGCAGCACCATCACATCAAAGCGCCGCGGATTGATGACAAGCTGCATGCAGCAGTTATCGACGATGACTTCCTCGTACTGCAGCTGTGGATACTTTTTTGCAACCTCGCGGCAGCAGTTCAGGAAAAGCCCGTCGCTCCTTTTCATGATATTCGCCTTGTGGATCGCGGATACTTTGCGGCGGTTCTGCGTAGCGGCGTAATAGAATGCCGACTCGGCAATTCGTATCGACGCAGCACGCGTGATGACTTTGAGTGACTCGACGACGCCTGGCACTACCTCGTGCTCGAGTCCGGAATACTCCCCTTCAGTATTTTCGCGAACCACGACGAGGTCGACGTTGTCGTAGCGCGTCTTCAATCCCGCGATGCTTCGGCATGGGCGGAGGTTCGCGTAGAGCTGAAATGCCTTGCGCAGTGTGAGATTGAGCGAGACGTGGCCGGTGCCGATCGGCGTGGCAAGAGGTCCTTTGAGTGCGACAGTATTCTTTCTGATGGAAGCGAGCGCCTCCTCGGAGATGAGCTGTCCGCCGGGTTCGACGGACTCGGTGCTCACTATTTGCCGCTCCCACTGGACGGGCGCTTTGGCAGCTTCGAAGATCTGGATAACGGCGTCTGCAATTTCGGGGCCGACGCCATCGCCCGGAATGAGGGTTACGGTGTGCGTTTTCATTTGCGGATTGGGAAAAGCCTTGCTCAAGGGCATTGTGCGTCAGCGAGGCTCATTCCTCCATGAAATTTTGTCGACACTTCACTCGACGACCAAGGGAAAGACCGGCAATCTCCAACCGAACCCATGAAGATCATTCGCTACCTCGATCGTCACGGGAGCGAACACTATGGCGCGGAACAGGAAGACGGCTCGGCGATCGAACTCACCGGCACGCTGTTCTCCGAATTGAAACCCACGAACCGTCCGGCCGACGTGAGGAAACTTCTCGCGCCTCTCCAGCCATCTCAGATTCTCGGAATCGGGCTGAACTACCGCCGGCACGCGGAAGAAACCCGGGCGAAAGTCCCGGAGTTTCCCGTGCTATTCGCCAAAGGTCTAAATACCCTCCAAAATCCGGGCGATCCGATCTTCATTCCGACTCATCTGGCCAGTGAGGAGGTCGACCACGAGTGCGAACTTGCCGTCGTTATCAAAATCCCATGCAAGAACGTGTCCCGCGAGAACGCATTGGATTTTGTGCTCGGCTACACATGCGCCAACGACGTGAGCGCGCGAGACTGGCAGAAGAAGAAGAGCGGCGGCCAGTGGTGCCGCGGAAAATCGTTTGATTCCTTTTGTCCGCTCGGTCCGTGCCTAGTAACTCCGGACGAAATTCCCAACCCCAACGCCCTGGCCATCCGAACCATCTTAAATGGTATTGCGGTCCAGGACTGGAACACGAACGACATGATCTTCGATGTCCCCGCGATCATCGAGTTTTTGAGCGGCAGCACCACGCTGCTTCCTGGCACGACGATTCTCACAGGAACGCCGCACGGGGTCGGAATGGCTGCGAATCCGCCCCGCTGGCTCAAACCCGGCGACAGTGTCTCTATTGATATCGAAAAGATCGGGAGGCTGACCAATCCTGTTGAAGCCGAGCCATGAATTCGCACCAGTCCCGTCCGGCCTGCTCAAACGGGCGGGTTCGAAGTCTCATCGGGCAGCATCTGCGCCAAGAATTGATGACGATTTCAGGACGGGCCACGCAGCACCCGGACTTCCTCATCAACTGAGTTCCATCCAAACCGTCGCAGCGCCATGCCCTGCCGGAATGTCAGGCAGCGCCGGCGAGGCGGAGAAAGTTACAGGCGACGAAACATGACGGGTGCCAAGAGTTCGCAACCGCGAAGCGTCCAGGGTCGAGCAATTCGTCGAGAGAAGAATGATCCCGCCGGGAGCCGCGCAATCGAACGCCATTTCGATGAGGCGGCCATAATCGCTTTCCGCGCGAAAGAGGCGGCCGCGTCGTCCTCTTGAAAAAGTCGGCGGATCCAGAACAATCGCATCGAATTTGTCGCCGCGCCGGGCGAGCCGGGGCAATACGTCAAAGGCATCGTCCGCTATGAAGCGATGTCCTTCGAGTGAAAGTCCGTTGAGCGCGAAGTTGCGGCGTCCGCGTTCGAGCGCGGCCCTAGACAGGTCTATGCTTAGTGTGCGCGCGCCGCACGTGGCTGCGGCAAGGGAAAACGAACATGTGTAAGCGAAGATGTTCAGCAGGTTCTCGACGTTCGATGCACGCAGCCTCCTTCGGTTGGCGCGTTGATCGAGAAACAAACCGCAGGAATACCCCGCCAGGAAGTCGATCTCATAACAAAGGCCCTCTTCGTGGACAACGGAGGTGCGCTGGCGCGGACTGCGCCCAATCGACCGTGGCGCGTCGTCCTTGCCGGGACCTATGACGAGGCGACGCGTATACATCCTCTCGATCAGCACAGCCGCTTTTCCGCACCAGGCGGCGAGCTCTTCCAGAACGCCTGAAGGCGGCTCCCCGGCGGTATGAGAGATGATCACGCCATCGCCAAAGCGCTCGATCCGGCATTCTTCGCCGTCGGCGATTCGATAGGCGTCCGTCCCCAGGGAAGCAAATTCCTCGGCAAGCGCCGGCGGAATCCATTTCATTTCTCGCCCCTTTCCAACGTTCAGGGTTGAGATTGGCCTCCGGAGTGTTGGCGAAGGAATTCGACGACCTTTTTCTGCAACTCGGAACCCCAGGGACCAATTTCAACGAGATGCCCGGCTCCCTCGATCGGATACAGGATCGCTCCAGGGATTCTGCCAGCGACCGCCTGCGCGTTCTCAATTGGCACGCATTTGTCCGCGGTGCCATGCACGACAAGTGTGGGGACTCTGATGGTCTCGAGCGGAAGATCCAGCATCGCGCGAATCTGAGCCAGGTCGTTGCGGATGCCGGCCTCTCTAGCTCCCAACGGAACGAAGGTTCCTACAAGGCTCTGGAACCATTCGAGCTGATCCGAATCACCAAGGACATAATTTTCCAATGCATCACGCTGGGCCTCGGTGCCGCTGTTCTGAGCTTTCAGAATCCACGAAAGCGTTCTGGCCGGATCTCTTTCGGTCGCCTCAGCGCAAACCCAGGCGCCAATGTCGCTCCCGAATCCATTGAGCACGATCCTTCCGGGCTCGGTCCGCTGCGGATTCGCAGCGGGATCGAACTTCGCTGTCACAGCGGCAATAAGAACCAAAGCCCAGACCTTCGCCGGATGCCGAATTACGAATTGGATGGCTGCGGGCGCTCCCGATGAACTTGCCAGAACTGCCACGCTGGAAATTCCCGTCTTGTCGATCAAAGCTGCCATCGCATCGGCTTGCTGTTCAGGCGAAAGCCCGGTAGCTAGCGGCGTGCGCAAATAGCCGGGACGCGACGGCGCGACGATCTGAAATTCGTCCTCCGCGAAAAAAGAACCCAGCATCATCGCCTGGTCGTAGCCGCCCGGCGCGCCGTGAAAGACTAGCACCGCAGGCCCTTCCCCATGGATAAGAAATTCCACCGGTCCAAAATCAGTCTTCGCAATCTCGCTGGCCGAATCCAGCGCTGCAAGCCTGTCCGCGCGCCACGACGCAAACCACGCGAAAACCAGCCCGAACGCCAGCAGCGCCAGCACACAGAGTAAAAAACTGCCTTTCGCGAGAAGCCGAAGCGAAGACGTCATCGAAAGAAAGTGATGAGTCCGCGGCAGGCGGTGGCAAGAAAAAGAAGTGAACGCATGCCACTTTCGTTGCTGCTGAAATTGGGGGCACACGGATTCGAACCGTGAACCAAGCAGTTATGAGCCGCCTGCTCTGACCGTTGAGCTATGCCCCCCTCTTGTTGAACTAAACAGAATTCCTGGGTGTTGCGTGAGGTTTTTTTCCGGACCCTTCGGAGCGGCCTTTAAGAAACCGTCCGCTGAACCAATCCCAGCCTTTGAGAGCAAGCGGATAGACCGTCAGAGAAACGATTGCTCCGGAGAGGAAGGCGCCGGCCAGGAGCGGCAGCGGGGCTCGAGAAAGAAACGCAAGCACATCAGCGGCCGGCTCTTCGGCTGGAGTTCTTCCGATAAGCACATTTCCAAGCTTGTACTGCGCCAGGAGCAAGAGCGGTGTCGTCAGAGGGTTGCTGACCCAGGTGCAGGCGATGGCCGCCGGGATATTCACGCGAGTCAGATACGCGATCAGGGCTGCGGCGAGCATCTGGAAAGGCAAAGGCATCATCGCAAAGAAGACGCCAATCGCGCATCCCGAGGCGAAGCGGGCACGCTCAGGCTGCCACATCTCGAGCGAGAATAAGCGGTCGCCCAGCTTGCGATGCAGCCACGTGCCCCGAAATTGCTTTATGCGCGGAAGAAGCCGCAAATAAGGCCCAGCCGAACTCCGCCGCCAATGACGAGGCTTCATCCGGGCGGAAAACGGCGGGCTATTTTCCTCCGCATCTCCGCTTGCCAAGGGTCACTAAGCTGCTTAAACACTCTGCTGTATGAAGAAGATTGAGGCCATTATTAAACCCTTCAAAATGGAGGACGTCAAAGAAGCTCTCGCGGAAGTTGGCATCGAGGGTATGACCGTCAGCGAAGTGAAGGGTTTTGGACGCCAAAAAGGCCACACCGAAATTTACCGCGGCAGCGAATACACCGTCGATTTTCTGCCCAAGGTCAAGTTCGAAATCGTCGTCATCGACAGCATTGTCGAAAAAGCAGTCAAGGCCATCTCGGATTCCGCCAAGACCGGTAAAATCGGGGACGGCAAGATCTTCGTGCTTCCCATAGAGAACGCGATCCGTATTCGCACCGAAGAGACCGGAGAGAACGCGATCTAAACGAAAAGAGTCGCGAGAGTTTTTGAGTCAATCGCTGCCTATTGTTCGTCATGGAATGGTGGAAGGCGCTGATTCTCGGTATTGTTGAGGGCGTCACAGAATACCTTCCGGTCAGCTCAACAGGCCACCTCCTTTTGACTCAACGCGCCCTGGGAATTCCCCAGAGCGAATCTGCGGATGCCTTCGCAATTTGCATTCAGTCGGGGGCTATCGTCGCAGTCCTCGGGCTTTATTTTTCCCGCGTTCGCCAAATGGCCCGCGGCGTCATCGGCCGCGATCCCCAAGGATTCCAAATGGCTCTCAATGTCATCGCCGCCTTTCTGCCTGCGGCTTTTTTTGGACTGCTCTTTGAAAAGCCCATTAAGAAGTATCTTTTCGGAGGTGAAGCATGGGGACTCTGGCCGATTGTCGCGGCCTGGTTTTTCGGCGGAGTCGCGATTCTAGCAGTGAGCTGGTGGCAGTCCTCGCGTCAAACGACGACCCACAAATCGGGTCTTAGCCTGGATTCTCTTACCTGGAGAATGGCTGTGGTCGTCGGATTGATCCAATGTATCGCCATGTGGCCAGGAGTCAGCCGCAGCTTGGTCACTATCGTTGGAGGCGTCATTGTCGGATTGAGCCTGCCGGCGGCAGTCGAATTCAGCTTCTTGCTCGGACTGCTTACCTTGAGTGCCGCCACCGCCTACGACGGCTTGAAGTACGGCCAGGAAATGGCGCGCTCCTTTGGCCTGCTCGCACTCTTCTTTGGTTTCCTTGGCGCGTGGGTCTCCGCGGTTCTCGCCGTGAAATGGATGGTGGCTTATCTCAAAAAGCACGGCATGCAGATTTTCGGCTACTACCGGATTGCGCTCGCCATCGTCGTTACTTTTCTGATCTTGGGCGGCTGGCTGAGTCACTAGCAAATGCTCTAAAGCTCGATATTCTCACCGTCTTCCGGCAAATAGACGGCGTCTATGCTCGAGAGTTCGCGCTCGAACAGCATTTGAAGGTCTCCCCGACGCTCGTCAAGCTCTCTGGAAAGGTGAGTCAAACACAGAGTTTCAATGCTGGCGCCGCGCAACACGGCAACGAGCTCTTCGGGAGTAAAATGGGCGAGTTCGCAGATGAGAACATCGACGGGTTTCTCCACGACGCCGCGCAGATCCTCAGCCGATCCAAGATCGCCCGAGTAAATGAATCTCTTGCCCGCCGCGAGAACCTCAAAAAGAAACGATTCGATGTTGAGATTTTTGATCTTTTCGCGAGCGCGGTCCAGGTGCGTCGTACGATGCGGCAAGACTGTAATGCCATCGAGGGCAATTGCCGTCTCCGCCTCCCACGAAAAAATCTCGATAACAAATCCAAGGATTTCAGACGGCAGCAAAACGGCGTCGAGCCACGCTCGCAGAGGCGCTGAAACATGGCGTGGCACGCCCACCGGCAGCGGCCTTTGCCGCCCGTGCAGCCAGCTTGCTTGCAGCAGCAGCGGCAAACCGCCGATGTGATCGGCGTGAGCATGGGTTATCCAAACCGCGTCAAGGTCGGCAAGGGAGACACCGATCTCAAGAAGCTGCGAGCCGCACGGCTCACCGGCATCAAGGAGCACGCGCATGCGTTCAACTTCGAGAAGGACGCTGGACTGAAAACGCCCGGCAGCTACGTCTCCCGGCCCCGTCCCAAGAAAAGTTACGGATGACATTTGACAGAACCCGTAGGAGATTTGACTCCTCTCGACAAGCTGCGGCTACCGAAAAAGTTGCAACGACCACCCTACAAATACTAAAGTTCGACCAATGCGGTTCCTCCGTAAATATGCATTCTGGATCTTCCTTTTTTGCCTTGTCACCGTTTTGGTCAGTGCTCCTTCCCCGGACACGGCCAGAACGCGCCTCGCTGATGGTTTCGATCAACCTGTTGGAAAACCCGATGCTTCCGGATATTATACTTCTCGCGGCTTTCGGCCCAGATACCACATGGGTGAGGACTGGAACGGCCTTGAAGGGGGCAACAAAGACTTGGGCAAACCCGTTTACGCAGCGGCGAATGGCCTTGTTGTTCTCGCTCGCGATATGCGAATGGGTTGGGGAAATTTAATCATCGTCCGCCATATTTTTCTCGAAGACAAACAAATGAAGATGGCGGATTCCGCCTACGCCCACCTCGATAAGATCCTCGTGCGCGATGGACAGCAAATCGTCCGGGGACAGCAAATCGGCACCATCGGAACCAATCGCGGAATGTATACGGCGCACCTTCACTTCGAAATCCGAAAGAATCTTTTCATTGGCTACAACCAGCGCGGATTCGGGAAGGATTATTCCAATTACTACGTCCCTAGTTCATTCATCGCCCAACGGCGCAAACTGTACGGAGCCGGCCGCAGCGCGCTCGTGGCAGTCAACACATTCAACGTCCAGGCAAGTGCAGTGCTGCCGCCGGGTGAATCGACGGCGCGCGCCCAACCCAAGGAATCAGAAAACCCAATGCTGGCCCCTGCCTCGGCTCCGTCGAAAAAGCGGGATTCGTTCCGCGTGAATCGTTTCAGCGATATCATCTCCAATTAGCTCTTCCTCACGCGCCGCTTGTCACCGCCAGTCAGCCCGAGTACACAGCGCTTGTTGACGATACCTGAAACCCTTTTTCTCATCGCCGGAAGAGGCCGCTACCCCTCCCTCCTAATCGAGTCTGCACGGGCGTCGGGAGTGAAGAAGATTTCCGTCGCGGCGTTCGAAGGTGAAACGCCCGAAGCCACAAGCGCCAACGCGGACGAAGTCTATTGGTTGCGGGTCGGCCAGCTTGGCAAGCTGCTCGATGCCGCGAGAAAATCCGGAGCTCGTCATGCCATGATGGCAGGACAGCTCGCACCGGCCAACCTTTTCAATCTGCGTCCGGACGTTCGCGCGTTAATCCTCCTTGCAAGATTGAAGCGGCGCAATGCCGGGACACTCTTTGGAGAAGTTGCGAAGCAGCTCGCACAGGCCGGCGTGGAGCTCCTGAACGCTACGACCTTTCTCGACGCCCATATTGTTCGCTCGGGCCATATTGCGGGACCTCGGCCCAGATCGCGTGATATGGATGACATGCGCTTCGGCTTTGACATCGCCAAGGAAATCAGCCGTCTCGATATCGGACAGACCGTGATCGTCAAAGCTGGCACCGTGCTCGCCGTCGAGGCCTTTGAAGGCACCAACGAATGCATCCGCCGCGGCGGCAGCCTCGGACGCAAGGACGCAGTCCTGGTCAAGGTGACAAAACCCAATCACGACATGCGCTTTGACGTTCCGGTCATCGGCGAGATGACCATCGCGGTGGCGCGCGAGGCAAAACTGAAAATCATCGCGTGCGAAGCGAACTGCACCCTTCTGCTTGATAGTCCCGCAGTGTGCCGCGCAGCTTCGGAAGGCGGCATTACTCTTTACGGCATTTCAGAATGAGCATTCTTCGCACGGGTGTTGTCGGCGTCGGCCATATGGGCATCAATCATGCGCGCATCTATTCGCAACTCGAGAACTGCACCCTTTCGGCCGTCTACGACAAGAATCATGACGCCGCGCGTTACGTGGCAAGAAAGTACCGCACGCACGCCGCCAGCTCACTGGAGGAGTTTGCGGGGCTCGTGGATGCGGCAACGATCTGCACGCCCACCGTTACCCACTACGAGATCGGCGCCTTTCTCCTGGAACGCGGCAAGCACCTTCTTGTGGAAAAGCCCGTCGCTGACACACCCGCTGATGCCCGCGCGCTTTCTGAGCTCGCTACGAACCGTTCTTGCGTGCTGCAGGTAGGGCACATCGAGCGATTCAACCCGGTCCTTGCCGCGCTGGAAGGCAAACTCAATAACCCGCGTTTTCTGGAAGTCACTCGCCTCTCGCCGTATCCCAACCGAAGCACCGATATCGGCGTTGTTCTCGATCTGATGATCCACGACATTGAGATTATCCTGCACATAGTCCGTTCGCCGATCGTCAGCATGGATCCGGTCGGCATTGCCGTTTTGAGCAAGGGTGAGGATATCGCCAATGTCCGCTTTCGCTTTGAGAGCGGCTGTGTTGCCAATGTCACCGCCAGCCGCATCAGTCGCGACAAAGTGCGAAAAATCCGTGTGTTCCAGGAGAATGCTTATCTTTCGCTGGATTACCAAAAACAGGACGGTGTGATGTACCGCCTCCACGATGGCCCGAAGGGGAAGGAAATCATCCGCGACAAGGTCGAGATTCGGCGCGGGGAACCGCTCAAGATCGAGCTAGAGGCCTTTATCCGCTGTGCGCTCGAGGGTTCAAAGCCCAAGGTATCCGGTCACGAGGCTGCAGATGCCCTCGACATTGCCTTGGAAATCACACGCCGCATCGAGGAAGCCGATCCCCGAAAGAAGGTCGATCTTCAGCTTCCATGACCACCCTGTGGTTCGTCGCCGGCGAGGCCAGCGGGGACGCCCGCGCCGCCGAGGTGATGAGCGTTTTGCTCACGCTCGCCCCTAAACTCCGCTTTCTTGGCGCGGGAGGACCCAAAATGCGCGCCCTCGCAACGGAGCCCTTCGACGATTGGATCGCTGAAGCCGGCGTGCTGGGACTGTGGGACGTCTTGAAGCATTACGGTTATTTTCGGAAAAAATTCCACAGCATGCTCGATCAGATCGAAGAGACAAAGCCAGACGCCGTCGTATTGGTCGACTATCCCGGATTCAATCTCCGCCTGGCAAAAGCTCTGCGGGCGCGCGGCTTTCCGGGAAAGATCCTCTTCTATATCAGCCCTCAAGTCTGGGCATGGAACCGCGGCCGGATTCCAAAAATGGCGCGCTATCTCGACTTGATGATCTGCGTTTTTCCGTTCGAGCAGCCGATGTACGAAGCGAGCGGGCTGCACACGATCTTTGCCGGTCATCCCCTCCTCGAAGCGCTTGCCGCAGAGAAAACCGGCGTCGACCGAGACCAAAACCTCCTGGGACTCTTCCCGGGCAGCCGCGAACGGGAGGTGAAGCGCATCTTCCCCGCTATGGTCGCAGCCGGCCATCTGATCCGGAAACGAAGACCGGATGTCCGCTTTGAAGCCGCCGCAGCCAACGAAGCGCATGCCAATCGGATGCGGCAAATGACCGGCGACTTGCCTATCGCGATCCATTCCGGAACTGCTCATCGACTCATGCAGCGTGCTTGCGCTGGCATTGTCTGTTCCGGCACCGCCACTCTCGAGGCTGCCTTTTTTGGTCTTCCTTACTGTCTCGTCTATCGGGTCGCGTGGCTCACCTTCGAGGTAGGCCGCCGCCTGGTCGATGTCGACTGCCTTGGCATTATCAATATTTTGAACAACTACAAACAGAACCCGCCCGGGGACCCCCGTCTGCCCGCAAGACCGGCGCCCCACGTCATCCGCGAGTTCATTCAGCACCTTGCCACGCCGGAGGCCCTCGCCGCGGAGGCCCTGCTCCTGGTGAATGATTCAGAGCATCGCTCCCGCCTTGTCGCGAAGGTCAGCGAAATCGTATCGACCCTCGAAGCGCAAGGCGCAACCCGCCGCGCCTCAAAAGCGATTCTCGACGCCCTCCGATAAAATTCCCGAGTTCGAGATTTCCTTTCGGGAATTTCAGTAGATTCTTACGCGCGGACCTTATCAATGCGCTTCCGGACGAGAGTTTTCACCCTCTTTCTGGTCATGGCTATCCTGACCGGCTTGCTCATCGCCGCCTTCATGTATCGTCCGACGAAGCAGCTGTTCATGGATCTGATGCAAACCAACGTGCTTTCCATCGCGGCCACAGCAGCCGCCATGATGGACGCGGATTCTCACAATGGAATCCGCACGCGTTCCGACCAGGATACTCCCGCCTACAAGCAGCTCGAAAGTGAATTGAGGCGCGCTCGCGATGCGAATCGGCGCCGCGACATCTACGTCAAGTACATTTACTCCATGCGCCCCTACCCTCAAGATCCCAAAACGGCCGAGTTCGTTTTGGACGCCGAGGAAGATGGTGTGAACAAATCGAATGTCGGCGACATCTATAAGACCACGAACCCGAATTACCTTGTCCGCTTCAATGAGTTTCAAGCCGACGAGGAGTTTGTGAGCGATCAATGGGGGCTTTGGCTTACCGCTAACGCGCCAATCCGCGATGCGAGCAATCAGACGGTGGGAGCGGTCGGCGTGGATATCAGCGCGACGGAAACCATACAGCGCCTGAACGGTTTGTTTTGGAACGGCGCTCTGGCTCTCGGCGTCTCCCTCATCGCCGCCTATTTCCTGGCCAGCTTCGCGTCGCGGAGGATCGCTCGACCGTTGATCACCATCCGCAACGCCGTCGAGCGCATCGCGGGAGGCGACTATAGCCAAACGCTCAAACTCTCCTCGAAGGACGAGTTCGAGGAAGTTGCCAACGCTCTCAACAAGATGACCATTGGTTTGCAACAGCGAGAGGATCTAAAGAGCGCGCTTGCGCGGTATGTATCCGAAGACATCCTCAATGAAATCATCTACGCCGGCAGACCCTCCGAACTTTACAGCCAACGCAAGAAAGTCACGGCGCTCTTCGCCGACGTGCGTGGATTCACCCATTTTTCCGAGCAGTTGAGTCCGGAGGAAACAGTCGCGATGTTGAACGATTACTTCGAGAAGATGATCGATGCGGTCTTCAAGAATTTTGGGCACTTGAACAAATTCATGGGCGATGGCCTCATGGCGCTATTTGGAGCCCTGCGGGACGACGAATTCCAGGAGGAACACGCAGTGCAAGCCGCGCTCGACATGCGTACCGCTCTAAAGGATCTGCAGGAGAAGTGGGCCACCTCCGAAAGCAGGGCGCGAGACGCCTTGGCTTCCCTGCGCATAGGCATCGGCATCAATACCGGCCTTGCCATCGTGGGAAATATCGGCTCCAAGCAACGCATGGAGTTTACCGCCATCGGCGACTCAATTAATCTCGCCTCGCGTCTTGAACAAGCCACGCGCGATCGCCAAGTGGACATCCTCGTCAGTGAGTTCACCTACGTCGCCACGCGCAGCCGCTTTCCCTTCGAGCCGGTAGGAGAGATTTCCCTCAAGGGGAAGACCGAAAGCGCTCGTACCTTCACGATCAGAAAACCGGCATGAACGAGTCCTTTCTTAAGACCCATCTCGAATCCATCTGGGCGCCTTGGCGCGTCGAGTATTTCCGCGCGGAACACCAAGCCGGATCCGATTTCCTTAGCGAAGCCGCGCAAGCCGATGACGACGCCGCCCATCTCGTCGTCACTCGCCGCAAGGCCGCGTTTCTCCTCATGAACAAGTATCCGTATTCGGCAGGGCATTTGATGGCAGTGCCCTATCGCAAGGTCTCCGAGATGACTGAGCTCACCGATGACGAGGTGCTTGAAGTTTGGCATCTCTGCATTCATGCCCAGCGCTTGCTCAAGGAGTGCGTCAAAGCTCAAGGGTTTAATATCGGCTGGAATTTGGGAAAACCCGCGGGCGCAGGAGTCCAGGACCATCTCCACCTGCATATCGTCCCACGCTGGGTGGGTGATGCGAATTTCATGACGGTTGTCGGCGGCGCCCGCATCATCCCCGAAGCGTTGCATCCGCTTTATGAACGTCTGAAAGCCGCACAAGATCAGTTTGGCGCTGAGCTCTGAATTCTCGATCACTCCCGCGCCAAGCTTCTCTTCGCGCTGAGAACCCCGATGACTTCGGAACCCTCCTCGGTCTTCGATGTCATAGTTGTGGGGGGCGGAGCGGCCGGGATGATGTGCGCACTGACCGCTGGGCAACGCGGGCGCCGAGTGGCCCTGCTGGAGCAAAATGATCGTGCAGGCAAGAAGATCGCGATATCCGGCGGAGGACGCTGCAACTTCACGAATATCCACGCCGGACCCGACAATTTTCTTTCGAAGAATCGCGACTTCTGCCGATCGGCGCTGGCGCGATACACGCCTTGGGACTTCATCGGCCTCGTTGAAAGTCACGGGATTGCCTATCACGAAAAGAAGCTCGGCCAGCAATTCTGCAACGGCAGTTCCCGCGCGATCATTGCGATGCTGCTCGAGGAGTGCCGTGCGGCAAAGACGCATATCCGCTGCAGCTGCCACGTGACGGAGGTGCGAAAATCGGATCGCTTTCACCTCAAGACAAACACAGGGAGCCTCGTCTGCGATTCGCTGGTCGTCGCCACCGGTGGATTGTCCTTTGCCAAGCTTGGGGCGACGGACTTTGGATATCGCACGGCCGCTCAGTTCGGATTGCGCGTGACGGAGCTGCGGCCCGGCCTGGTGCCTCTGACCTTTCATGACGAGGAAAGGGCGAGTTTTCAAATGCTCAGCGGCGTTGCATTGCCGGTCATTGCCCGCGCCGGCGGCGCGTCATTCAATGAAGCCATGCTCTTCACCCATCGGGGTTTGAGCGGCCCCGCGATCCTGCAGATTTCATCGTATTTGAGGGACCACGAAGCAGTGTCCTTTGATCTCCTTCCGGAGACTAAGGATTCAGGCTTGCTCTCCGCCGAACGTATTCCGAACGCAGTCGCACTGCTCAGCCGTCACTGGCCACGCCGATTCGTGGAAGTATGGATCCGGCGCCACGCTTCGGATAAGCCCTTGTCACACTACAACGCCCGGGAGCTCTGCGACCTCGACAAACTGCTTCACCATTGGCCTCTTACATTCTCAGGCACCGAGGGTTATCCGAAAGCCGAGGTCACTCTTGGCGGAGTCGACACCAGTGAACTCTCCTCCAAAAGCATGGAATCCCGAAGCGTGCGCGGCCTTTTCTTTATCGGGGAAGTCGTCGATGTGACCGGCTGGCTCGGCGGATACAATTTCCAGTGGGCCTGGGCTAGTGGGAATGCGGCGGGATTGGTTGCCTAGGAACCGTTCATCGCTAAAGTTTCTCAATGAGTTCTTGCCGCATTCGTGACGCCGAGCGCAATGCTGCCCTGGCCGAGGTGCGTGTTGTTTACTCCGATCTGGCCGCGCGGCCGATTGATCGCCGATGCACGCTGCGCACGGAATGCTGTCACTTCAAGCTGACCGGGCTGACTCCGTTTCTGACCAAGGGAGAAGCGCTCGTTGCCGCGAAAGCCTTGCGGGCTTCGGGACGCCGGAAGCTTCCGGATCGCAAGGACGGGGCGTGCCCCTTTCTGGATCCGAAGACTTTGCGCTGCCTCATTTATCAGGCGCGTCCTTTTGGCTGTCGCACCCATTTCTGCGAAGCCGCGGGAGGACCCTATTCGCGGCGAGAGGTTCTCGACTTGATTCGGCGGCTCGAACGCGTTGATGCGGAGCTTGGGGGCAACGGCCCTCGTCCTCTACCTGACGCCATAGACGAGGGCTTGCGGATGCTGGCTTAGCGCGCTAAATTCCGCGCCTTTTGCCATGCTCACGGTTTCGCAGCTGACCAAATCATACGCGGGACGCGTTCTTTTCGAGGACGCGGCGCTGCAAATTAATGCGGGCGACCGCGTTGGCCTGATCGGACCCAACGGTGCGGGCAAGTCCACGCTCTTTTCGCTCATTCTTCGTGAAATCTCCCCGGATGCCGGGACGATCTCGCTTCCGCGGGGAGTCAGTTTGGGCTTCCTTCCGCAAGAAAGCGCACCCAGCGGCGGCGAAACCGTTCTTGAGCTGGCCATGGCAATTTCCAAGAGCTTCGTCGAAGTGCAGAAGGCGCTGCGCGAAAACCCTGATGAAAGCTCGGACGAGCATCATGAAGCCATCGCGCGATATGTCGAGCTGGACGGTTACAACCTTGAGGCGAAAGCCAAGCGTATCCTTGCCGGACTGGCCTTCCGCGAAGGCGACTTCGACCGACAGGCTCGATCGATGTCCGGCGGATGGATCATGCGGGCCCATCTCGCCCGACTGCTCGTGATGGAGCCGGACCTGCTCATGCTCGATGAACCGACAAATCACCTCGATCTCGAATCTCTCGGATGGTTTCAGAATTACCTCAAAATTTACCCGGGAGCGATCCTGGCGATCTCTCACGATCGCGCATTTCTCAACGCCATTTGCCGGAATATTGTGGAAATCTCCCGCCAGCGCCTCCAACGCTACACTGGCAACTACGACGATTTTCTGTCGCAAAAACGCGCCCGAGAGGAACACCACCTCGCCGCCTATAAGAATCAGCAGCGCGAAATCGCGCACCTCGAGGAGTTCGTCAACCGCTTTCGTGCCAAGGCGAGCAAAGCCTCTCAGGCGCAGGAACGGCTCAAACGTCTGGAAAAGATGGATCGCCTCGAAGCACCGCAAGGCAGGGAGGCGACCGTCAAATTCAAGTTTCCTCAACCAGCGCGTGCCGGCCTGCGCGTGATGAGACTGGAGCGCGTGCTACAAGCCTACGGAGATCATACCGTCTATGAAAATCTCAACCTCACGATGGAGCGCGGCCAGCGCACGGTCCTGGTCGGCCCGAACGGGGCCGGCAAATCGACCCTCCTAAAAATCCTCGCCGGGCTTGTTCACATCCAGGCAGGTGAGCGCTTGCCGGGTCATAATGTCAGCATCGGCTATTTCGCGCAGCATAGGGCAGACACCCTCGATGAAAGACGCACCGTGCTTGAGGAGGCGGTGGCGGATGCGGTAAACATCGGAGAGCAAGTTGCTCGCACTGTCCTCGGTTCATTTCTCTTCCGCGGTGATGATGTCTTTAAGAACGTCGCTGTGCTGAGCGGCGGTGAGAAAAGCCGTCTTGCGCTCGTGAAGATCCTGCTCCAGCCGCCCAACTTGCTGCTTCTGGATGAGCCGACCACGCATCTCGACATGCCGAGCATCGATGCGTTTATCCAGGCTCTCCAGCAATACGAGGGTATCTCTCGTCTTCATCAGCCATGACGTGCACTTCATCCGCTCCATCGCCAGCACTGTCCTTCACATCGACGCGGGACACCTCACGCCCTACGCGGGCGAATACGACTATTACCTCGAGAAGTCCCAGGCAACCTCCGAACGCGACGCATTGATAGCCCCGTTAGCCAAAGGCAATGAGCGAATCAAACAATCTGCTCTTCCAGAGCGCAGACACGGCCTCCGGGAGATCCGCGAGCGCCGCAAGGCGGACGCCGAACTTAAGCAGGCATCCACAAGGGAGCGCCGTGCGCGAGAGAAGGATCTCGGCAGATTGGAGGCCACAATCCTAAGGCTCGAAACGAAACAAAGGGAGCTTGCAATGCAACTGGAGCATCCTGATCTCTACGACGACGCGGCGAGGCCGCTTGCACTCCACCGCGAGCTTTCGGCGGTGACCTTAGAGTTGGAAATGGCGAACGCCGCCTGGAACAAAGCCGCAGACTTGCTGAGCACGCCGGCGGATGCCTAGACCGCATATCTCACCCTCTGGCGGCCCATCTTGCTAATCATTTGGCCGCCGGCGGATTCGTCCTCCCGCACCATATCAACTTGGATATGCCTTGGTCGTCCTCACCCTCTGGCGACCAAAGCATTACGCAATCTGAACCACCCGAGTGTGAGATAAGCGGGCTAGACCGTCACCCATCGCTGCCCCGCATGCAACGCGCGCGACTTCGGATCCGACGCGCCGCGAATCCCATCAGCGTAATGGCAAACGACATGCCCGCAGCCTGCCACGGCGTGAAAGGCGTCGCCCACCAAAGGGCGGTCCCGAGCAACGTTGCCGTTGCCACGCCACCGAGAAAGCCTTCCCAAGTCTTGTTAGGACTCACCGCCGGGGCTATCTTGTGTTTGCCGAGGGTTTTTCCCCAGATGTACTGCAAAACGTCGCTCGCCTGCACCACCAGGACGAAATAAAGAAGCAACTTCCCGTTCTTTCCTTCGAAACCGGGTATCTCCAAGGTTAAGAGCGCCGGGGCGTGGCTGACGCAGTAGACACAAATCATCAGCGCCCATTGGATCGTGGCAGTCCGTTCCAAGAAGCGCTCGCAATCTCCGCTCAGGAGTATTCATCTCACTCATCGAGCAAGCGTTATCTTCGGCCATCGAGCCTGTCCACACTCCACCCTCCAGCTGCGCTGCCAAAATACGCTCGCAGCCCTCGCCTCCGCCCTCAACACGAAACCGCAAACGAGTTTTTGCCGCATATGCGACAAAGATTGCCGCCAAGGGATAACCCGACGTTTGCGCGAGGACAGCGTCAGACCCGAGCCCGTCTCTTGCGCTGCGCGCGCCGGCAACGCGACCGCGGCCGCGAGAAGGTCGCCGTTAACTCCATGGCACATAACTGCCGGCCTGCTTCGGCGGGCCGGGCAGCGTGAGACCGAGTTCCTTCAAGCGCCGTTCGATGCTCATGCTGAAAGTCTTGTTTGGGCGCGGACCCGAAAAGTCGCTTCCCGCTTACAATGACACCAGTAGCTTGTAGATCCGTCGCTGGACTCGATGCCTATCTGTTTGTGCTGAGAAGCGCATCGACGCGTTTGCGCACGGCTTCGTCCATGCCAATGAGCGGCGGCCAGCGGCGTTGAAAGCCTTCACCGGGAAGTTTCTTCGTTGCGTCTATGCCAAGTTTGCTGCCGATAGCGATTTCGCTCGTGGCATGGTCAAGCACATCAGAGGGTCCCTTGGTAAAGATGCTGTCGCGCCTTGGGTCAGTATTGGCACAAAGACGGAAGAGAACGTCGCTCGTGCTGTGCACATTCACGTCGTGATCCACCACGATGACGTATTTCGTAAACATCATCTGCCCCATCCCCCAGAGGCCGTGCATAATCTTGTAGGCCTGCATCGGGTAGGTCTTTTTAATGCTGACGAAAACAAGGTTGTGGAAAACGCCCTCGGCCGGAAGCGCGATATCCACGATTTCGGGAAAGTTCATTTTGAAGACGGGCAGGAACAGTTTCACCGAGGCACTGCCCATGTAGAAATCCTCCATTGGCGGGATGCCGACAATGGTTGCCGGATAGACGGCATCCCTGCGATGTGTGATGGCCGTGATATGAAAGACGGGATAAAGCTCAGGCAGAGTGTAGTAGCCTGTGTGATCTCCGAACGGTCCTTCCTCGCGAAGCGGTTCGCGCGGATCGACGTAGCCTTCGATAACAAAGTCCGCATTGGCGGGGACTTCGAGGTCACTGGTCTCGCACTTTACGAGCTCGATGGATTTTTTGCGCAGATAGCCGGCGAGTAAAAATTCATCGAGTCCATCGGGCAGCGGCGCGGTGGCGGCAAAGGGAAACGCAGGATCGCCGCCAAGGAAGATTGCGACCGGCATGCGAGTACCCGTTTCGTAATACCGGCGTCCGTGGCGTGCTCCAACCTTCTGAAGCTGCCAGTGCATGCCTGTGGTGCGCTCGTCGTAGATCTGAATGCGATACATTCCGACGTTGCGCTCCCCGGTGTCCGGGTCCTGAGTGACCACGCACGGCAGCGTGATGAAGCGTCCGCCATCGAGCGGCCAGCACTTGAGAATCGGGAGATTAAGAAGACTTGGGAGTCGAGAGCTGAAGGCGCGGGGATTCTTCCAGTCCGGCGCCGGAGGCCAGCCCTCAACTTTCAGCTCCTCGCTCTGAACTTTGTGAATGACCTCCTTGCACGGGCCGCTACTCACCCGTTTGGGTTTCGCGTGGCGCATCTCCAGCGCCGTGCCCAGCAATCTCAGCGTTTCCCGAAGGTTGGTAGGCGGCTTGGCCTTCATTAGCGCGCCGAGCCCGGCAGCGACGTCATCCACAGAGTCCGCGCCCATGCTCATGGCCATTCGCTTCCAGGAGCCCATCGTGTTGATCGCGACGGGAAACGGACTTATTTCGCCGTTGATCGTAGGTTTTTCGATCAAAATGGCTTTGCCGCCTGCCGGCGACTTCATCTCGCGGTTTGCGAGCTCGGTGATCTCGAGCTCGGTTGCCACGGGCTGGCTGATACGCATAAGTTCGCCGGCCCTGTCAAGCGCTTCGACAAAGTCCCGAAAGGAGGAGAAGGCCATATCAGACCGCTGAGACCGGATGACCGATCGGCGTAGAGCTCGTCGCCGGCAGGGAGAGGCTGCGCAGTTCGGCACGCAACCAGATCCTCGCGCCGCGCAAGATCAGCTTCCAAACGTGCCGATTCGGTTCGAAACCTTTTAGCAATGTCCGTGAGTCCAGATTCATCGAGCCGTAGACACCGGCCGCCTTGCGCTTTTGCGCGATGCGCGCAAGGCGCTGATTGTAAAAGGCCATCAGGCGGCTGACGATCACCCCATCAAACGACCCTTCGAAGGGAAACTCCGTAAATCCCGCGCGCGGGCACCGAAGCACGCTGCGAACAGGACCAAAAAAAAATAACCCGAGATCCATGAGAAAGGCAGCGCTCATCAACTCCTGGTCGCCCAGGTAATGGTACTTGTCCTTGTAAAGCGCCCTAAACCAGCCCCAAAACGAACGCGAAAACCGCTCATTCAGGTCTTTCAAATCGCAGCACTCTCCCCGACTTTCTCGTGTGATGCGGTCCACGGCGGAGGAGACTGTCCACGAACAATAATCGAGTCCCTGACTGTAAAGCGGATCCAAGAAAGAGGCTGCATCGCCAACGATCTGCCAGCCTGGCCCGGCAATTCGTTCGGCATAGTAGGGAAGCGCCGAATACGCCTTGACGTCGCCTTCAATGTATTCGGCGTCCATGAAAATTTGCCTCCCGACGGGGTGCGTCAGCAAGTGCGCTTTCAACCTGTCGCCCAAGCGCGCGCATTCCGGCGGGCTGTAGAGACGTGAATCATAGACCAATCCAGCGCTGTAGTCCCCTCCCCGCAACGGAATGATCCAGCACCACCAGCCGTAGCCTGTGAGATGGTTCGTTGCCGATGCCCGGCTGACCTGGCATGAACCGGCATAGCTCGGAAAGCGGCTCAGGAGATCATAACCGTCCCAATCCTTCACATTGCGAAAACGCGCCCAAATCGCATTCGTAGGATGCTCGGGCAGACTGCGTAAGAGTTCCATCCGGCGTGCAAGCAAGGCCGCCCGACCGCTCGCATCGATCAACCAGCGGGTAAAGAGTTCGCGCTCTCCGCCGTTGTCGCGAACCATGAGACGGGAAGGACCGGCTTCTGAAACTTCGATCGAGACGACCTTTGCAGGACGCCAAACGTCCGCGCCGGCTTCTTTCGCGAGCGAGAGCACATGCTCATCGAGCACCTCGCGATCCACTTGATAAGATGGCAAACGCACCTGATAATACGCTCCCAGCTCTCCGCACCGGTCAAAGTCATCTTCGGGTCCTCGCGAAAACCAGAAGCGCAAGCCGTTCTTTACAACATGGTGATGGCAGAGGTGATGCGTAAGCGCCAGGCGTTTGGTAAGGAAACACCCGCTCACCTCTGTGGTCGCCTCGCCCACCTTGCGATCGAAGTGCGCCGATCGTTCGATGACAACAACACGAAGATCGGGAGCTTCGCGTCGAAGCAGCAAAGCGGCTGCCGCTCCGGAAAACGCCCCACCTATCACGGCGACATCGTAACTCTCCTGCATCCTTTCCTGCATAGACAACGAAACGAAAGCTGGCAAACAGTCTCCTTCAGGATGTACGAGAGCGATCGACGAAGATGTTGGAGAGGATCGTTGCCATTCATCAAATAATGGAGAATCTTTGACGCATGGCAATGGACATGCGCACTTGGCTTCTTGCGACGGCTTGCGCCACAACGCTATGCGCTCCCCTCCAGTCGCAGACGGACAACTCCGCGACCGGCGCAAAGCAGACGAACAGCTCTGCAAAGGCCGAAAAGAGCACGGTGACAAAGCTCGACGGAACAAGACTCTTCGGATTCGTCGAGGTCACCGATGATTACACGATCCGCATTACGAATGATTCGGGAATCACCAGACTTCCGATCACCCAGCTTGGTGACGTTGACTTCCAAAAATACGGATTCCAGAAAGACCGGGCGAAAGACGGAAGGTTCTGGTACGAACGCAAGGAGGCGCTCAAGTCTTCCGAGGAAGATCCGAAATCTGATGGAGATCAAGAATCTGGCCGTGAATCTCCCGTCGAGATCCGGCTGGGGGAAATCTCGGCATTTCAGCCCTTCATCGCTGCTTACGAAAAAACGCTTGCTTCCAAGAGCAGCGAAAAATCGATCGCGCCGAGCAAGCCCGAGGAAAAGTCCGACAAATCCGACATACCATTCCGGCCCATGTTTTCTGAACCGGGTTTGGGAGGTCCGCTTCCACAGCCTTTTTCGAGTTTAGGCAGTTCAGTGGTTCAGCCGGTATCGGCAATCCAGCCCGCAGTTCCCGGTGGAGGGCAGATTATCCAGTCGACCACAGGGGCTGCCGGATTGCCGTCGCCGCCGTAACCGCATCTAGGATTTCTCAATTCCGATTTTTAAAGAGTTGGGGGGACTGTATAAACGATACCGGTTACAATATTGTGGCGGACATTGTTCTGTTCGCAGATAGGGCAGAACTGACAGCTGGCACGAGGCGTTCGATCATCTCTCGCTGGTGAGCGGCCGTCACCGTGATGCGCAACCTGGCGGACCCTCGCGCGACGGTCGGATAGCGGATGGCGGGGACCAGAAAGCCCGCAGCCAAGAGCGTTGTTGAAGCCTCCATCGCTCGCTCTTCACCACCGACGATTACTGGAAAGATGGCACTTTGCGCAGGCGCGAGCAGACCAGAAGCGAGCGTTGCCATATTTTCCTGAAGCTTCCTCACGAGCGCTCCTCCCTCGTCCGATTCGAGGAGTTCGACCGCCGCACAGGAAACTGCCGCGCAATGCGGCGGTGGCGCAGTGGAGAAAATGAAGCTGCGAGCCCGGTTTATCAGATAGTCACGCAGGGCGGCACTGCCGCAAATATAGGCGCCAGAGGATCCCAGCGCTTTCCCGAGCGTACCCATCTGTATGTCGATCCGGGTGGAAACCCCGGACTCATCCGCCAGGCCACGACCCTGTTTTCCGATGACGCCGATCCCATGCGCTTCATCAACAAGAAGCCATGCCCCGAAGCGTTCCTTCAACTCGACAATTTCGGCCAACGGGGCGCGGTCTCCGTCCATGCTGTAAACGGACTCGATGAGGACGAGGACTCGCGCATCGGGGTGCTTCTCCGCTGCCCACCGCAGATGGCTTTCCAATTTCTCGAGCCGATTGTGCGGGAAGACCCGCATCGACGCCCCGCTGAGCCGCGCGCCATCCACGAGACAAGCGTGACAAAGCTTGTCCAAAATAATCACGTCGCCCTTCCCAGCCAGCGCGGGGATCGTTCCCAGCGCCGCGGCATAGCCGCTTGAAAAGCTCAAAGCGGCCTCGGTCTGCTTGAATCGCCTCAGCGCTTCCTCGAGGCGTTGATGATGCCTGTGCGTGCCGCAAACCAATCGCGAGGCTCCCGCTCCCGCGCCGGCCTCTTCGAGCGCGTCATGCGCCGCCTTGCGAAGATCTTGATGCGCGGCCAGCCCGAGGTAGTCGTTGGAAGAGAAGTTTGCCAGCAACCGTGCGCCGCAAGACACCTCCGGTCCTTGAGGGGAATCGAGGATGCGCAAGAAACGGCGGAGGCCCGCATCCCGAATGCGCTCGAGCTCGCTCGTGAGAAACTGATCGAAATTCATCCATTCATCAAATGCAGCATCCGCCTCACCGCTGTTTCCATTCCGGCGAGAATCGCCCGCGAAACGATGGAGTGGCCGATGTTCAGTTCTACAAGGTGAGGAATCCGGAGGATGTGATGGATATTCTCGTAGTTAATTCCGTGCCCGGCGTTGACATTCAATCCTGAGGAATGCGCCAATTCCGCGGCCTTGATGAGCCGGGCAAGCTCGATCTCCCGGTCCGCCCCCAAGCTATTTGCGAATGATCCGGTGTGCAATTCGACGAACTGCGCACCAAGCTCCGCCGCCGCCGCAACCTGGGGCTCCTCGGGGTCGATAAAAAGACTTACCAGGATCCCTCGCTCCTTGAGGCAGGCAATCGTGGGGCGTAGCGAGGGCTTCTGCGCTGCGCAATCGAGTCCGCCTTCCGTTGTCACTTCCTGCCGATTTTCCGGGACCAGGCAAACATCATGCGGCAGAATGCTCAAGGCGATCTCAACAATTTCTGCCGAGTTGCCCATTTCCAGGTTAAGCTTGGTGCCGATTCTCTCCCGCAAATTATGGATGTCCTGATCCTGAATGTGCCTCCGGTCAAGGCGGAGATGGGCTGTGATTCCGTGAGCTCCGGCCTGCTCCGCCGCCAGAGCTGCCGCAACAGGATCCGGCTCAGCGTTCGGCGATTCTGGCATCTCGCGATAGCGGGCCTGACGCAGTGTCGCGACGTGATCGATATTGACTCCGAGTTTGATCATATCGGATGAATCAAGAGTTGAGCGACGGGTGACAAGCGCAAAACGGCCACTTAAAACTGCGAAGGGAGAATTGGAAGGGCGAACCTCCCGCGTGAGCGGCACGTTGCCGCCGCGTGAAAGTCGCGGTCACGCGAAGGCCAAGGCGGCTCACGCGGAGGCGGCAACGCGGCCACGCGAAGGCCTGCGCGGCTCACCTGACGCGTCTTAACGCTGTCACGCGACAGCCGACTCACCTGTGACGGTGAGCCGTTTATTCACGGCTCGGGTGGAACCTCTCGGGCAAAGGGACGCTGTCCTCAGTTGCTACTTACCAGAGACTACACGAGTCTGCAAACTTCGTCGCATGACCTCAAACCGATGTGAAAGCAATCTGACTGACTGCGACGTCTCAGCAGGGCGCTGTGAAAACACTTATAACCCCGTCCATTCACCGTGATTGGCTCAGGTATATTGATCTTAAGATCCTTGTGAATTTGCACAGGTTGAAAACGCTCCCCTGGACTGATATCGGCATTCTCGCAACCGCCGCGGCCTTGCGCGTTGCTTTTCTCGACATCAAGCCACCGCATTTCGACGAGGGCGTCAATGGCTGGTTTGCCGACCAAATGACGCGCAACGGCTACTTTCGCTACGACCCGACGAACTATCACGGGCCACTGCACTTTTACGCGCTCTTCCTTTCGCAGACTCTCTTTGGGCGCAATCTCTGGGCACTGCGCTTGCCGGCTGTTGTCGCCAGCCTGCTTGCAGTCTGGTCCATGCTACGCTTCCGAGAGCATTTCGGCGCTCAGGCTGCTCGCGTCGCGGCGCTCGCAATGGCCGTTTCACCTGCGTGTGTCTTTTACGGTCGCTACTCGATCCATGAGTCGTGGATGGTCTTCTTTTCAACGCTTTTCCTCTGGGGATTGCTCGGCTTGTGGGAAAGGGGCGAGCGCCGGTTTCTGTTCGCGCTGCTCGCGGCAGCAAGCGGGATGATTCTCACAAAAGAAACCTACGTGTTGCACATCGGCAGCTTTTTGCTTGCCGGCATCGTGCTGGGGCTTTGGCAAAAACTCCTGCCCTCGCGCCCGGGGCTGCCGCTGGCGCGCCAGCAATGGACCTGGAGGGATCTAACGAAAGGCGGGGCGATCGCCTTGTTCACAATCGTGTTCTTCTATTCGGGAACCTTCATGGATTTCCAGGCCTTGAGCGGAATCTACGAGACTTTTGCCGCGTGGTTTCACACGGGCGTTGAGGCGGCGGGACACGAAAAGAAACTCCATCAGATCGGACCTTTGAACTACTACTGGGTGGCACTCATGGCGCGTTATGAATGGCCCGCCTTGCTTGGACTCATGCTTAGCCTTCGATATGTCGCGCCCTCCGACGCGCGTCTTAGATATCTTACGATCTACGGTTGCGGCGTCGTTGTCGCTTACTCGCTCATCCCATACAAGACGCCCTGGTGCATCATTTCCATCCTCTGGCCTTTCTATTTGATCCTAGGCTCGGGGATGCCGGCGCCGAGCGCGCAATCCGCTAGCCGGCTGGCATCCCCGCTTATTCGGTTTGCAGTTGCAGGCAGCCTCGCGGCCAGCGCCTTCCTTTGCGTTCGCCTCAACTTCTTGCAGTTCACAAATGAGAAGGAGCCCTACGTCTACGTGCAGACATTTCCCGAGATCGAAACACTCACCAAGCCGCTCCTTGCTATGGCGAGAAAGGATCCGCGCTATTATCACGTTCATGGCCAAATACTGCTGGACAGCTATTATCCACTGCCGTGGATGCTCGGCGACTTCACGCAGATCGGCTACTACAAAGAAGAGGCGCCACCCGAGGCTCACGATGCGGATTTTGTCGTTGCGCGGAAGAGCCAGATGGAGCAGATCGAATCCGGACTTGCCGGCGAGTATTATAAGCGGCCTTTTCGCCTCCGCGATTCGCAAGAGGAGTGCGTCGTCTACTTTCGCAGGAAGACCTTCGAAAAGTGGTTCAATGGCGAGCCTCCACTCTTTCGCGGAAAGCCATGAAGTGCCTTTCCTCCATGCTGGCCTTCTCATCCACGACCGTTGTCGCGGCGATACTCCTGGCCTTCATGTTTTCCGGGATCAACGCTTTGGCTGCCTGGCTAGCGATTGCATGCGGCACTCTCGCGGCGGTTGCTGCCTGGCGGACAACCAATCCGTATCCGCGAGCACCACTGGGTTTCTGGGACTGGCTGGTGCTTGCGGTCTTCGCGCTTTCGTCGGTGCGCGCCTTCTTGTGGCTTATCTATCCGCGCGGCGATGAGATTTGCGTACTCTCCCCAAATAACCTCGGAGACCTTTCCCTCCATCTCAACCTTATTCGCTATCTTGCAAGCGGAGTCGCTTTCTGGCCGGAAAGCTCAATTCTGAGCAATGCACCTCTAAGCTATCCGCTCGGCGCGGACCTCATTAACGGCCTCCTTGAGATCTGCGGCGTGGATACAATCCGTGGCCTGATTTGGACGGGACTTGCCGGCGCGGCTCTGACCGGATATGCGCTTTGGTCGTGGGGCGGCCCCTTCGGTGTCGCGGCGTTTCTATTCAACGGCGGACTCGCTGGATTTGCGGTGTTGCGCACGCTGCAAATCGACGATTTCCAGCGCGACATGGTCTGGAAGAATCTGTTTCTGTCCATGTTTGTCACGCAACGCGGCCTGCTTTTCGCGCTCCCAGGCGGGCTGCTTCTCTTATATGTGTGGCGCGAGCGCTATTTTCGCTCCGGGAATCGCGTCGTTTCCTTCTGGCTGGAGCTCTTGCTCTACGCCAGCATGCCCCTATTCAGCGTTCACGCTTTTCTTTTCCTAAGTCTGATTCTGTCCGCAATCTTTATAGCCTCCTTATTCAGTGCGCGAAAGCCGGGTAAGGAAAAACGCTTCTCCAGCCCGGGCGGCGCTCCGATCGCTGCACTGCCAGCGCGATCAGGCTATCCTTCTCGAGACGGAGACGGCGCAGTCCGCGAGGTGCTCATTCTCGTCGCTTCGGCTGCTCTTCCCGCCACCGTCGGCATCCTGCTTGTCACAGGATTTTTCTCCGCTTCTTCGGGCATCCGGTGGTCTCCCGCCTGGATAATGGGAGAGAGCGGGTGGAACCTCTGGGTCTGGATTTGGAATTTCGGCCTCGCGCTGCCTTTGTCTTTACTGCTCGCGGCCGCTCTTTACTCCGACAGAGACATCGAGGCGCGTTGCTTCGTATGGGCGGCAAGCGCCGTTTTCGCCGCCTGCTGCGTCTTTATCTTCGCTCCTTGGGAATGGGACAACATGAAGTTGATGCTCTGGAGCTGGCTTGTGATCGCACCCTATCTCTGGAAAAAGATGCTCGCGCCGTTGAAGCTTCCGGCACGCGCCGCCGTCTGCGTTGCCCTGTTTTTTTCGGGAGGCGTATCGCTGATCGGCGGGCTGGACACTCGCCATGGATACGCCATCGCGCAAAGGTCCGAACTAGCCGGCTGGCAGCACGCCGTTGCCAGCATCCCGCCCGAGGTTCGCTTCGCAAGCGTTTCCGATTACAATCATCCGCTGATCCTTCTTGGCCGCAAGGTGGCATGCGGCTATGAAGGTCACCTTTGGAGCCACGGACTCGATTACCATAAGAGATTGGAGCTTCTAAGCAAGTCGCTGAAAGGAGAAGTGGGCTGGCGTTCAAGCGCACCATTGCTGGGCGTCGAATGGCTCGCCCTGCGCAACAAGGATTTGCCGCTCGCAAAACCGCCGGGAGATCCGCCTGCGGCGAATGCCTATGGCGCCCTCTACGACTTGCGGCCTCTTCTTAAACAAGACCCAGCCAGCCCAGAAAGCCCGCGATTGCAACAACGATCAGTGGATTTATCTTGGTGAAGACAAAGACAAGCGTGCAGACCGCTGTGAGAAGATACGCACGCCAATCGTGATCCGCAGCCCTGCTCATCACATAGCCGCTTGCGAGAACGAGGCCAACGGTGAGCGGCGCGAATCCCTTTTCGATCGCATGGCGCACCGGTGAGTTCCTCGCGCGCTCCCAGAACTGCACGACAAAGTAGACGAGCAATCCGGCCGGGAAAATCATCGCAGCGGTGGCGAGAATGGCGCCAAAAACGCCCATCAACTCTCCTCCGGCGGTCAATCCCGCCTTATACCCGATCAAGGTAACGATTAGAATGCTCGGTCCCGGCGCCGCCTGCGAGATTGCGAAGATATTCGCGAACTGGCTATCCGTCATCCAATGGTAGTCGCCAACGGTCTTGTAGTGCATCTCGGGCAGGACCGTATTGCCGCCGCCAATCGAGAGCAGCGAAAGCGAGCTGAACAACAACACGATTTGCAGGAGCGTTTTTACGTTCACGGCTTCTTCGTCTTCGGCCACCCCCACACAAGGCTAAGCGGCGCAAGGAGAGCGAGGCATGGGAGCAGATGCCAGCGCAGAACACCATTCATCACAAAAATCGCCGCGAAAAGAAGCACCGGAACGAGGCCGCGCAAGCATTTCCGCCCAGTTTTAATGGCCATGGCAAGCGTTAACGCCACCGCCGCGGCGGCGGCTCCATGCAGGACGCTCTGGAGCGCTGGAATCTGATGAAATTGAAAATATGCGTAGCCGAGTCCAAGAATGATGAGCACGGGGATTAGTGAAAGACCGATGACCGCCGCCACAGCCCCCGCCATGCCACGAAATTTCGCGCCGACGAAAACGGCCAAATTCACCTGATTGGCTCCCGGTAAGATCCGGCACATCGTAATTGCGCTGAGAAATTCCTCCTCAGCCATCCACTTCTTCTCGACGACGATCACCTCGCGCGACCATGCGGACAGCCCGCCGCCAAAGGAAGCCAAAGCGATGTGGTTGAAGGTCCACGCAAGCCCGAGAAGCGTTGGCCTTGGGGGGGGTTCCGCCTCACTCATGCCTAAGCTCGTGATCGTGCGGGAAGTCCGTTTCCTTGTGTTTTGACGGATCGAGAGGGTCCGGCGGATCATAGCTATGCGAAAGCTCCCAATCCGCATCAAAGACCTCAGTGAGGCGCTTGACAATCGCTTCGTCCTTGATGGTTGTGCCCAATTCCCGGCGCAGGTCAAAGGCACTGCGATCGATATTCATCGAGCCGATCAACGCGTGCGAATCGTCGGCAATCAGGAGTTTGGCATGGAGGCGCAGATTCTTTTGCTTATGAACCTTCACGCCAAAACGCTTGAGCACACGCAGCGAAGAGAACGTGTCGAGAACGTCCCAATCGCTGATTCCATGCTTTCCTCCGCAGAGAACACGCACGTGCACGCCCCGCTCAGCCGCATCGAGAAGGCGGTCGAGAATGACGGCATCGACAAACTTCGGATGCTGGACATCGAGCTTGTGCTTCGCCGCATCAATAAAATGCGACATTCGGAGCCGCGAATTCGCATTGCTCCAAAGCAACCCGGTCTCGGGATCGGGCAGCCAGTCGCGATGCTCCCAGTCTGCCTCAAACCCTTCGATCACCTGCGCCACCCGAGCGGGGTCGTGCGTCACCACTCCGTAGTCGCGTGTCTGCGTAAAGTACTTCAAGCAAAGATTGAACGTTGCAATGAGCGCGGCTTTCCCGTCCACGACGATGGACTTCTCGTGTGTGACATAGAACTTCGGGTTCGCCCACCGGATATTGACGCCGTTCTTCTTGAAATAATCGTACGTTTCATCATTGGCACGATCGCCGCCCGAGCGCTTTGGATTGAGCATCACGCGCACCTCGACCCCCGCGTTCTTGCGTTCCGCTACCGCTTGCACCAAGCTCGGCTCGGAGAATGTGAATTGCTTGATTAGAAGAGTTTTCTCTGCGGAACTGATGAAATCGAGCACCGGAGGAATACCGTCGTCAGGCTCAACGACCAAATGAGAGAAGGAAGGAGACATAACTTACGCGCAAACACATACACCAACCCCGCAAAAAGAAAAGCCCCTCGTCGGCCCGCTGTTTTTTCCTTTTTGCCTGGCCGAGGCCGGTCTTAGCTCATCCTCCTAATGCAGAAGGAAACGCTCCCCCTGCCTTCCTGGTCCTTCTTTGAGCCGAGGTTGCGTCACTGGCTTAAAGCCCGAGTTCCCGGCTGCATTCATAACGACCTTTTCAGGCACAAGCGAATTCCGGATCCTTTCTGGGGATCGAACGAAAAAGAGCTTCAGTGGATCGAGGAGCGCGACTGGGAGTACCGGTGCAGGTTCGCCGCCGAACCGGAATTTTGCGATCGCGAACACATTGAGCTCGTCGCCGAGGGCCTCGACACGATCGCAAGTATTCGTTTGAACGGACACAACATCGGGTGGACGGAAAACATGTTTCTCGGACACCGGTTTGACGTGAAGCAGGCGCTCCGAGCGGGGCGCAACATTCTGGAGATCCGTTTTGGCAGTCCGATGCTTTATATCCGCGCCCGCAGGAAACCAGGCGACTTCCATGAGTGGAACGACCGGGTGGGAGGTTGTTCGCACATTCGCAAGGAACAATGTTCGTTTGGATGGGACTGGGGCCCTCGCTTCGCCACGTGCGGCGTTTACAAGCCAATCTGTCTGGAGGCATGGCAAGACAACCGCATTGAATCGGTGCGAATCCGGCAGCGACACGAAGCCGGCTGCGTCTCTGCAAGCGTTGAAACCCAACTCGCCCGTGAAGGCGACGAAATCCGCGGCGTCGTCTGCAGGAACGACCAAGTCGTCGCAGAAATTTCAAATCTGAAGTTTGAAATCTCGAATCCCGAATTGTGGTGGCCAAACGGCCACGGCACTCAACCACTCTATGATGTGCGGCTCGAACTCGCGCAAGGAGACAAGATCCTGGATCGCTGGAACGGACGGATCGGTCTGCGAACAATCGCTCTGGACCGCCATCCCGATGAGTTCGGAGAAACCTTTCAATTCACTGTCAACGGACGGTCAATATTTGCCAAGGGCGCGAACTGGATCCCTGCACACAGTTTTGTCAGTGAGGTCAGCCGCTCCGATTATGACAATTTGCTTACGAGCGCGGTGCAGGCGCATATGAACATGATCCGCGTTTGGGGCGGCGGAATTTATGAAATGGAAGACTTCTATGATCTTTGCGACGAAAAAGGGCTGCTGGTTTGGCAGGATTTCATGTTCGCATGCGCTGTGTATCCGGGCGGAGCAGAGTTCCTCGCCTCTGTCAAGGCCGAGGCCGAACACCAAGTAAAGCGGCTGGCAAATCACGCATGCTTGGCGCTGTGGTGCGGCAACAACGAAATCGAGCAGATGCCGGGAGAAATTCTAAGAACCAGGCAGAGGAAAAAAGCCTACGACGATATTTTTTACGGCATCCTGCCGGAGACCGTCGCCCGCTATGACGCAGAGACCGCGTACTGGCCGAGCTCGCCGCACAATCCGGATGGCTATGAGAGGGGACCCAACAATGAAAAGGCGGGCGACAGCCACTTCTGGGATGTGTGGCACGCGCGGCACCCGGTCAAATACTACGAGAAAAAAGGCTTTCGGTTTTGCTCGGAATTCGGGATGCAATCTTTAAGCTCACCGGAGGTCGCCGCGACGTTTTGCCTCCCTGAGGAGTGGGACGCATTTGGCCCGGCGATGGAAACCCATCAGAAAAACCTAGCGGGGAATCTGATCATCAGGGACTACGTTTCTCGACGCTATCGCCTCGCCACGGACTACGCTTCGCTCGCGTATCTTTCGCAGATCAACCAGGCCTATTGCATGAAAGTAGCCGTCGAGCATTTTCGCCGCTCGATGCCACGCACAATGGGCGCCCTATACTGGCAATTGAACGACTGCTGGCCCGGATTTTCGTGGAGCAGCCTGGAATTTGGAGGGCGGTGGAAAGCGCTGCACTTCGCCGCCAGGCGCTTCTTTGCACCGGTCCTGGTCTCCGCTCATGTTCCTGGTGATGAGCGGATGGGTATGGGGAACATTTGGAGGAGCAGCATTCGCGAGATTCATCTCCATACAATCTGCGACGCTCCGGGCAAGACCAACGGCTCGTTGAGCTGGACTCTTTTTCACCTCGACGGCCGGCTGCTGGAGGCCGGAGAAAAGAGCGTTTTTCTCGGATACGGACAATCGCACCGACAAAAGACGCTCGATCTGTCAAAGAACATGAAGACTCACAGCGCGCGCAATATCTACCTTCGTATCCGGCTTGAGACAGACGACGGAGCGATCTCCGAGGACACGGTCTTTCTGACAGCACCGCGCTTCATGGAGTTTCCCCGCATTCCGATATCAACAGCGGTCGAGCGCGCTGCAAAGCGGGAGTTTGAGTTGGGCTTCCATTCGCGCGGTTTCCACCATGCCGTTCAAATCGATTTGCCTGGAATTGCGCACAAGGTTACAGACAACTTTTTTGATCTGCACCCTGGAGAGACGCGTAAAGTGCGAGTCTGCACAGAAAAGGCCGCAATGATTGCGGAGATCAAGCGAGCCCTCACGATCCGATCGCTCGTCGATACCTATTGACCAGACGCTCGCTTGGATTTCGTATGTTCTTGCTTGAGAATACTTGAGTCAAAGCCGCTCAATCTGCGAAAGATCGCGAGTGCCCGACTCTTTTCACCAAGCCGTCGACAAGGCGTTGCCAATATTGAACCGAATCCGCGAGGGATTCGGTCCCTATCCGACCGCGTCTGTCGCCTCGCTCGAAAAATTGAGAATCAGCGACACTGGCGGTCCTCTCTCGACCGAGGAGCCTTCGCCGGGCCAGCCTTCTCAGGCGGCGGCTGATTGGACTTTCGATTCCCTGCGCGAGGCCGCCCTTGTTTGCGTCAAGTGCCCTCACCTGGTGAGATCCCGCACCCAGGTGGTCTTTGGGGTTGGCAATCCCAAGGCCGAGCTGATGTTCATCGGTGAAGCTCCGGGCGCCGACGAAGACGCCCAGGGCGAACCGTTCGTGGGTCGCGCGGGACAGCTCCTAACCAAGATCATTCAGGCGATGGGTTTTCGACGCGAGGATGTTTACATCGCCAACGTCCTTAAGTGCCGTCCCGACATGCCTTCCGGCGCTTCGGGAAACCGAAAGCCGACGCCAGAGGAAATGAGCACCTGTTTGCCTTGGCTGGAAAAGCAAATTGATTTGATCAAACCCCGGGTGATGGTCGCTCTCGGTGCCACGGCCGTCGAGGGCTTGCTCGGCGCCACGACCCCGTTGAGCAAGGTGCGCGGGCGCTGGCTCGATTTTCGCGGAATTCCGGTGATGGCCACGTACCATCCGGCTTATCTGCTCCGCAACCAGTCGATTTCGGAAAAGCGCAAAGTCTGGGAGGACATGCTTCAGGTCCTCGAACGACTTGGAAAATCGATCACCGAAAAGCAGCGAAGATTCTTCACGAAAAACGAGTCTTGAAGCGGGTATCTCACATTTCCAGCGTGAATTGGTGTGGGTTCGACCGCGCAAGCAATAGCTCCGCGCGAGCGCAAAACGTTTCCACTGCAGGCGTGCACGGCGTCGAGAAAGCCTCGCCGGTTTGGGGAGCCTCACGCGGCGAGAATCCGAACCCCATGGAAATAACCGTGAGGGTGTTACCGGCGTGAGTTTCGCCCACCGTGTTTGGCGCGAATGCCTCTGGCAGTTTGCCACCAAGACGCTGCTTCTTATCTTGGCAACAGGCGCGCGAATCCGGGTGATCTTCTATCATGATCTGCCAAAGAATTGCGGCTTTATTCTCGCCTCGAATCATATCAGCCATTTCGATCCGCCGATCATCACGCTCTCCTTTCCGCGAAGGATCGATTGGATCGCCATGTCGAACCTGTTTCGTGGCCGCGTTATGCGCCGGCTTTTCTCTGACCTCAATGTGATTCCGATCGAGCGCAACGGCCCCGACCGCGCAGCGTTGCGTACCGCGGCGGGGAGACTCAAGGAAGGGCGGGTTGTCGGGATTTTTCCAGAGGGTGGCATCAGGGATGGCGCCGCCTCCATAGTTAACGGAGCGGAAATGAAACAGGGAGTCAGCCTGCTTTTCGCGCTCTCGGACGCGCCGGTCATCCCTTGCGTAATTCTCGGAAGCGACCGTCTTTATAACTTTCGGCATTGGCTGCCGTGGCGCCGTGCGAAAGTTTTTGTCGGATACGGCAAACCCATTTTACCATCAGGACACGTGGCTGGCGAAAACAAGAAAGACTACGTCCGAAAGCTATTCGGCTCGGAAATCTTGGAATTGAAGGAGCGCCTCTGCGAAGATTTCGGCCTGACGGAAGCCGACCTGCCACACCCTCCCAGGCAGCGCATGAGAGAGCCGTAAACCTCCACGATGATCGGTTGGCAGGTAAGACTGGCGTCGAGAGCCACATTCGGGCACCTATGATGCGCGCGATTGAGAGGGCCCTCGCCTACGTCATGGATGGCGCCATGTGCAGCACGATGAATGTGCTGCAATGGCGGCATAAGGGTAATGTCTGCTCCCTGGAAGAACTTCAGTCCTATCTCTCGGCATGCTCCGGGCTTTCGCGCGAGGAGTTTTATCGGGTGCCTCCAACGTCTGGCAAACGCCGGGACGGAAATTGGATCGAATGGGAAACACCGGTATTGAGCGGGTTTCCGGAAAACGACCGACCACGGGTGCGACTCCAACTGGGGAGCCGGGGAAGCTCGGGACCGACTGTCCTTCTTCTGCATGCGCTCATGAGCGCAAATGATTTTGGATACCTCCGGGTCGCGCGAAGACTCAATGAACGCGGCTGGAACACGGTTTTTCCTCATCTTCCCTTCCACTACTCGCGCACGCCGCGAGGCTATTTGAATGGCGAACTCGCGATCACAGCCAATTTGATTCGCAATGGCGAAACACTCCGGCAGGGCGTGATCGAGCTTCGCCAGCTCATGGCGATGCTAAGGGAAGGAGGCTGTAAGGAATTTGGCATCCTCGGCACGAGCTTCGGCGGCTGGAATGGCGCGCTGCTAAGTTTCCTCGAAACCGATTTTCGATTCGTCGCGCTCATCCAGCCGATCGTAAACATCGAGCATGCGATTTGGCAGAGCCCCGGCTCGATCTTGATGCGAAGGTTCCTGCGCTCAAGAGGAGTTCTGCCCGGCGAAAGCGAACGACACGCGCACTTGACTTCGCCGCTTCACGGCGTGCCGCTCTGCGGAGGGGAGCGCGTTGTCATCACGGCGGGCGCTTACGATAGTGTTTCCCCGGCAAGGGAACTTCTCAATCTTAAGCATCGCTGGCCCGGCGCAAAGCTTCTGCAGGTGAGACAGGGTCATTTCGGCTATCGCGCGCTAAGGGAGACGCTCAAGGAGATCGAGAGATTCCTGTAGCGAGCCGCTGAGTTCTCGTCGCTGGGTTGTAAGCCGTAAAATACCTCGGGATTCGCCATTTGGGCCTGCCCTCTGGCACGAAACTCCTCATTTGTCTTTCTTGGAAAACAGAATCGAGGGAGCATTATATTAGCATCTTCCGATAGGTCGCCAGCGCAAGCAGCGGGAAGTGCTGGCGGTACATGTCGTATTTGAGATAGAAGACGCGAGGAAATCCGGTGCCTGTGGTATAGTCTTCAGTCCAGGATCCGTCTTTGTTTTGAGCGCGGAGGAGGTATTCGACACCGCGCTGGATGGAGTCGCGGTTCGGGTCGCAGCAGGCGCAGAGTCCCATAACCGCCCAGGAGGTCTGGCTGGCGGTGCTGGAACCGCGACCTTTGAGGGCAGGAAAGTTGTAGGATTCGCAGGTCTCGCCCCAGCCGCCATCGTCGTTCTGGCAGCTTTCGAGCCAGTCGCAGGCGCGGCGGATCCATTGCTGGTCCATGTTCTCGCCGATCGCGGCGAGTCCGCGCAGAATCTGCCAGGTGCCGTAAATGTAGTTCACTCCCCAGCGACCGTACCACGATCCGTCGGCTTCCTGAGTGGTGCGAATCATTTCCACGGCTCGGCGGACGAGCATGCTCTGCCGGTCGAAACCAATGGTGCCGAGGAGCTCGAGCACGCGGCCGGTGAGATCAGAACAGGTGGGGTCGAGAATGGCATTGTGATCGGCAAACGGGACGTGTTCCAGCCAGCGGGCGGTGACGTCTTTGTCGAAGGCGGCCCAGCCGCCATCCTTGCACTGGAAGGCGAGCAGCCAAGCCAAGGCGCGGTCGGTTTGCTCTCTCCGCTTCGATGGATTGGAGGGTGCCACGTGCCGAAGCGCCATGAGCACCATCATGGTATCATCGGTGTCCGGATAGTATTTATTCTCGTGCTCGAAGGCCCAACCGCTGGGTTCAACGCCCGAGACGTGCACAGCCCAGTCGCCCTTGAAGCGCACTTCCTTTTTTTCCAACCACGCGGCGGACTTCTCCAAAGCCGGGTGATTTTTGGGCAGACCCGATTCGGCGAGCGCGATGGTGGTGATGGCGCTGTCCCAGACAGGAGAGAGGCAGGGTTGGATCCGAAAATCGTCTCCATCGTCCACGAAGAAGCCGGCAAAGTCGCGGTCGGCCTTCTTTACGAGCGGATGATCGTCCGGGTAGCCGAGAACGCGCAATGCCATCATGGCATTGAGCATGGCTGGGAAGATGGCGCCAAGGCCTTCGCTTCCCTCGCCCATTCGCTCGACCATCCATGTTTCGGCGGCCTTAAGGGCCCGCCGGCGGAGAGGGTGGATGGGGACTTTGTCGTAGAGTTTGAGGAATTTGTCGCAACGCAGGAAAAAGTTTTGCCAGGCCCAGAAGCGCGGATGCTTTTTAAGGGAGAGATCGGTATTTTCAAGTCCGGCGGGATACAGCTCGTGGAGCTGCATGGAGGACGAAAGGTGGCGCGTGGGCTTGTAGTGATTGAGGATTGTCAGCGGCGCGATGATCGTGCGGCTCCACGAAGACATCTCGTAAAGGTTGAAAAAAAACCATTTCGAGAAGAGGAAGATTTCCGGCGGCACGGTGGGCAGGTATTGCCACGGAAACTGGCCGAGAAGGGCCAGGTAAAGCTTTCCGTACGTGTTTATTTGCGGGATACCGCCGAGGCGGAGGACATTCGCGCGGGCCTCCCGCATCCACGCGGCGTTGGGCGAGTCTCCGGCGAGCTTGAGCGCGAAGTAGGCCTTGACGGAGGCGTTGATTTCGCTCGGGCCGCCGATAAAAATATTCCAGCCGCCGTCGGCGAGCTGGCGGCGGCGGATATGGGCAGCGCATTTGTCCTGCAGGGATTCGTCCACCTTCCCAAGCCAATGCATGTAGATGACGTAGTCGCAGCAAAGGGTCGCATCGGCAAGCAGCTCACCCTCCCAGTGACCGTCGGGTTTTTGGAGGCGAAGCAGATTTCCCTGAGCGCGGCGGATGCAATCCTCGACGGAGAGTGGCTCCGGAAGAACGGAGAGAGCCGGAACTTCGAAAGGAAGGACTTTGGAGGCGGCGAGACTCATCGCGGATGGGAACTATCCACGGCTTACCCGGACTGATGCGGACTCAGTCGACTCCGAAGCGGCCGGGGAAATCTGCGGATCATTTCATGCCGCCGCGGGTTGTCGTGTGGAGGGACGTCCCGTTTTGTGGCCATTTCCGGCGGTGACGCCGTTGAACGGATTGACGACCGCGCCTTCGGCGCGGGGTGCGGGCTTGGGAGCAAAGTTAAACGTGATGTTCTGCCAGGTGTCCCCGCGTTTTGCGCAGCGACCCAGAGTGGCGCTGGGCTCGTAGCCGCAGTGCACCATGCAGTTTTCGCAACGCTTGTCGCGTGCCACGCCGTCTACGACGCCGTAATTCTCCCACTCGGTCTTCTCGAGCAATTCGCGATAGCTCGAATAGTGGCCGTCAGTCATCAGATAGCAAGGGGCTTTCCAGCCGCGGATATTGCGCGTCGGGATAGCCCAGGCGGAGCAGGTCAACTCGCGTTTGCCGGCCAGGAAATCGAGATAGATCGGCGTTCCAAAAAACGTGTAGCGATCGCCCCACTCGCGAACGTTCTTGAACTTTTCCTTAGTCATTGCGCGCGTCAGGAAAAAATTTTCCGGCTGAAGGTTTAGCCTTTTGCGCATGTCCTCCTTCGCGGAATCATAGTCGTAGCCGGGCGAAATGGTATGTCCGTCCACTCCGAGCCATGAGAGGTAATCGTACATCTTTTCGAGCTCAGCCATCTCGGTCTCCTTGTAGACCGTGGTGTTGGTCGCAACCTGGTAACCAAGAATTTTCGCCATTCGAATTGCGGCGATGCACTCCTTGAAAACGCCTTCGCGCTCGACGATCAGGTCGTGTGTGCGCTCCAAACCGTCCAGATGGACATTCCAATACATCCACGGTGAGGGAGAAATGATGGGATGGACGGGTTTGCCCTTCGGCTTCCGAATTTCCTCGACTTGGGCAGAAGTGACAAGCTCTTCGGACAGGAGCGTGTTTAGTTTTCTGTTCAAATCACTTTCGGTCCCGCCGGAAGCGTGAACTTTGGCGAATTCTTGCGCCAAATAGTCGCGCATTTTTTTGCGCATGAACATGCCGTTCGTGCATATATAGACGATGCGTTTCTGGCCGAGCAAACCAGTCACAAGAGCCTCGATTTGGGGATAGATGAGCGGTTCACCCCCGCAAATGGAAATCATGGGCGCTCCGCACTCTTGAGCTGCGCCCAGGCAATCTTCGAGGCTCATCACGTCCTTAAGCGATGTTGAATACTCGCGAATTCGTCCGCACCCCGTGCACGTGAGGTTGCAGGTGTGCAAGGGCTCAAGCTGGAGGACAGTGGCGAACTTCTCCACGCCCCGCAGCTTTTTGCCGATGATGTATTTGGCTATCTTCGCCGTCAGGGGCAGAGGAAACCTCATGGGCCGGGATTAGAAGCAAGCATCGCCCCTCTGTCAATGTTTCTGGACAAATTGACCGTCGCGATCAGGCGGGATGCGAATACGTGGTAGTATTCAACGGGCGCGGTTGATGCGAACGCGACCTGACCGCGCCCTCCGGCACGCGGGAACCCAGGTCAGGTGATGTCCGGCTCTACCACTTCGGGTGGATAGAGTTTGCGATACTCGACTGCCTGCAGACCAACCAATGCCGCGACGGCAACAATTTCGTCAACATCCGCTCCGCGCGAAAGGGCGGCAGCGGGACGCGAGAGACCAAGCATAATCTGGCCATATACGCGAGCGCCAGCGACGTACTGAACGAGCTTGGCCGCGATGTTGCCGCTGTTGAGATCAGGGAAAATAAGAACATTTGCCTTCCCGCCGACTGTGCTCGACGCCATCTTGCGTTGAGCCAATTCAGGAACGAGCGCCGCGTCGACTTGCATCTCGCCGTCTACCGCGATTTCCGTGCCGAGCCGGCCAGCAAGGTCGCGCACAATATCGACGGCACGGGCAACCTTTTCGGTCGAGTCTGTCTTGAAGCTGCCCTTCGTCGAAAAACTAAGCATCGCGATGCGCGGACTCGTCCCGAAAATTTGCGCTAGCAAGGCCGCCTGCACGGCTATGGAGGCAAGCTGCTCAACGTCGGGATCCGGCACGACTCCACAGTCTGCAAGGAAGAGCACGCCGTCGTCGCCGAGCTTTTTGTCGGGCATTTCGGCAACAATGCAGCCCGAAACGAACGAAGCATGGGGAAGCAGCTTGACGAGCTGGATGAGCGGGTGCAAGAGCGCCCTGTTCACGCCACCGACCAGCGCGTCCGCCTGCCCGAATTGCAGCATCATTGCCGCGTAGTAATTCGGATTTGTCATCAGCGCTTTGGTGTCGTTGACGCCTATTTTTTGGTAGCGCTCGATCTTTTCGAAGCGCTCACAGAAGACCGGCAGATCGGAAGCTGTTTCGGGGTTGATAATGGCGACGTGGTCGAGGCTGACCTTCTCCGCAAGCGCGACGCGCTCGATAACGTCGCGATTTCCGATCAGCACCGGAATCCCAACTTTTTTTTCATAGAAGGCATGGCAGGCGCGCACGATGCGCGGATCTTCTCCGTCGGGAAAGACGATGCGCTTCGGAGCCCCCTTCAGCTTGGCGAAAATTGTATCAATGAAACTCATGGCTGTTGCAACAGATACCTAGCCTGAAAGAGAATGCTTCTCAAAACAAGATGGAACTGCTTGCCCGCGATCGACGCATACGATTTCCGCGCCGCCCGCTGATCATGGGTATCGTCAATATCAATGACGATTCTTTCTGTGGCGACGGGCGGGTTGATTGCCGTTGGGCACTGGAAAAGGCGCGAGGGCTTGTCGCGCAGGGAGCGGATATCATCGACGTCGGCGCCGAAAGCGCGCGCACGAATCGCCCTGCGATACGACCCGAAGAGGAATTGGGCCGGCTGAATCCGTTTCTAGAGGCCTTTCCCATCGCTTGGAACAACCTCGAGCCGCGGGACGCTCACCAGGTCTTCCCCCCTCTGCTTTCTATCAACACCTGGCGGCCGGAAGTGGCCGTCAATGCACTGGCGTCTGGCGGGCACTTGCTCAACGATCTGAGCGCCCTGCCGGATGACCGGAATGCCCGGATTTGCGCTCAAGCCGGCGCGGCGCTGCTCATTATGCATTCCGTTGGTTCGCCCAAGTTCGCGCATACACACGTCACTTACCAGAACGCCATCGCCGAGCTGCTGAAATTTTTCCGGGCGAAGATTTCTCTTGCCGAAAGGGCAGGCGTCCCCCGAGACGCAATCGTTTTGGACCCGGGAATCGACTTTGCGAAGCAGGCCGCGGATAACCTGCGCATCTGCCGCGAACTGGAATCTCTGCTCGAATTTGAGCGTCCAGTCCTTCTTCCGGTCTCGCGCAAGAGCATGATTGAACGCGTCCTCGGCATATCCGATCCTCGCAAACGCGATCCGGCGACTGCGGCCTGCATTGTTGCGGGCATGCTGCGCGGGGCGTCCATTTTTCGCGTTCACAACGTCGAGATGGCGTGGCGGGTGATCGTATCTATTCAGCGTTTGCGCGGGGGATGAAACGCGGCGTCTTCGTAATCCGGCTGTTTCTAGCGGGAATCTTTTTTTATTCCGGAATAGTCAAAGCTTCGAGCAGCGCGCAGTTCGCTGTGGCACTTGCCCCATTCACCTTGATTCCAGAGACTTGGTTCCGTCCGTTGTCAGTCCTCCTGCCCTACGCAGAGATTGCCGGCGCCGCATTGATTCTGGTGCCGCGGACCAAACCTGTTGGCGCCTGCCTCCTTCTGGGGTTGTGCCTCGTCTTCGCCTCCGCCCTGGGCTGGGCACTGGCCAATGGGATCATCGTGAATTGTTCCTGCTTCGGGCCAGAGGAACGACCGTCAGTTGCCAAAATGACGCTTGCGCTCATGCGAGATGTTTTCCTCGCAGTGCTGGCGTTTATTGTCCTGTTGGAGGACAGTTTACAGGACTTTGGGCGAAGAAGATTTCACTAGGCAAGGCTGGGCGAAAGATGTAGGCAGGCACGATTGTATTCATGCATGCTTCTTCTGAGGCGCAACAGTCCGGCTTCGGCCGACTGCTCCCAGCGATCATCGTTCGTCCCATCGTCGTAAAGGCGCTGTTGATCTTCCTCGGTGTTCTCCCGGCGCTTGCGCTTCTTGCATTCATCCGCGCTTTTGCAGTGAACATCCCGTTCATGGACGACTGGCAGTTTGTTCCTCTCCTGGAGAAGGTAAAAAATGGAACTTTGACTTTGGAGGAACTTTGGGCGCCCCACGACGAGCACAGGCTTCTCATCCCGCGCATCATCATTATCGTCTCGATGTTCGCGACGGGTGGCGATTATCGGGCGCAGTCTTACATTACCTTCGCGGTCGTAGCGGTCGTTTCGGTCTGCCTGCTCTGGCTCATGATGCGCCTCAATGGGAATAGGGATAGTGTGTTGTGGGCGTGGGTGCTGGTAAACATCGCTCTTTTCTCGCCAATCCAGTTCCACAACTGGCTCTGGCCAATGCAGTTTGCGTACTTCCTGCCCTACACCTTCCTGGCACTTTGCTTTTGCACGTTGTATGCGCGAATTGGGGCGGTGCCCAAGTTTGTAGCAGCGGCCGCTTTCGCTCTGGCTGGCAATTACAGTTTCGTCCAGGGCAACCTGATCTGGCCTGCCGCCCTGCCGATCATCCTGTTTGCCCCGGATATCCTCCCTAAAGGTGCCCGAAGAAAATTTGCCATAGCATGGATTGCTCTTGGGGCGCTGGCGGTGACGTTGTATTTCCGCGGACTCGAGCACAACTCGGCCGCCCCCGACTACGCGTACGGTCACGAGGGCGTTCCACCGACGTTGAGCACTTTGCGCCTGCTCCAGGAGCAGCCTTTCAACACGATCTTGCGTATGGGCCTGTTCATGTTGGGCATGTTTGGAAATTCCATCGCGCGCGGATTTCCCGTCTCCAGCAATCTCGTGTTCAGCCAAATCTGCGGCTTAATAGTGCTCATTTTGGCCGTCATCGGACTCGCGGTCGCCTGGCGCCGCAGACTCTTTTTCAATCGCGCTCTACCGTGGACGTGCCTCCTCCTGTTCACTTTTCTGACGGCAGCCTTCGTTTGCGTAGGGCGGGTGTGGCGCGGGGACTTACAACCGCTTACTCCGCGTTACACCACTTTTGGCACATTGTGCATCGTCTCCCTGATTGCCTTGCTGTATTCAGCCTTTTCCCGCCTGGCAAAAGAACTTGATCGGTCTCCCTCCGTTTCTGTCGACGGAAGAAACGTTTTGTTCTGGAGTCAAGGTTTGCTGGTGGGGCTCTATCTTTGCATCCAGGGCGTCAACTGGACCTATGGCTACGACTTGATGGAAGAGTGGCGGCTGACTCGTTGGCATGCTCGGGCGAGGCTGCATTTTCTCGGAAAACTTCCGATCTATGCCGGACCTAATCTGCTCGGCGGCAAGGAGGAACTCATTGAGGTCATGACGCAAAAGCTGGAAAGACTTGGCATGCTAAAGCCACCGCGAGCCGATGATCTGCGGATCTCAGCTCTGGGCCGGGAAGTCATACCCGACGGTGTGAAAAAGGGGCAATTCGACGGATTGACCGTGTGTGGCACAAACGGATGGCGCGCCTCCGGTTCCGCGCTTTCCAGCGGCGGGCGGTCGGCGGACGCTGTAATTCTTGCCGTGCAAAACGCCGCCGGCGAATGGATCGCCATAGCGGCAGCCACCCCGCTCAGCGCTCCACGATATCTGCACAAGAGCACACGTATGGATTTGGAATTCCTGGCTGTATCGGGCCCCCAAAAGCGCGGAGAATGGAATATCGACCTCCCCATGAACAGCTTCGGAGAAATACGAAGCGGAGTTTTGAGAGCCTGGGCTATGGATTTTCCCCGGCGCATTTTGTACCGCCTGCCAGGCGACCAGAATTTCAGCGTGATCTCTGAGCCTTCTGAAGAGCTGATTGAGCAAAACACGACATCGCTCTGATCTTCGAGCGATGAAGCCCAAGACTTTCGATTGTCGTGCCTTTCTTCAACGAGGAGGAGAATGTCGCCCCATTGCTGGCAGAGATTCGCGCGGTTTGTGACGCGCTCGGACAGGCCTACGAGGCGATCTTTGTCAACGACGGAAGCACGGATGCTACGGAACGGCGGCTCGATGCGGCGACAAAGGACTGGCCCGAAGCGAGGCCGATCCATTGCCAGAATGAACAACGGCCAGGCCGCCGCGCTTTTCGTTGGCATGAAACAGGCGACCGGCGAAATTCTTGTCACTCTTGACGGCGATGGCCAGAACGATCCCGCCGACATTCCACGGCTTCTCGCGGCGCTGGACAACTTCGACATGGTCGCTGGAGTGCGCGCACGGCGCCAGGACTCCTGGCTTCGCCTCGCGATGTCAAGGCTTGCCAACGGAGTGCGGTCCAGCCTGCTGAGGGACGGTCTGCGCGACACCGGTTGCGCGCTCAAGGCGTTTCGCTGTGAGGTTATCGAATCCTTTATTCCGATCCGAACCCTTTATTCGTTTATGGGCGCGATGGCAGTCGCCGGGGGATTTCGGATCTGCCAGCTCGAAGTGGCCCACCGGCCGAGAACGCGCGGCCAGTCGAAATACGGTCTCTCCGTTTTTTGGTGGAAACCGTTGATCGACATGGTCGGCAGTTTATTGGTTCTCGCGACGCCGCTTTCCTTGTCACATCGAACAGCGTGCGGAACCGGGAGGATAATTCGCGAAGCTGGCAACAACCAAAATTTTTGATCGCGTGAGATATGGAGGCTGCTCACCTCTCCAAACAATCCGAACATCGTCCGAAGAATTCCAGCGAGTGGCTCAGGTTGCGGAATCCGTAGCGCTCAGCCACCCGTTGCTCCGTCTCCGCCAACGGACAAGGAATGTCGATTACGACGACCTTCCCGCAAGCGGTGCAGACAATGTGGTCATAATGCTTCGAGGGATCGTTTAACTCATAGTAACTGCAAGCACGCTGAAGGTTGACCTTGTGGACGACGTGCAAACGGTCAAGCAGAGCGATCATGCGAAACACGGTGGCATAGTCGGGCCCACTGCCCTCGGCGGCCGCACGATCCTGGATGTCCTGAAGGGAAAGCGGCTTTTCGGCTTTGAAGAGAACGTTCAGAATATTGCGCCGTCCAGCTGTGATACGCAACCCTTCGCCTTGCAGCCGGTTCAAGATGGCTTCGGTGGAAAAGGACTGCGCTTCCTCGCTCATGGACAATCTCTAAGGCAACCGGCGCCTCACCTCAACAGGGAAGCATTAAAGGCGGACTGCTATTCCCCGTTGCGCGAGGAATTGCTTCGCCTGGGCGATGCTGTAGGTGCCGAAGTGAAAAATACTGGCAGCCAGGACGGCGTCCGCATTGCCACGGGCAAGAACCTCAGCGAGATGCTCGAGTTCGCCCGCGCCTCCGCTGGCAATCACTGGAATGTCCACTGCCGCGCTAACCGCAGCGGTAAGTTCGATGTCGTACCCTCCGCAGGTGCCATCGGTATCCATGCTCGTTAGCAAAATCTCGCCCGCCCCAAGGCGCGCCACCTCGCGCGCCCAGGCGACGGCATCAAGTTCGGTGGGGTTTCGGCCGCCGTGTGTGTAAACCCGCCATTTGCCCGGCACATCATGTTTGGCGTCAATGGCTACTACGACACACTGCGACCCGAAATTCTCTGCTGCATCCGAGACCAGCTTTGGATTTCTTATTGCCGCCGTGTTCACGCTCACTTTGTCCGCGCCTGCAAGCAGCATGGCCCGAAAATCTTCCACCGCGCGAATTCCGCCACCAACGGTCAGCGGCATGAAACATTGCTCCGCCGTGCGCGCAACAACGTCCACCATTGTCGCACGGTCGTCGCTTGATGCCGTAATATCGAGGAATACGAGTTCATCCGCACCTTGCGCATCGTAGAGCTTTGCACATTCGACCGGGTCACCCGCATCACGAAGGTCAAGGAACTTCGTGCCCTTCACAACACGTCCGCCGGTCACGTCCAGACAGGGAATTATCCGTTTAGCGAGCATGATATCACCTCTCGTCCGGGCATTACCTCAACGCGAGACTAATTTGTTGCTTTGACTCGGTGCTCTCTTACCTTGCGCAGACTCTTTGCGGTGCGAGCCGCTCCGAACGATTTTTCTATGACAAAAGCAAGAGATCGCCGCCCCACATTCTCGACATCCCTCGCTTCTCTCTCTCATGTGCAATCCTGTTGATCGCAATTTTTCTGGCGGGCTGCGCATCTCCGTATCGGCAGGGAGCCGGGAAGTTCGATACGGTCGTCGTCGATGCGGGACATGGGGGATACAATAATGGGGGCCGATCGGTTTCCGGGTACCCGGAAAAGGTCCTCGCACTTGACACAGCCCGCAGGCTGGCGACGATTCTCCGCAGCAAAGGCTTCCGCGTGATCGAAACGCGAACCCGCGACGTCTTTGTCCCCTTGGAATCGCGCGCTGCAGTCTCCAACTCCACCGGAAACTGCATCTTCGTCAGCATTCACTATAATTGGGCGCCTCGCAGGGGCGCCCGCGGGATCGAAATCTATTACTTCAGTCCTCGATCATGGCGCCTTGCCTCCAACATCCTTCGACAAGCCGGTCGCGCTTACCCCACCTACAAACGCGGAGTCAAACGCAACAATTTCCGCGTCCTTCGCAAGAACCGCCGTCCGGCTGTGCTCTGCGAACTCGGGTTCCTTTCCAACCCGGAGGACAACCGATACGTGCAAAACGCTAAGTATCGCCAGCGCCTGGCCGAACGCGTCGCTGCCGCGATTGTCGCGGAGCGACAAAGCGCTGGGCGCTAAGGATAGACCAAAAGTTGCGGAAGCGCCTGCGTATATCGGGGCGTCAAGGCTCGCTTCGGTCCCTGGACCGCTCTGCGAATCGAATTGCCAGCTCACAGTCCTGAAAAGACTATCTTGAATTATGAAGATCAGCGCACGGAATATCCTCAAAGGCAGAGTGATGAAGATTGTCCAAGGAGCGGTAAACTCCGAGGTCACCCTGGAGGTTGCCCCGGGGGTGGAACTCGTTTCCATGATCACTAAAACATCGGTGCAATCCCTCGGCTTGACCGAAGGCAGGGACGCCTTCGCGGTGATCAAGGCTTCAAGCGTCATGATTGCCGTGGAGTAGCAAGGAAAAAGGATCGTCCCCAGGTCCCGCAAACGAGAAAGGTCGCACTTGAAAGGATTGCGACGTTACTTGGAGCGTCAAAGGGACCGATATCGTAGATGAAGGCGCACACTTCCAGACGGCAGCGATGCGCCAGGAATCTAGCTCGTTAGGCGGCTGTTGGACGCCATGGATTGCATGGTCACACTGCCAGGACGGCTTCGACGTCCTCTAATTTGACATACTCTCCGACTGGACGCCCGGTCCGGTTTTCACAGACATTCGACCGCTCGCCACCAGGATCGCCCAAAGCCGAAACCACGAGCCGAGCCTCCGAAAAATCTTCACCCGTAGTGAAGCAGCTGGTTGTCACCAGGACGTGAATGCCAGCATTATTCGCGGACAAAAGACCGTTTCGAGAATCTTCGATCGCGACGCAGTTCTCCGAAGCGATCCCCAGTTTATTGATTGCCAGCAGGTAAATGTCCGGCGCGGGTTTTTTTGCTGCAACAACGTCGCCGGCAAGCACTGTGAACCGTCTCGCGATGGGTTCTCCCACGACATGGTTTAACACGGCCTCCACTGATGGCTTTGCGGAAGTCGATGCCACCGCCAACTTCCAACCGGCGGCGAGGGCTGCCTCCGCGATTCTCTTGATCCCCGACCGCGGCGGGATCGCACCCGACGAGATAATTTGCTGGTAAATGGCGGTCTTCTCTTTGTGCCATTTCGTGATGAGAGCCTTGCGATCCGCCTCGCTTTCCGGAACGGTAAATGCCTGCTGGAAATCCTGTTCCGGAAACAGACTCGCCATTCGTTCTTTGCCACCGCCGATCTTAAGCTTTTCCGCGTATTGCTCGGGCGACCACTGCCAGTTAACACCGAGCGTCTTCCACATTTGATTGAACGCCACGAGATGTCCATGGAGTTCTGTGTCCGCCAGGACACCATCACAGTCGAAAATCAGGCCTCGCTCCATGCACTCCTCACGCTCGTCCCGCGCTGCCGAAGGTCTCCATAAACCCTTTTGCCACCTTCACCAGATCCGTGTGAACGGCCTTCTGGAGTTTCATCGGATCGTATTCTTTTGGTTTTGCTTCGAGATAGTTCTTGAAGCTATCCGCGAAGGTTATTTTCAACATCGTGGAGATGTTCACCTTAGCGCAGCCCGCGGCGATGAGTTTCTTGAAAGTGCCGCTCGAAAGGCCCGTCCCCCCGTGAAGAACGATCGGCGTCGGGCATCGGGCAACGATCGATTCCACCCGTTCGAAATTGATTTTCGGCTCTGTCTTGTACAAGCCGTGCGCGGTTCCGATCGCCGGCGCAAAACAGTCAATCCCCGTCGCTTCGATAAATTCGACGCACCGGTCAATTGGAACCAATTCCCCTTCGACGTTGCTGCCAACGTCGTCCTCAATTCCGCGAACGGCTTCCAGCTCACCTTCAACGCCTGCGCCATGCTTCTTGGCAAAGGCAACGACTTCTTTGCAAAGCCTGAGATTATCCCGGTAACTCAAGCTCGACGCATCGAACAGAGCCGAATTCCATCCTGCATCGAGACACGTTTTGATCATCTCAATATCCGGACAGTGATCCAGGTGCAACGTTGCCGGAACAGGTCGATGGGAAGCCATTTCCGCGAACATCTGTTGAAGCAGTTTGGCCCCCCACATCTTCACCGTCTTGACCGAGACCTGAATTATCACGGGAGATTTAGCTTCCACTGCGGCATCCAAGACTGCCGCCATCGTGAGGTCGTTCACAATATTGAATGCTCCTACGCCGTATCTGGCTTCAAAGGCCGGCTGCAGGATTTCTCTCAACGAGACTGTTGACATAGGAAAATCCTCCGTTGTCGCGTTGCGTTCAAAAGACTCGCCAAGCGATCTCGGCTGGCGCGTCGAGCAATCGGGCGAGTTCGCCATCCAGCCGGATCAGAGTCATTGAGAATCCTGCCATCTCGAGCGACGTGCAATACTCCCCGACATAGTTTCGCACGACCTTGAGTCCCGCATCCTTACACCGTAAAGCCGCGCGGCGGTAGAGCACGTAGAGCTCACTCGGCGGGGTGCCGCCGAGGCCATTTATCATCAGGCCGACTTCATCGCCACTATTGAAGGGCAGGTCTTTGGAGACGGCGTCGAATAACTCGTCCACCACGGCATCTGCGTTTGGAAGCTTGTCGCGGCGACGACCCTTCTCGCCGTGGATCCCGACTCCCATCTCCATTTCTCCCTCGGCAAGCTCGAAGATTGGCTTGTCTTTTCCGGGCGGTTGACAACCCGAAATGGCAACGCCCATCGTGCGCACGACACTTACGACCTTTTCACCTAGCTTTACCAGGTCTTCAAGACTGGCGCCCGCGGCGGCCGCGGCGCCGCAGGCCTTGATCACGAAAAAGTTCCCCGCAACTCCGCGGCGACCGACGGTGTAAGCGCTGTTCATCACCGCCACGTCATCATTGACCATGACAACACCAATTTTGATTTCTTCGGCTTCTGCCAGTTCGCGCGCCATGTCCCACGCGGCGCGATCGCCAGTATAGTTGTTGATGAGGTGCAGCACGCCTTTCTTTGAATTCATCAACTTCGTACATTCGAGGACGTAGTCCATCGGAGGTGCTGCGAACACATTGCCGGGACACGCAGCGTCCAACATACCCGGTCCCACGGCCATCACATGAGCCGGTTCATGGCCGCTACCGGAACCTTGGATGATCGACACAAAATCGTCATTGGGTCGATCTGCACGGTGGATGATGTTGTAGCGCGGCACATACTTCAGTTTGTCGTTTGCGAGAACAATGCCTTCAAGCATCTCGGCGACGAAGCGATCAGGGGAGTTAACGAATTTATTCATGGTTGTGGGGAAAATGGGTTTCTGACTTGAGGGGTTGGAGTGGAAATTCTTCGCATCGGGTTTAAAGCCGCAAATCTAGTCAAGTTCATCGGCAACGGCGGTCAGCATCATCGCCACAGCTACGATTCCGGGATCGAGTGTGCCAATCGTCCGGTCACCGGCGTACGATTGCCGACCCCGCTTAGCGGGCCAATTCCGAGTGCCTTCGACGGCAGCGGTCGCGACCTCGGATGCCGCTTGAAACACCGATTTGAGATCTCCTTGCCCCTCTTGGCTGAGTTCCTCAACCTTGTCCAAGGCCGGCACGATCGCATCGACCAGTGTCTTGTCACCGACCTGCGCGCCGCCGCGAGCCATTATCCCTTGAACGGCAGCTCGACCCATTTGCACGAGCTCAACCGCCATAAGTTCAGTTTTCCCCTTTGCCTTCAAGCCCGCCTTTAAAAATGCCGTGCCCCAAATGGGTCCGGATGTGCCGCCAGCATGCGAGGCGAATACGGTGCCGACCTTGATCAGAAAAGTTCCTATATCAGCCCGATCGATCGAGGGAAGCTCTCTGAGCACGGCACGAAAACCGTCCCCAATCGATTTGCCGAAGTCCGCGTCGCCCATTTCGCCATCCAGATCACAAAAGTACTTTTCGTTTTCGAGCGAAATGCGGGCAATCGTTTGCAAGGCACGTTCCACCTGAAGGAGGTTCAGGGTGTTCATCTTTGGTGCTGGTAGTCGATAGAGTCTATACTACTCAATTTAGCAGACCTAAAATGATATCTCGGTCAAACTGTTGACTAAACGTTAGGCAGCGCTTCGATTGCATGCCTCGAGAGTCACTCCACGAAGCTCAGGCGCCTTTCGCAGAGTATCTCCTTCAACCCAGGAACCTTCAACCATGAGCAGGTATGGGCAGACTGGTATTCCACGCTCGTTGCGATGAAGCATGTCGATTAGCAAATCCACCGCCATGACTCCGATCTGAAAAGAGTTTTTCTTCATTCCCGACAGGCAACAACTCTTTTCATCCAGCGTGTGGTAAGCGACACCGATGTCATCCGGCACGCTGTAACCGGCACGCCTGAGACTGAGAAGAACCTCCGAAAGCCTCGTTACAATGGCGTCCGGACGAAACTGCTCAACCCATGACAGGAATATCTTGCTATTCCATTGTTCAAAAACCAGCGGCGGCAATCGATTTTCCGGCTGCAGGCGAGTCTGTTCAACGAGGTAGGCGGCCAACCAATTGTTGTCGACTCGTTTGTCATGTTCACGCAGATACACCAGGCCGACTCGTTGGTAAGATCTCTTTTCCAACTTGGAAAACAGCGTGCCCATGGTTCGATATTCATGGTTTGACACGAGGTGCAAACGCGGATGCATGAGAGTATATCCAAACGTTACCGTGGACAGATTCTCCCAGGCTAAATCGATCCTGGTCAAATGCTCTTGGGGTGGCAGGAGAACGCCTTGAATTCCTCGAGTCCAAAGAATTCTGCTCATACGCTGCCCGGTCATCCCCGGCTCAGAAAGCCATAACGTTTCCAACCGGTAACCGCGCTCCTTTGCACGGTGCGATGCGCCCTCAAAATAGTCCCGCGTGCAGGCCGACATTCTCCAGCCATTTCGTGCGTGGTAGTTTGTTATCCAGGCGATCACAGTCTGTTCCGTCGGCAGCCTTTTAATCAGGCGATACGCACAAAGCGCGTTAAGCATAGCGTCCGGTTGGTAACGGAGTCTCTTCGCGGCTTCCCGGATAATCTGCTTGGTCGCATCGGGAATGCGCGGATGATCTCGCAACGCCAGCGACACCGTCGAGTAGTGGAAACCGGTCTTGCGCCCGATATCACGAATCGTGGGGCGAGCTTTTAGAATCGCCATAGATGAGTGGGGGGATGGGCAAGCATCAATCGATCTTCGCCAGAAGCAACTCCAATCTCTCGGCTCGAGATGGAAAACATGCATCGCGTTAGGGAAATTCTGTCATGTTCATTTCGTAGACCATGTCACCCCCTCTCAACATTCAGGAAATGGAAGGCTCGCCTCGCGAAAAGCTTCCTCCGGAAGTGTTCGACTACTATTCGGGCGGAGCCTGGGATCTTCAGACTTTGCACGAGAACCAGGTCCTTAGCAGTCTCTCGACAGGCTCTCGGCGGCCACGTCCCCGTATTGGTGGACGGAGGAATCCGCCGCGGGACCGACTTGCTGAATGCCCTAGCCCGCATATCTCACACTCTGGCGGCCCATCTTGTTAATCATTTGGCCGCCAGCGGATTCGTCCTCCCGCACCATATCAACTTGGATATGCCTTGGTCGTCCTCACCCTCTGGCGACCAAAGCATTACGCAATCTGAACCACCCGAGTGTGAGATAAGCGGGCTAGCATCAATACTGTTCACTTAACGATTGGCGCATCCGAATCGCTGGGTCACGTCTCTTGGTTGGCCCTCGAGATCTGCGAATCGGATATCCCGACATTTTTCGCTTTACGCCCCTGGGGCCGAAGCGGCCTTTTCGCTGCGGGACTCGTATTTGGAGGATTTCCCTGCGCAGACTGGCTATCCGCTGCGGCAGATCCTCAGGGGGAAAGTGGCGGCGTGGCAGCCAGCTTACGGCGGATGATCCTCAGGGAGTGGGTGAAGGATAATCGGTCGGGATCAATGTTTTGGTGCTCGGCAGCCTCGTTCATCAGAGTGCGCACGGCTCGATGGGCGAGCATCAAGCCGTAAAACTCCTGTTCGATGAGTTCCGGGGTCTTGCTGCGCAGGACGATCTGGCCGCCTCGCAGGTGTGTTTTGAATTCATCAAGCACTCCTTCGATTTCCCAGCCCTGGGGATAGAGGGCCGCGAGTTCCTCTGCGGGAGCCTCCTTCGGCTCGAGAAGTGTCGTAATCAGACGGTAAACCGGTTCCGCATCCTCCACGTTTTCCAGCTCATATTCAATGACACGCACCACGATGCCGTCCTTCTTGCGGCGGCGCGCCTGCTCGGAAGGATAAATTCGCGAAAGGTAAGAGCCATCTTCCAAGGCCTTTTCTACCGGCAGCAGCGCGTTGCTGCGTGTTCTCCACAACAGATGGGCTCCGGTGCAAGCGGCCTTCTGCCACAGCGCGAAAGAAGAATACATGCGGTCGGCCAGACACAACATCCCTGGCTTCAGATGGCCGACAACTTCGGCTGCCATCGTGTTCTCACCGCTGCGATAGGCTCCCATGCCAACAGCAAGAATCGCGTGCGGTCCGCACTCGCACAAACTCACGAAGCGCAACTGCGGGAAAGCCGCCTCACCCCTGCTGGAACTCTGCTTTCCAAAGTGGGCGAGATTTTGGGCCGTATCCGGCACATCGAGCGTGCTGCCGTCCACGGCCATCAAGCGCAGTCCTCGGTAAAAGCAACCCGGCTGGCCCTCCTTGCCCACTGGTTGGGCGCTTTCCTCCCAGAGCGCCTTCAGCGCGGCGGCACCCAACCGGCTCCGGGCCTGTGAAATCGCCGCTTTCCCAGCCACTCGCAGCCCCTCTCCGCCACCAAGCCATTGCAGACCCTCCACCAAACACCGCAAGACCTCACCGGTGGAAACGGCCATAAACAATCCCAGAGCGATCACGTAATACACCAGGGCCTCGGCGGGAAGATCCCGCACTCTTCGGCTCTGAAGCCCGCTTCGCTCCAAAATTGCCCGAATCCGCTCGCGCGGATAACTCCGGGCCAGAATCCCCACACTCAAGTGCTCGGCGATCTGGCCCCCGCTACTCATTGTCATTGCTGTGCGCGCCATACCGCACTTCACAATAACAGCAGCACTTCACAATAACAAGCCTTAAGTTAACAGTATTGGGGCTAGCATGGGGCTAGCATCGGGTGCCAACGCCGTTCTTGTCGGTCGGCCTGTCCTTTGGGGACTCGCCACGGGCGGTGAACGCGGAGTGTCGGAGGCTCTTGAGATGCTCCGCAAGGAATTCGATCTCGCCATGGCTCTCTCTGGATGTTCCACACTCGATGACATCACGCCGGATCTGTTCGGACGGGCGTGATTGAGACACTCTCTGATCGACTTCCTGGCTATGGTTACTGGGCGGCCATTCTTTCCGTTTCGTGAGGTGAAGCGTTTCTTATCCAAGGCTTTCTTCGCGACCGATCAAAACGC
>CAWJZG010000012.1:0-74079 GCA_963847295.1 uncultured Verrucomicrobiae bacterium
CCTCGCCGGCGCTCTGGCGGTGCCGGACGACCGAGTGGGGATCAAGGCCACAACGAATGAGGGGATGGGCTTCCTCGGGCGCGGGAGAAGGCATCGCCGCGCTGGCCGTGGCAGCGGTAGAGAGAAATGAGCGTCCGCTTCTTCAATACCCTGACACGCGAGATCAAGGAGTTCCAGCCATTCAATCCAGGCCCCGTGAGCATCTACACGTGTGGACCGACAGTGCATGACTTTGCGCACATTGGAAACTTTCGCGCGTATGTCTTCGAAGATCTGCTCCAGCGTCATCTCGAATTTCGAGGCTATAAGATTGAGCGTGTGATGAACTTGACGGATGTCGATGACAAGACGATCCACGGCTGCCGGGCTGCGGGGCGTTGCGCTCTCGGAATTCACGAGGCCGTACAAGAGCGCTTTTTTCGAAGACCTGGATTCCCTCCGCATCCGGCGCGCGGATCACTTCCCGGAAGCGACCGCACCGGCTCATATCGAGCGGATGATCGAAATGATCGCAACGTTGATCGACCGCGACTGCGCGGTACCGCGCAGACGATGGATCCGTGTATTTCCGCATACGATCGTTCCCGAAATACGGCGCGCTTGCGCACTTTAATCTCGACGAGCTTCAATCCACCGGCCGGGTGCGCAGCGACGAATACGAGAAAGAGCAGGCGGGCGATTTTGCGCTGTGGAAAGCGTGGGATGAGGCGGACGGGGATGTGTGGTGGCAGAGTCCGTGGGGTCGCGGACGTCCGGGCTGGCATATCGAGTGCAGCGCAATGGCGACACAGATTCTCGGTCCGCAAATCGATATCCACTGCGGTGGTGAGGACAACATTTTCCCTCATCACGAAGCGGAGATCGCTCAAACGGAATGCGTGACCGGCGTGCGGTTCGTAAAGCTATGGATGCATTGCAAGCATCTGCTCGTTGACGGACGCAAAATGTCCAAGAGCGAGAACAACTTTTTCACTCTGCGCGATCTGATGGAAAAAGGGTGGACCGGGCGCGAGGTTCGCTACGTCCTGCTGGCCGTGAAGTATCGCGAACCGCTGAACTTTACCTTCGAGAGCCTCGAAGCAGCACGCAAGGCTCTCGCGCGCTACGACGAGTGGTCCGGGCGCCTGGAGGCAATAGCTTCTGCAAACGCCGAGCCTCCTCCACCGGAGCTCAACCTTGAGAAGTTCGGTGAAGCGTTGGATGAAGACCTGAATATCTCAGCGGCCTTGGGAGCGGTGTTCGAATTAGTCAGGGATTCCAACCGGTTGATCGATGTCGGCCGGTTGACTCCTGGTCAGGCGCGGTCTCTGCTCGCCTGGCGTGAGCGATATGAGTCGGTCTGCGTTTTCGGCTGTCGAGGAGAATGTTCCGGATGATGTGCGCAATATCCTGATGCGCCGGGCTGAAGCGAGAGCGAAAAAGGAATGGGCACTCAGCGATGCCCTGCGCGACCAGTTGATCGCGACGGGCTGGCAGGTCAAGGACACGAACGAAGGCCAAAAGCTCTCGCGGAAGGGCTAGATGAGACGATTGAGAGTTATTTGGATCATCCGCATTCCCTCAAAACCAATGGAGAACTAACATCGCACGCATGTTTGCACCTGATCAATTTCTCGACCTGAGCCATACCGAGCACAAAATCATTTTCGAGAATGTCGAGGATGTTTGGCAGGCCTTGCCGAAAATTGCTGCCTATCTTCAGTTTCGTCTCAAGCCAGGCATGAATGGGGAATTGATCGGCAGGCCTTTTGTGGGAAATGCGGTGTTTGTTGGGAAGGGGTCCGTGATCGAGCAGGGAGCAATGATAAAGGGTCCGGCATGGATCGGCGAAGACTGTCAAATTCGCAACGGATGCTACATCCGCGAAAATGTCATTATTGGAAACGAAGTGGTCGCTGGGAACTCCTGCGAGTTTAAGAATTGCCTCGTCTTTGATAAAGCGAATGTCCCGCACTTCAATTACGTCGGAGACTCGATCCTGGGCTATGGGGCGCACCTTGGCGCGGGGGCTATTCTCTCAAACGTGAAGCTGGATCATACCCCGATCAGTGTCGTTAAATCGGATGGAACCGTTCTGGCGACCGGATTGAGAAAATTTGGGGCCATTGTGGGCGATCAGGCAGAGCTCGGCTGCAACAGCGTATTGTCTCCCGGTTCGATCATCGGGCGAAAAATCTATCGTTTATCCCGGGACGCAATGGCGCGGCGTTCTCGGCGAAAACCAGATCGCGAAGGTCCGGCAACAGATTGAAATTGTCACGCGGAGGATCTAGACACGCTGCCGGACTTGGAAGTCCGGGTGGAATCCTTCATGGAAAACCCACCGTGCAAAGAGGGACCACCGCCTGGGTCACTCTTACGGCGTTTTTCATGCTTCAAATTCCCGCTCCATTCCAAGTCCGCATGCTGCCGCTATTCTTTCCATTCCTTCTTTTTCGGAACTGTCGTCGGGTTGCTATACTCTCCCACGAGGTTGCCGTTTGAATAAGCGCGTATCCACACCCCGGTTACCTTATCCTTCAAACGGCTCTTTTCGCTGCCCGCCCAATACCAGCCGGCGTCGAGTTCCTCCTTCGTCAGCTTGAATGGATTTGTTTCAAACGTTGCCGTGCGATTGCTTTCGAGGCCCATGAGCGTTTCGCTTCCTTTGGTGGCAGGCCTCGATCGGCTTTTCGCGGCTGCCCGGCTTGGGATCGACGTAAAAAATCATGTATTTCATCTGAAGTTCCGGGATCGTTTTGAACGTGCGGTTTTCTACGGTGACCCTGTAGGCGATTTCCCTCGTCGTGACTGTGACCTTGTCCCCCTGGCGATCCTTTTGTTCATCGAGTTTCCTCGTTGTGGCTGAAATTTGAACGTCGTAAAGCTGAGCCGCTGCGGCGGTGGATATCACCAGGAGAATGGCGAGAACTTGAGGTGCGGATTTTCTCATAGCGCTGTTTGTTTAGGTTCTCCTGCTTGTTCAGTCGAGCGCAAAGCCTGCCTCCTTGCCTAATGCGGCAGTCGCAGTTAGCATGCATCCTGAGGAGGCCGCTGCTGGTGGCACCGACTTATGGCAAACGCAATGGTCATTGGAATCGGTGGGGTTGGTTCCGTCATCGGACAGAAGCTGCACGAATTCGACTGCTTTGAGCGGATCGTGCTTGCCGATCTCGATCCGGTCTTCGCGCAGCAACTTGCGTCAAGGACGCCAAGGAACCGCTTCGTCGTGGTGCAAGCTAACGCCATGGATATCGAAGGGCTCGCTTCGCTTATGAAAGAGCACCAGGTGGAGGTCACCTGCAATGCCTGCACCTGTCACACGAATCACTCGTTGTTGGAGGCCTGTCTGCGGGCGCGCTCTCACTATCTCTCAGACATGGCGGCCGACATATACTCCCCTCCGGGAGTCAAGCGCCCGGGGAGAAAAACTCGTTCGAGGCGGAGATCGAGAAATTCAACGACGCCTATCTCGACCGCGGGATTGCGGGAGTCCTCTGGACGGCAACGACCCGGTGCCGGACGTCTTCGCACGCTGGGCCATTGATCGGCTGGACACCGCCTCGAGCATTCGGGTTCTCGATGCGGACAACGCGGAAGTGCGCGGTTATCGCTTCGCGGTGCTCTTTTCACCGGAGACGTTTTTCGAGGAGCTTGGAGCCATTCCTTACTTTGTAAAGGATGCGCGCGTTGTAAGCGGCAAACCGCTTGAAACCGAAATGGAGTGGATCCGATTCCCGGAACCCATCGGACTGCAGAAGACGTACGCGGTGGCGCACGAAGAGGGCGTAAGCCTCGGCATATACCCCCCATTTTGTCGAAGGGGTTCGTTATTCCGTTTTCAAATACAGCCTTTCGGACAAGGTGGTTAACATCTCGAAGTCCCTGCAGCTTCTCAATCTGGACACATGGAAGAAGGTGAAGGTGGATGGCTGCGAGGTGGCGCCGGTGCGTGTGGCAAGCGCCAACCTTCCGAAGCCCGCGCAACTTGGCGCGACGGTGGATGGCTATTCCTGCGTGGGCACCGAGGTGCGCGGCACCAAGGACCGCCGGCGCGTGGAGTATTTCGTTTACACGATGGACAGCCATCAGACTTATGAACGCTACGGGTATTCCCTCACCCTCGTAGACAGGAATTCCCCCCGCGATCACAGCCAGGCTGCTCGTTACCGGAAAAATTCCGGGAGCGAGGAGTGATGATGCCTGAGGCGCTTGACCCCGGGGAATTGATGAGCAGCTTTACTCGGGAAGGATTGCCCATCTTCTCGTGGAAAAGCGCGAAGTCGAGCGTTTGTGATGGAATGGCATGCCTTCGCTCACGAAGACTGCTTCAACCGTCCAGTTTGACCCGTCCGGCGCTTGCCGGCCATGCTTTGATTGTGAGTGCTTTCGCAGGCTGTCTGAGGGTTCAACTGCCTGAACCGCCGTAGATGCGATCTTGCGGTTCTTGATAGCGCGACTCACGGCAGAACTTACGGTCAAATCTGGAAAGCATTGGCTGACGTCGCCGGATGAGGAAGGTCAACGCAGACTCGACAATCCAGAAGATTTCGTGCGCATAGAGATTGCGCTGAAACGTAACAGTGATTCCCGTTCTGGTGGACGGCGCATCGATTCCCAAGTTGCGACCTTCCTGACGAACTTAATGCATTTGTTCGCCGACAAGCACTTGAGGTCCGGCACGCTCGTTTCAAAGATGACAGGTTGGAAAGATTCGGCCTGGCGTGTTTTGCGCGGCGTCAGGAAGTCCGGCTCACCCACCAAAGTCAGCAGGTATTCACGGGGCGTTGGGGCGGTCGCCGATCAGCGACCTCTCTGGATCTGGCTGGGATTCATCAAAAAGGTTTCGGCCTGCGGCGCTTCCTGATTTGTAGCGATAGACGTATCGGTCATTGATGGGATCGAAACCTTGAAGCTCAGCGGTTTTTTCGAAGAGGTTGGAATCGCCGAGAACGCTCAAAATCGGACGGAAACGGATCTGCGCCGTCGTTAGGAACCCGAAGTTGACAAACAGGACTTTGTCTTGCTCGTCGGCGCGGGCCATCAGTTCGGAGAGCTCTCGAACGGAACGAAAGAGGATGATGTTGGCGTCATAGGGGTCGGGGGGACCAATGAAACTTGCGGTGAGGATGTTCTGGTTCTCTTTCGCGAAGGGATCGAGCGTGGGTCGCGTCGCTTCGGCAGATTCACGGATTTGCTGGATCGGACGGTTGAGCAGCCATGCTCTTTGCGGCGTCGTAAAGGCGACGTACGCGCCTATCGATGCGGCAACAAGAAGAATGCCGGCCACCGCGCCAATCTTGTTTCGTGAAAGAGCCAGCCGCCAGCCATCCAAGCCGAGTGCGGTCGCCGCGACAACGCCAGGCAGGAGAAAAAGCAAATACCATTCGAATAGATGGTGCCGCGACGCCGTGGAAATGGCGTATGCGACAGGCGCCGGGAGCAAGAGTCCGATGGCGACGAGCGCATGGAGATTTCCTCCAACCAATAGCCTTCGAGTACCGGCTGCGAGCAGGATGAGGCTCAAGCCTGCCAGCCCCGTGAACAGGATCGGGTGGCTGGCCGCCCACGGGTATAGCTCCATGTATTTCGATTGGGCTTGTCCCGTGCTGCTCCACGGTGCGCCCGCGAACAATAGACCGAAGTATGATGAGAGCCAGCGGCGGTCCATCTGGCCCTGCACCGCACTCGTGTTCTGATATTCAATGAACTGCGGCACGCACGGCAGCATGAGTTGAAGAAAAACCATCCCGGCTATGAGAGTCACCACACCGAACCGGCCGATTTGAATTCGCGCTTCCGGGTCGCGCCACCGCATTGCGATCGCTGCCAGTCCGCAGAGCCCCAGCCCAGCAGCGGGATAGACATGCAGCGCGTTTGAGTACATGAGGGCGAAAAGCGCTGCGCCAAAGGCGGCCCACCAACGCCAACGCCCTGTGTCTAGCGCCTCAATGAGAAACACATAGGAAAGCGGGAGGATGAACAGCATGAAGGAATAGGCGCGCAGTTCGCTCGCATAGCGAATGTGCCAGGGATGAACGGCAAGAAGAAACGCGGCAATCACTCCGGCGGCAGGAAAACCCAAACGCCAAAGCAGCAGCGCGAGCGCGCCAACGGAGAGGACGCCTGCCAGATAGCTCGGAATGCGCGCGACGTCCTCGCGGAATTTCAATCCCTCCGGCTTGGCCACAGCGCGCCATACGTCCAGCACAACGCGGGTGACGATGCTGTGGAGTTGGTGCTGAGGTTTCTCGAAGAACCAAAACGTCTCTTGCCAGCTGACGGGCCGGAACCTGATCGAACCGTTATCGTTGCGTTTCCACTGGCCGTGGATGGCACGTCGCATGGCGTAGACCTCGTCATCCCAAAAGCTATGACGAAGGCGCTGTGCGCCGAACCAACCGCAGAAGAATCGCCGCCAATCGTCAGGGGCCAAAACCAGCGCGGAAAAGGCGGTCGCGGAAGACGGAACAGTCCACCACGGGAAGGGCGCATCCACCAGCGCGCGCTGGCAGCCAGAACGACCATTAGCAGGCAATTGGCCGCCCCGGCCCACCAGGAATAAACGCGCACGTAGTCCAGGATGCGCATGTTGTGGCCTGGAGGAAGGTTCCATTCCCAGGGTTTGCGAGCAACCAGCAACGCAAGGGCGCCTATCGCGGCAAGGACTCCGAGGATAAGGGCGACGCGGCGATGATGCAGCCCAAAAAGGCGCGCTCCATCCGCAGAAAGTGAATGACCTTCTTTCCGCCCCGTTGTCATGGGTTGTCCAATTTCATTCCTCGGTGATCCGCAAGCGTCTATTTCGGCCGACTGGCCGTCAATTTGTTTGACGGGTGCGCACTCAGAGCGTAGGCGCATCGCTTTTGGATGTGCGGAATCTTTGGCTTCTCCGGTTTTGTCGAGAAAGGGCTCTTGTCCCGCATGGGGGATAGCCTCGCTCATCGCGGGCCGGACGGCAGAGGCTCATGCGAAGATGAGCCGCATCGCTTTTTCATGGGGATGAGGCGGCTCTCGATCATCGATCTGGATGGAGGATCGCAACCCATATACAACGAGGACCGCTCCTTGGCAGTTTGCTTCAACGGAGAAATCTACAACTACATCGAGCTTCACGACCAGTTGGTTGAGAAAGGACACATTTTTCGCACGCGCTCGGATACCGAAGTCATCGTTCACGCCTACGAAGAATGGGGAAAGGACTGCGTGAAGCAATTCAATGGAATGTTTGCCTTTGCGCTGCACGATTCCCGCACAGGCGACACATTTTTTTCTCGTGACCGTTGCGGCCAGAAGCCGTTTTACTATCATCAGAGCAACGGCCGCTTTGTTTTTGCTTCTGAAGTGAAGGCGATCCTCGAGTGCGCGAGCGTGCCTCGAGCGTGTAATGTCCCAGCGATCGACGCTTACCTGGCTCTCCGCTATGTCCCGGAGCCGCGCACAATGTTTGAAGGCATTTTCACACTGCCGGCGGCACACTCCCTGCTATTGAGAAAGGACAGCAGCGTGACGATCGAGCGCTACTGGGACGTGCCAATCTTCGAGGGCAGGTACCCTTCCGAATCCGAACTGCTCGATGAGACAGAGGCGATGTTGCGAAACGCGGTGCGGCTCACAATGCGCAGCGACGTTCCGGTTGGCGGGTATCTCAGTGCCGGTGTGGATTCCTCGCTCCTTGTTGCGCTCATGACCGAGTCCAGCGACAAGGTGAATACCTACTCGATCGGCTTCAATTCTCCCGTTGATGAAACGCACGATGCCGCCGAGACGGCTCGATTGCTCGGCACGAGTCATCACGAAATCCAATGCGCTCCGGAGGATTTCGACCTGCTTCCAAAAGTTGTCTGGCACATGGACAGGCCGGTCGGAGACGCGCTCATCATGGCCTTTTACAAGCTCGCGGAAGGCGCGGCGCGCGACCTCAAGGTGATCATCAGCGGCGAGGGAGCGGATGAGATCTTTGCGGGGTATTCCTTTCAGAATGTCATCCAGGTCGCCGAATGGTACCATCAAACGGTTCCGGGATTTCTGCATCAGCGAGTCGCAATGCCAGCGCTGCGCGCTTTGCCCGTGGACTTTCTCAACCAGTTTTTCATTTTTCCGGCAAAGCTTGGCCAGCAGGGAAAGGCAAGGCTCGTCGATTTCATGGGGGGCTACCGGCGCCGCAATCTTTTTGAGAACTACGTCGCGCTCAAAACGCTTTGGCCGCGTTCCGCGAGGGCGGCGGCGTACGCGCCGCAGTTCAAGGAAATTGCCACCGACAAATGGGTTCCGCCCGTGCGCGATAACTCCGGCGCTTTCCTCGACCGACTGCTCAAGATTCAATGGGACGAATGGTTGCAGGATTGGTGCATCATCCGGCAGGACAAAAATACGATGGCACACTCTCTCGAGATCCGTCTCCCATTCCTCGATCACAACCTCATCGAGCTCGCTTTTCGTGTGCCGCCGCGTCTTAAGAACAATGGCCTGCGCGACAAGATCATCGAGCGCAAGATCGCAGCCAAACTGCTGCCTCGACAGGTCACGCATCGAAAGAAGAATCCGTTTTTTCTGCCCATGGAGTTTTTCTTCGAGCATCCGCAGATCCGCCGCCTCATCGCGGAGACTCTGAATGAAGATCAGGTTCGCAGGCGCGGATACTTCGAGCCCGCCTATATCAAGAACCTGCTGCGCATGATGGAGACGCGCGAGTTTATTCACCTGAAGCAGGTCATGGCGCTCGTCATTTTGGAATTGTGGCACAAGATCTTCATCGACAATGAGAAGGGCTGGTGACATTGCGGTGCATCGTCTGGAGCCTGGCGAAAAAGTCTCAAATTCGGGGATTGCCTGAGAGACGACTCTTGGCATCATCGGCGACTTTCAAAATGCTGAGTTTATGATTCTAGTTACTGGCGGCCTCGGCGTCATGGGCTCGACGCTTGTCAAGGGACTTGTAGATCGCGGGTTTAAAGTGCGCGTTTTGGATAATAGCGACCGCTTTCGTTCGAGGTTGGATGGATACGACGTGGAGATCCGAATCGGCGACATCACGAAACCTGAGACGCTGACGGGCTGTTTCGACCAAGTGGAGACGGTTTATCACCTCGCGGCAGTCCTCATCGTTTACGATCCAAGCCTCTTTCAGAAGATCAATGTGGGCGGAACCCGTAACACCGTCGACGCTTCAATCAAGTCAGGCGTCAAGCATTTCATCCTCGTCTCCTCCGCGTCCGTGACCTATCTGCACACGACGCCCTACTCCCTTTCCAAGCGGGAAACCGAGCGCATAGTCAAGGAGCAGACCGCGATGAAATGGACGATTGTGCGGCCTACGCTTGCCTACAACGAAAGCGGCGGTGAGGAGTTCAACATGTTTCTTGCCTATTTGAAGAAGTATCCGTTCGTTCCCTTTATTGGTGCGGGCCAATCGCTGAAGAGGCCCGTGCATTGCGACGATCTGATGAAGGGATTTCTTGCAATCGCGGGGAATCTGAAATCCTACGGCAAGACTTACGCGTTCAGCGGCGGCGAAGCCATATCCATCCGCGACATGGCCAAGCTAATGCTCAAGCACGCCGGGCAGAGGAAGCTTTTCGTCACGATTCCCATTCCGATCTGCAAACTCGTCGCCTTCTTCGCGGAAAGGTTTCAGAAAAAGCCCATCCTGACGTGGAATGCCATCGCGGGGGTGATGCAGGATGCCAACCTTGACAACAGCGAAGCTCGAGCTGATCTGGATTATCGGCCCGTCAGCTTTCGCGAAGGTTTGCAGCGGGCTTATCCAATCTGATCTGCCAACCGAGTTGAGAGTTGAGAGTTGAGAGTTGAGAGTTGAGGCGCTCGCTCCTCCCCGCTCTTCCAGGTGGACGAAACGCCGAGTTTTTTACTGACCATCCGGCCAAGGTATTTGCGAAGAGACTCGGATTCCAGCCTATCGAGCAAGGACTGAAAGAAACCGTTGACGATGAGGCGCCGGCCGTCGGCTTTGCGGATTCCGCGCGCCTGCATGTAAAAGAGCTCGTCCTCGCTGATCTCACCCGCGGTTGCTCCGTGGGTGCAGCGGACATCGTCGGCTTGAATTTCAAGACCGGGCATCGAATTGGCTTCCGCCTGGTCGCTTAGCATGAGATTACGCACTTTCTGGTAGGCATCCGTCTTGTGCGCGCCGGGTTCGACCTTAATGAGGCCCGCAAAGATCGTGCGAGTCGCATCATCAAGAGAGTTGAGATAAAGCAGGTCGCTTGACGCGTGCGGTGCAGCATGATCCTGCAGCGTGCGCTGGTCGATTTGGCGTTCGCCATCCATTGGGTTGAGAGAAAGCATGACACTTCGCGCCCCCTCGCCAACAAGGCGGCTGAGGGATTCGCCGCGGACGAACCCGCCGCCAAAGTTAATGTTCAGGGCTGTCGATGAGGCATCCCGGCCAACGATTGTGGAATTGAGATGGAAGGCGAGCGACTCGCGCGTCCATTCCTGAATGGCAATGTAGTTCAACTGTGCGCCTCGCTCGAGATGAAGGTCGTTCACGCCGCAGGCAAATGCACGCTTGCCATCTGCGCTCTTGAAATGATCGATGACCGTGACCTTGCTGTTTTCTCCACAGACGACCAGCGTGTGCGGAAAGATGGAGGCGTTCTCGCCCTCGACCCAGTGGAAGATTTCAACGGGAAGTGCAACCTCCACGTTTTTCGGGACGTAGAGAAGGGCGCCGGTCGAGAGGCGCGCCTTGTGCAGCGAGGCATACTTGTGTGAGCCAAGTTCGACCGCCTGAACCATGAAAAACCTGCGAAACAATTCCTCATCCTCACGGGCGGCGGCCTCGAGCGACTTGAGCAACACCCCCTGGGGGAGTCTCTCAACATCTTGATGGAGCAGAGCATTGTTACCGAAAACCAATTTCGCGGAAACGCCGGCAAGGCCTTGCGAGATATTGATGAGCCGGCCTTCGCTTGTAACCGGTTCCGCAATCTGGAATTCGGACAAGCCAATCGCGCCAATATTTGAAAAGCGCCACGGCTCGTCCTTGCGAGTGGGATCAGGAGAGCCTTCGTAGTCAGCCCATGCGGAGGCTTGCTGGTCGCGAAACCAAGCAGGCCAGTTCTGTTCGGCTTCCTTGGATACGGGTTCGGTGGCAGTGACGCTCATCCGACCGATCCCTCCATCTCGAGATCGATCAGACGCTTCAACTCGACGGAGTATTCCATCGGAAATTGCTGGACCAGGTCGTTGACAAAGCCATTGACTGCGAGGCTCATGGCTGCTCCTTCAGAAATGCCGCGCTGCTGCATGTAAAATATCTGATCCTCACTGATCTGGCTGACGCTGGCCTCATGCTGGCAGGCGTTGCCCTGGCCCCGCACGGAGATGGCCGGGTAAGTGTCCGTACGGCTATGGGAACTGATAAGCAAAGCGTCGCACTCGGTGTTATTCTTACACCCCTTGAGATGCCTTGGCACGTGAACCAGACCGCGGTAAGTGGCGCGTCCCGTGCCGACGCTGATGCTCTTGGAGACGATGTTGCTGGTCGTTTCGTTTGCGGCATGAATCATCTTCGCGCCGGTGTCCTGATGCTGGCCGTCATTGGCCAGCGCGATGGAGATCACTTCACCGCGCGCCTTGCGGCCTTTCATCACAACACTCGGATACTTCATCGTCAGGCGCGATCCGATGTTGCAGTCAATCCATTTGATCTCAGCCCCCTCATGGGCAAGACCGCGCTTGGTTACCAGGTTAAAGACGTTCGGGCTCCAATTCTGGACGGTGACGTATTGGATCTTTGCGCCGGGCAGGGCGACGAGTTCGACGACGGCGCTATGCAAAGTCGCGGTCTCGAACTTTGGCGCTGTGCAGCCTTCCATGTACATGACCTCGCTGCCTTCGTCGGCAATGATGAGCGTGCGCTCGAATTGGCCGAAGCTCTCCGCGTTGATGCGAAAGTAGGCCTGGAGCGGATGCTTCACTTTTACCCCGGGGGGCACGTAAATGAATGACCCGCCGGAGAAGACGGCGCTGTTGAGCGCGCTGAACTTGTTGTCGCCAGTCGGGATAACCTTGCCAAACCATTTTCGGAAGATCTCAGGATGCTTGTGCAGTCCTTCTGTCGAGCCAATAAAGATCACACCCTGCTCACCCACCGCCTTCTTGATGTTCGAGTAGGCGGCTTCGCTGTCGAATTGCGCTTCCACGCCAGCCAGGAACTTTCGCTCCTGCTCGGGAATGCCAAGCCGTTCAAATGTGCGCTTTACATTCTCAGGAACTTCGTCCCACGAGCGCTTTGGAGCTGTGCCCTGGGAGAGGTAATAGCGGATGTTGTCGAAGACGATGTTGTCAAGATCGTGGCTGGCCCAATGCGTTGGCATCGGCTTTTCCACGAATCTCCGGTAGGCGTCCTTGCGAAATTCGCGAATCCAGTCCGGATCCCCTTTGACGTCGGATATGTAATCGATGGTTCGTTCGCTCAAGCCGGTGCCCGCGTCGAACGCGTAGTCAACGTCGTAGCGGAAGTCGCCGATCGAGCGGTCGATTGAGATGTTTTGTTCTGTATCTGTGCTCATGGCTTTGTCCTCTCCTTTCTAAGCTGCAAGCGCCGCCTCCTTTTCGACCCAGTCGTAACCTTCGGCTTCCAGCTTTAGGGCGAGGTCTTTTTGGCCGCTCCGCACGATGCGGCCGTCCACCATCACATGGACGACGTCCGGCACAATATGGTTGAGCAGCCGTTGGTAGTGAGTGATGATAAGAAATCCTCGATCCGGAGAGCGCAAGGCGTTGACTCCCTCGGCAACCACCTTAAGCGCATCGATATCCAGGCCGCTATCGGTCTCGTCGAGAACGGCGTAGGCGGGTTCCAGGAGCGCCAACTGCAAGATTTCGCAGCGCTTTTTCTCCCCGCCGGAGAAGCCCTCATTGACGGAGCGAGAGGTGAACTCGCGCGGAATCTTCAGAGCGTCCATCTTTGCATAGAGTTGCCGGTAGTATGCGACGGCGTCGAGTTCCTCGCCCTCGGGCAGCCGCGCTTGAAGAGCGGCCCGGAGAAAGTTGGCGATCGTCACACCCGGAACCTCCATGGGGTATTGGAAGGCCAGGAAAAGTCCTGCGCGGGCGCGCTCGTCGGGCTCCATTTCGAGAATGCTTTGACCGTCGAGAAGGACATCGCCGCTGGTCAGCTCATACGAGGGATGGCCGGCCATCACCTTGGCGAGCGTGCTCTTTCCGGACCCATTCTTGCCCATGATAGCGTGCACTTCGCCTTTGGGGACTTCAAGGCTGACGCCCTTCAGGATTTCGCAGGCGCCAATATTGGCGCGGAGGTTTTGGATCGATAGGCTCATTGGATGGTGGAAAGCGAAAGCCGGGTTTGAAGTTTCAGATGTTGCAGTTCGCGCATACGCCGCGCAGGGTGATTTCGCTGTGGGTTACGGTAAAACCCGCCGGGAGGTCCCAGGTGCGCCCAACACGTTTGCTGGAGGCAAGCGGAACGTCAAAGACCTTGTCGCAGCGCTCGCACATGAAATGTCCGTGTTCGTTGAGATTCGGACAATAGCGCGTTGCATCGCGTTCCACATTGACCTGCTTGGCAAGGCCGCAGTCCACCAAAGTCTCCAGGCAATTGTAGACCGTGGCCAGCGAGATGGAGGGCATGCGCTGCTTCGCTCGCAGGAAAACTTCCGTCGCCGTCGGATGATCACGCTCGGCGAGCAGCACCTCGTACACTTCACGGCGCTGCGGCGTGAGGCGATGGCCGTTGTGGCTGATCGTCTCCTCGTAGCCGGGGCTTCCGTGTGTGACGGGTTTCATGACGACTCAACCTATGCGCCGCCGAATCTAAATCAAGAATTATTCTAAATATGAGTTCGATGAAGGTTTGACCGGAGACCGGGGATTGCTTCGCTGTTCTTTGATCGTAGTTTACCAGTCATGAATTCTTCAGAATCCAACTTAGGCTATACCCGTCGAGACGCCTTCCGCCTTGGTTTGAGTTCTCTTGCCGCGGTGTGGTTCAGTGGCCCTCTTCTATCTGCTCTGGGTCAGTCGACGAGCGCGCCGGCGCCGGCCGGTCCCTACGTTTTGCCGCCGCTTCCTTATCCGTACGAAGCGTTGGAGCCGAACATCGACACGCTCACCATGCAGATCCACCATGACAAGCACCATCAGGCGTATGTAGACAATGCCAACAGGCTGCTTGCCGGCGAGCCCGAGCTCGCCAAACTTTCGCCCGAGGAACTGCTTAAGAATCTCGGGAAAGCTCCGGAAACCATTCGCGTCGGGCTGCGCAACAATGTGGGCGGTCATGTCAACCACTCGTTGTTTTGGAAGATGATGTCCCCAAAAGGCGGAGGAAAACCATCAGGCGACATCGCCAATGCCATTGAGAAGAAATTCAAGTCGTTCGACGAGTTCCAGAAGCTATTCAACGACGCCGCGTTAAAGCGTTTCGGCAGCGGTTGGGCGTGGCTGGTGGCAAAGGATGGAAAGCTCGAAATTCTTTCCACGGCCAACCAGGACTCGCCGGTTACAGATGGGAAAATGCCGCTTCTCGGCCTGGATGTGTGGGAACATGCCTACTACCTGAAATATCAAAACCGCCGCCCTGATTACGTTGCGGCTTGGTGGAACGTGGTCAACTGGGATTTCGTGAACGAACAATTCAAAAAGGCGTGAGCTGATCGTCGCATTTTTGAGGGGAAGCCGGTAGGCGAACGAGGACGTATCGCAACCGTACTACCTGGTTGGCAAGAGGTCGTGACCAGCAATGCCAATGGGCGCTGCTGACTCGAATGAAGTGACAAACAGCGTCTTTCATCAAACAATCAACGCGATGAAAATCGCTTCGATCCTTCCGTGGTGGACCCCTCTTTCAGCGGACGACCCAATAGGAGGATTTTGCTAAACTCGCTGTGCGGGTTGACCACAATCCTTGTGCTTGCGTCTTCCTCTGTCCACTCCGCACAGCCGGAATCACTCAACCCCAACGCTTGAACCGTATCTGAAAGAATTCGGCCTTCCAGCGATCGCGGCGGCGGTTTTCAAGGACGGCGCCATCATTGCCTCAGGTGCATGCGGGACACGGCGTTCTGGCCAGGAGATCCCTGTGGAAATCGATGATCGTTTCCATCTCGGCTCGGACAGTAAGTCGTTCACATCACTGCTGGCGGGCCGCCGGTCCGGCAGCTGATGAGGCGCTGACCAAGCTGGCAGCCGATCTGTACAAGAGATTCTTCCAAGCTTGGATCGCCGAAAGCCTGGGAGTGCGCAGTGCAACCAAGGTGAGTCTAACGCTTTCAACATATTAGGAGGCAGCGAAAAACTCCCGCCATCCCTGCGAAAGGCAACTCGGTTGCTCTAACCGCCGAGGGTGTCGCGAGCTCCGCGAAGAGCGTCCAACCTGCGCTGACCATGTTTCGAGGCGCCGACGGTGATCCAAGACGACTTCCGGCGGCGCATTCTGGACAAAGGACTCAGCGGCGAGCTTGTGTTCGACCTTGTCCATTTCCGCCTGCACTTTGGCCATCTCGCTTTCAAGCCGCTTCCGCTCTGTTGCCGCGTCAACAACGCCCTCCAGAGGCAGGAAGATCACGCCAATTTCCGTCGGACAGGCCGCGGCCCCGGATGGCTGCACATCGACCGCCTCGACGGATTCCGCATTGAGCAACGCGCCAAGGACAGCGAACTCCGCTTTCACCCAATCATCCTGCGTCTGCACCAGCCACCGCAGACGCCTGCTCGAGGGAAGGCGATAATTTGCGCGCAACGTGCGGGCGAGAGTCACCGCGCGAAATACCGTCTCCGCCCTTGGCTCCTGTGGAGTTTCTTCAGCCTGCGGCCAGCCAGCAAATTGAACGCTGCCCGAGCCAAATCCCAGACCGCGCCATAGCTCCTCGGTGACGAAGGGAGTGAAGGGATGCAGCAGAAGGAGAATGCGCCTCAGGGCGTAGTCCATCGTCGCCAGCGTGCCGGGTTTCCGGGCCGGGTCGCCGAAATCCGCCTTCGCCACTTCGATGAAGCGATCACAAAATTCGGCCCACACAAAATCATAGAGCGACTGAGCGATCTCGCTGAAGCGGTAGCCGGCGTATCCGGTTTCGACTCGAGAAATCGTGGAGTGCAGCTTCGCCACGAGGTCCTTTGCGAAGATCGATAGCGGATGACGAAAGGGATCGGCCGTTCCATCAACAGACCCCTGCAAAAGCCGGAACCGGCACGCGTTCCAAAGCTTGTTACAGAAATTCCGGCCCTCAACGATTTGTTGCTCATCAAAGCGAATGTCCTGTCCCTGTGGCGCGATGCGCATGAGCCCATAGCGCAGGCCGTCTGCCCCGTATTTTGCAATCATGTCGAGCGGATCCGGGGAGTTGCCCAGGCTCTTGGACATCTTCCGTCCCTGTTTGTCGCGAATGATTCCCGTGAAATACACATGCCTGAATGGCACTTCGTGCATGTATTCCAGTCCGGCCATTATCATCCGCGCGACCCAGAAAAAGATGATGTCGGGCCCGGTCACCAGCGCGCTGGTGGGATAGAACTTGTTTCGGGTGGGTTCATCCATCGTTTCATGCGCCCAGAGCCACGATGAAAACCACGTGTCCAGCACATCGGCATCTTGAACCCAGCCCTCGCCAGGAGAGTCAATCTGGCAGAGAACGCTGGGAGGATCTTCCCGCTTGCTTTCGTTGCCGGATGACAATCCGGATTTTTCGGTTTGTCTGTACCATACGGGAATCCGATGGCCCCACCAGAGCTGGCGCGATATGCACCAGTCCTGAATATTTTCCAGCCAATGATCATAGACCTTCTCCCAGCGCTCCGGGAAAAATCGGATGAGCCCATCGCGCACGGCTGCGCGAGCTTCGGCGGTCTTTGGATACCTTAGAAACCATTGTTCGGAAAGGCGCGGTTCGATTGGCACATCAGCGCGTTCGCTAAAGCCGACATTGTTTTCATAGGGCTCTTCCTTCACGAGAACGGCTAATTCCCGCAGCTTCTCAACGGCTTCGATACGGGCTTCGAAGCGGTCCAGACCCGCGAAATCCTCGCCGGCCAACTCGTTCATTGTTCCGTCTGGATTCATGATATCCAGGATCGGGAGCTCGTGCCGAATACCGATCTCGTAGTCCGCCTTGTCGTGCGCAGGGGTGACCTTAAGCACCCCAGTGCCAAACTCGAAGTCCACGGCCTCGTCGCCGATGATCGGCAACGCCGCTTGATTTTCTATTGGGAGCGGACGCCGGACGGTTTTCCCGATGAGGTGCAGGTAGCGCGGGTCGCGCGGGTTTACTGCCACAGCCGTATCGCCCATGATCGTTTCGGGGCGCGTCGTTGCGACCTCCAAAAACGTGCCTGGCTCATCGATGACCTCGACCTTGAAATGGTAAAGATATCCCTTCTGAGGCTTCGGGATCACCTCCTCGTCGCTCAATGCCGTGAGCGAGAGCGGGCACCAATTAACCATCCGTTTGCCGCGATAAATCAGTCCCCTCCCGTAGAGATCGATGAAGACTTCCTGCACCCTGCGCGCGTACGCTGCGTCCATCGTGAACCGTTCGCGGCTCCAATCGCAGGAGCAACCAAGTTTCTTGAGCTGCTCGATGATTATCCCGCCGTGCTTTTCCTTCCATTCCCACACGCGCTTCAAGAATTCCTCGCGTCCGAGATCATGCCGCGTTTTCTTCTCTTCCTTGCGAATCTTTCGCTCGACCACCGTCTGCGTGGCGATTCCGGCATGGTCCGTGCCGGGGAGCCAGAGCACCTCGTGACCTGTCATGCGGGCGCGCCGGGCAAGAATGTCCTGGATGGTGTTGTTGAGGACATGGCCGAGCGTGAGAACGCCGGTGACATTCGGCGGAGGAATGACAAGCGAGTAGGCGGGCTTGGGCGAAGCCGGGTCCGCGAAAAAGTGCCCCTCGTCCAGCCACCAGGCATACAGTTTCTCTTCAACCGCTTGGGGTTCGTAGGACTTCGCAAGTTCGGACATGGAGCGTCGATTCTGCGCAAAAATGCCCCGCGTTCAACCGGGTTCTGGCATAAATTCCGCTTGCAGCGTCAGAAAACCACAATCAACTTGCAGCCATCGTGCGCCACGTCCTGATTGGTTTCATTCTGCTCGTTTGGACGTCTGCGTCCAAAGCAGAGTGGAATATCGTGATCTGCGACAATCGGCGTTATGTCCCCCTTGAGGACGTCGCAACCTTCTATAAGATGAGTTTGCCCGTCACAAGCGGAGAGCGATTTCGCCTTGCCGCGCCGGGCCGAAGCATCGAGGGCGTGAATGGCGGACGCGACGTCTACGTCAATGGCGTCAAATACGTGCTCTGTTTTCCACTCGTTTCAAAGGATGGACGAACGCTGATTTCGGCGATGGACGTCGTGAAGATTATCGAGCCCATCCTGCGCCCGCAGAAAATCAAGAATCCCGGTACTGTAAATACGGTCATCCTTGATGCCGGCCACGGCGGGATTGACAGTGGAGCAACCGGGCCGTTCGGCAAGGAAAAGGACGCCGCGCTTGATGTGGTGTTGCGAGCGAAGAAGCTTCTCCAGGAAAGCGGCTATCAAGTTCGCTGCACGCGCGTCTCCGACATCCTCATCCCGCTGGAAAGACGTGCCCAGTTCGCCAATCGCCACGCCAGCGCGATCTTCGTCAGCGTCCATTTTAACAAGAGCAATACCGGCGGTGCTTCCGGGTTGGAGACCTACTGTCTTGCTCCGCGCGGCGTGCCGTCAATGGACGAGGAAAATCTGAGCTACAGCGATTACGTCCAGCACCGCGGTCACTCGCACGATCCGGCGAATATCGCTCTGGCGACCACCGTGCACGCGGCTTTGATCCGCAATTTGGGCCTGACCGACCGCGGCGTGAAACGCGCGCGCTTTGTAGTCGTGCGAAATATTAGCATTCCGGGCATTCTGATCGAGGGCGGTTTTATGAGCGGAACGCCCGATCAACGACTCATCGCCACGCCCGAATATCGTCAGCGAATCGCCCAGTGCATCCTCGACGGTGTCAATCGCTACAAACAAGCCATTGCCAACCAAAGCCAAAACCAGAAGCCTTCCGCCGTCGTCGCTGCCACGGATCCCACAAGCATTCCCAGCCTGGAAAAAGTCGCGCCCCTCGTGGGCTCCAAGATCGGAATCGAATCCTCGGTTGCTCAAGCCCAGGAGGCTCTCGAATCCGCAGTCAAGGGAAACTGAAAGCACGCGAGTTGCCGTTGACTTCTCCAAAGTTTGCCGGATCCCTCCCGCCGGACCAGTGGCTATGCAGGACACAATAAGCAGTAAGGCTATGACCGAGAATAAGCAGACGGTGCAAAGCTACATGCAAGCTTTCAACAAAACTAATCACGCAGGCATTTTGTCCTGCTTGACCGATGACGTTGAATGGGTGATACCTGGCATATTTCACATCAAAGGGAAAAATGCTTTTGACAAAGAGATCGAGAATGACGCTTTTGTCGGCAGGCCCACTATAAAGGTTACTCGCCTGACTGAAGAGCGCGACGTAGTTATAGCGGAAGGCAGCGTGCGCTGCGCCAAAAGAGACGGCGGCTTCCTCAACGCTGTCTTCTGCGATGTGTTCGTAATGCGAGACGCAAAGATAAAGCATCTCACGTCATATCTAATGGAAGTGAAGGCTGACCATTGATTCCAATGGCAAAACTTAACCCCGCAACACCTAGCCGAACGCGTCGATCTCTGGGGTCAAGAGCGATCTGGCGACAAATACCGTCTCTCCCCGCCTTACGCCGGCCTCCTGGTCAAGGAGGAGCTGCATGCGCGCATTGAGTAGCTCGACCAGAAAGCTTACGTCGACCCCCGTTGCCAGGGCGACCGCTCGTCGACATGGCTCCGATACCACGGGCAATCGCTGCTTATTGCTTGGGCCGAGGCGCATCGCGATCGTAACGCACGCCGAACCGACGTCGTCGACCTTCTGCGCCGATGCGCGGCAAAAGCCGCTTTCGCTAACATCGAAGGCCTCACTCAGAGCGTCGCCTGTTCGCGCGGCTGCATCGCATACGCCGGCAAGACATGCTCGGTGAGTTGACTGCGAGGAACCTTCAAGCACGCGGGGATATTCGCAAAGAAGCCGCAAGTTCGAAGAGGCCGTTCGTATAAGATCTTGAGAACTTCAAAATGCTCCCCTATCACGTTTTGCTGATTTACACGCGTCCGCCAGGACGTGTAGATAATGTTATGCTCAAGCGCTGGGAGCTTTTCACGGTGGAATAGTTTTTCCACGGTACCTATCCCTCCTTCCGATCCCTGGCGCTGGTTGCAGCCTTCGTCGGAACTCAAATTTAGAAAGCTTCTTCAAGCCATTTCCAATAAACTCACTTAAACCCGATGAAAGAGGACACTGCTGGCAGAATTCACCGCGAGCGATATGGCAAGAGTGACAAGTTGAACGCGATCGGAAATCGAAACAACGAGTTCCGGGACGGCTACGCTATGGGTGTGCAGTCGCTTGGCGAGAATACCCGCAAAGTAGTGAAGGCCGAGGAAGAACTGCGAAAAGAAGTTGGTGATGATCTGGGCAGCGGCTTTGCGGAATGGCGGCGAGGCTTTTGCGCGGCTCGATCGCAACTGGCTGCGGCAGGCATCAGAAACCCGAAAAGACAGAAAGCTCCTCCGTACAGTCCAGCCAACCCTGACGAGGCATGAGCTAAGGCTCGGCACGGAAGAGGCAATCGTTTTCGCGCTCATCCTCCTTCCTTCCTCAAGCTTTCGATTGCCAGCACCGCTCCAATCCCGGAGACTAGAGTTAACACACAGCTCTATGACCGAAAAAGAATATGAAGCCCTTTATGAGGCACTTGAAGCAGCACACAAGATTTTGCCGGGGGCTAAGCATTGCGATGAGAAAGACGCTGAGTTGCGCCAGAAGATCCGAAAGCTCGAGAAAGCGGTCCTAAAGCGCCAGAAGAAAGTTGTCAGAGCTGAAGGAAAGAAGAATTAATAGCAGTAATGACGATTCGAGAAATGACGGGTTGGTTGTTAGGGTCTTACTGCTTGCGTCACCGGTAGAGGCCGCGTCGGATTATTTTCTGAGCCTGGATGGCATTAAGGGGGCAAACCCAGCCGGCCGCCAGCATTGCCAAGGAAATCGCGATGGCGCTAGGCGAGGACGCACGATTGCGAAAATCTCAAACGTCAGTCGCCTTCTCCAAACTCGCCGCGAAATCCTTCCACCGCGAACGTAACAATCGGCTCTGCCTTTCCCTTCACATGTTCCGGCGCAAGTTCGCGCACTTGGAAGCGGCCATCGAGCGCAGAACGGACATCGGCACTGATCAGGATATCGACTTCGTGTTTGCGCGTGAGGTTTTCGATTCGCGCCGCGGTATTCACGACATCCCCGATGACGGTATACTCCAGGTTCTCCGCCGAGCCGACCACGCCTGCCACTACCGTGCCCTTGTGGATGCCCATCCGCACATCGAGAGACGGCAGACCTTGCCGTCCCAGCTCTTCGTTGTATTTCCTGACAGCCTCCCGCATGGAAAGCGCCGCGATCACCGCGTCCAGCGATTGCCATGCGTCCGTCTCCGGAGCGCCGAAAATGGCCATGATACCGTCCCCGAGAAACTTGGCGACGTGACCTCCGTGGTTGGTCACAGCTATGCTTGCTGCCTCGAAGTAGCCATTGAGAATGCGCACCAGAGTTTCCGGCGCAACCGATTCACTCATCGCGGTAAACTCAACGATGTCCGCGAAAAGAACCGTCACCTCGCGCGTCTCGCCGGAAGTTGAAACTCCGCGCTTGATCACTTCCTCCACAACGCGTCGCGGTGCGAACTGATGAAAAGCCTGCTGCAAATTCTGAAGGTCCAGCGTGGATTTCTCGCGTGCCATGGTGAGGAGCTTTGTTCTCTTCCGGAGACGGTGGAGTGCAAACATAAGCACCGCGTTGGCGAAGATCGAAGCTACGGCGACCCCGATCCAACGTGTCGTCACTGTCAACACCGATGGAGCAAGATGCTCATTCGAGCGAGACCGTTGGCATAGGAAACCAGGCCGATGATCTCGAGCAGCACCTCCCTTTCGACGCCTCTCGCGAAGTTCTGCGCGAGTTCCTGAACACGGCGAGTCTGGTAGCGCACCGTTTCGCGGGCAAACCGCAAGACTTTCAGCTCAAAGGGATCGAGCTTTTTGGAAGTCAGATACGTCATGACGTGCTCGATCTCGGCATCCGTCCAGGCTTCGTGTCGTAAAGCCTCTGCAGCTTCAGCTTCGCAAGCCGCACAACCCAGACCCCGCGCTACCACGCCAAAGACGAGCGCTTTGACGCGCTTGGAGGTGATGCCCGATTCCCACGCCCCACTGAGGATGGCAGCCACCGCGGCACCGGCAGGAGAGCCGTCAAACGCTTCGACGACTCTCGCGCCCGGACCCGCATAGGATGGCGGGGGGTCCGGAATGCTAATAGGAGAAAGTGTCGCCCGAAACTCCTTCTGTGTGAAGGGCCGCTTCAATTTCATAAACCAGTTGGCTCCCACTTCTTCCAACGGATCGGGTGGCAAGGCAAGGAGAGTCGCCAGTCGATTGCCGGTGGCGTTGATGGCGGCCAGATAAGCGATCTCGGCAATCTCGATCCGAGAATACCCGGCAGCCGTCAGTTCCTGCAGATCGGCTTCCGAGGGGCGAGGCGCAGAATGCGAAACCTTCCGGGCGAATTCCAATGCCGTCTTCTCTCTGCTCGCCAGTTCGTTCACGGCGAGACTCTCCTCCAGTTTCCGAATAATTCCTTCGGAATAGCCCATTATTTTGAGCATACTCCGAAAGGCCCCGTAGCAATGCCGGCAGGAGTTGTCCATCGCCACCACGAGGCTGATCAATGCTCTCAAATCGACCGGCACATTTGGTGTGACGCGCGAATGCATCAATTCGTCGGCTCGCATCATCCAGCGCACCGGAGTGAGATATTTGGCGACACTCGACGTGAACCCGAGCCGCTTCGCGAATTCCCTCTCCCAGACTGGATCTGGCATCGGGGGCAGCAGCGGAACATCACACCAATCGATCTGGGCAAGCGAGTAAGCCATGGGTCCCGTACTCATCTAACAGCCAACTCGATCGATCGGCAAACAGGAAGCGTCCTGATGTTTGCGGCGGCGCGGCTTGATTGCGACAGGCGGCTGACACAGCCTGCAAAAGCCGGCTCCGAAAAAGTCAGCGGAGCCTGTAAACAAGCTGTTCGCGGGTTTTGGCGATGAGAGAATAGCGACCGGAAAGCATCGCTGCCCGAGCCTGCACCTTGCCAAGAGCAAGCCCTTCGTAAGAGTATGTTCCCATGAGCAGGGAAATTCGCGTCCCCGTCGATTCGACGCTTGACCGCCTGCTCGTCGGCTCTCCGCTGCGCAAGCCGTGGGTGGCGCGATGGGTGATCGTCGCACTCGTCGCCGCGCTTCTGCTGTCGACAGCCGTCATCCTGCTTGCGGTCGGTTCGCTTCACGCCGAGGCGGTGCGGGTGTTCCTGATCGGTCTCCTCCTCGCGGCGCTGCTTTCGACCGTTCCCGTGCTCATCCTGCGATACCTCGACCGGCGCGAGCGTGAGTCGCCGTGGCTGTTCGCAATCGCCATCCTTTGGGGGGCGCTGATCGCGACGGGGCTTGCCCTGCCCTTGAACACCGGCATCATCGTCGCGGTTGGCCGTTGGCTTGACCAATATCCGGAGATCGGCGAGTTTCTCGGCCCGCACGGAGCGATGCTTTTGGGTGCCCCCCTGGCGGCGCCTGTCGTCGAGGAGGCGACAAAAGCGCTCGGCGTCATCCTGTTCTTCGCGTTGCTGCGCGCCGAGTTCGACAACATGCGTGACGGCTTCGTCTACGGTGCCCTCGTCGGCGTTGGGTTCAACCTTGTCGAGGCTCCGCTGTACGTCGCCCAGGGCTTCGCGGAGCATGGGGTTGCACCGTGGGGGCTCCAGTTCGGGGCGCGCTTCGCGCTCTTCGGTCTGGGTGGCCACGCGATGTTCACCGGCATCTTCGGCGCCTTCCTTGGCGTGGCGCGCCAGACGCGGCGCCTGTGGCTTCGCATCATGGCGCCGCTCATCGGGCTCGCGCTCGCGATCCTCGCACACACCCTCAACAACAGCCTCGCCCTGATCATTACCATTCTGCTCCGTCGCGCGGGCGAGGAAATGCCCGAGCCCGGTCCTCCGCCGCAGGTCCCGTTCCTCGAGGCCTGGGTCCAGACAAGCATTCAGAATCTGGTCGTCTTCCTTCCCTTTGTGATCGTGATGCTCGTGGCGCTGCGGCGCAGCGGCAAATGGGAGCGCCGGGTGATAGAGGAACAGCTGGCGGACGAGGTGGGCAGCGCCGTGACGCCCGAGGAATTCGCGGCCATCCAGCGCGACAGAATCTTCCGCACGCGCCGCGTTGACCGTGTCGACCGCCGGCGCTCCGCGGCGCTGGTGAACGCTCAGCACGAACTGGCCTTCCGTAAGCGCTACGTGCGCGCCAAAGGCGGCGACCCCGAAGCCGACAAGCTCGTTGCAGGCTGGCGCCGCGAGATCATGACGTTGCGCGTGTGAATAGTCCGAAGGACAGACGCGGCCAACCAGCGAGTGCGCGAAGCGGGCGCCCAACGAGACCCGGCGCATCTTGTCTCGAACGATTCGAACGCAAACTCCGGTCGAGTCGTCGGAGAGGTTATTGCGCCCTTGCGGGACGAACCTGCGGCAACGTCTCGTTGAAGGTCATCATGCGGACCTTCCAACCATCACCTTCACGAACAAAAAGCGCTGACCAGTAGCCTCTAACAAACACGGGACCATTCTCACCCTGAAGAGTGCGCCACCATTTTCCGACTGACCAAGCCTCATTGCCGATCGCATTCAGCTGATCGGCCTGGTAGATATGGCTGGTCTCAGGCCATCGCTGCAAGTCGTCAGAATACGCCTTTTCTATGGCCTGCCGACCGGAAATTAGCCCTTCCGGCGTCACACACACAGCGTCCTCCGTGAAGAGAGCCGCGAGAGCGGTGGCGTCCTTCTCCTTGTATGCGTCGTCATACTTCATGCTGAGCGCGCTGAGATCGTCGAGCGCCTTGACGTCCCCGGCGAGATCTCCAGAAAACGGTTGCGCCGATATAGCAAAGCAGGTCGCCAGACCTGCAAAGGTAACCAATAAGCGCGTTTTCATCTCTTTTCGCCATGCTTTGGAACAGCTTTTTGTCCAGCGACCCGCTGCGGAGCTTTTCGCGGCGGTAACAGTTGTGTCGCTGAGAGTTAGAAGGATCAATTCCGTTAGTCATCGGCCACCGGACCACTTAGCAACGGACGCCCGGCCTTGCTACGGTGTCAATGAGAACTTGATAAGAAGGCGCTTTTCGGGGATTTCTGCGTCGCTCCTGAACGGTTCTTGGTTTCTCGCACGCTCAACCAGGACTTGATCACAGCAATGCAGAACTCTCAATCGAAGATGGACAGCGACGTTGAAATCAGGGTCGTCATTTACGGATGCCGCGGCTCGATTCCAGTTAGCGGACCCGAATACGACCAGTTCGGGGGGAACACCAGCTGCATGCTCGTTACGTCGGACGACGCGATAAATATCGGCATTATCGATGCCGGGACAGGAATAAGGCGCCTCGGTCAGGAGATCATGAAGGACGAGGTACTGCGGGAGAAGCCGATTGTCATCGCATTCACGCACTTCCACTGGGATCACATTCAAGGACTGCCATTTTTCGAACCCGCCTACGTGAAAGGAAAGAAGATTTCGCTCCTGGCGTTGGGCAGGGAGCGCCCTATCTCTGACCTGGAGCGTGTCTTCTCCGTGCCCATGCAGCGCGAGTATTTCCCGGTGCAACTGTGCGATATGGGCGCCGATTTCGAGTTCCTTCTCCCGGACGATAACATTCGTCTTTATCAGAAGGCCATCGTCACCGCTCGCAAACATCAGCATCCGGGTAGTGCCTACAGCTATCGTCTCCTTCGGGGCAAGAAATCCATCGTGGTCTGTACCGATATTGAGCACGGCGAGAACATAGATCCAGAGATCGTCGAATTCTGCCAAGGGGCCGATCTCCTCCTCCACGATGCGCAGTTCACTCCGGAAGAGCTGGCCAACCACCGCGGCTGGGGCCATTCCAGCTATGAGCAGGCCGTCGAGTGCGCCCGGCTGGCCGGAGTCAAGAGACTGGTCTTGACCCATCACGATCCAAGCCACAATGACGCGTTTCTTGCCAACGTGGAGAAACGCTGCCAGGAGCTTTTCCCGAACTGCATACTCGCCCGGGATAACATGACCGTCGTCGTCTGATGCGACAACGAACGCATTTGAGGCGCCTTTATTTCGGCGCCCGACGCTGGTGCGAGATTCGCTAGTATTCCTTGCAGGGGAAATATCTCATGCATCATAAGAGAGGCGACTATGGATCTTGGATTGAAAGGAAAAGTGGCTGTCATCACTGGCGCAAGCGTTGGCATCGGTCTCGCGGTCTCCGAGGGTCTCGCGGCGGAGGGAGTAAACCTTGTGATGGTTGCGCGCCAGCAGGACAGGCTGCACCGGGAGGCGGCCCGCCTCTCTGAGCAATTTGGGGTAAAGTCAATCGGAGTGCCATGTGATGTGGCGACGACGGCGGGAATCGCCCAGGTCGTTAACATCGCTCACGAGACATTCGGAGGAGCTGATCTTCTCATCAACAACGCCGGCACTGGCTCCAACGAGACCGTGATGGAAGCCCCGGACGAGAAGTGGCAACTCTACTGGGATCTCCACGTGATGGCCGCAGTGAGGCTTGCGCGCGGACTGGTGCCGTTTATGCGCCAGCGGGGCGGCGGAGTCATACTGCACAACGCATCCATTTGTGCGGCTCAGCCGCTCTGGTATGAGCCAATCTACAACGTCACCAAAGCGGCGTTGATGATGTTTTCCAAGACTCTCTCCCTCGAGTTGATCAAAGACAATATCCGGGTGAACACCGTGAACCCCGGACTCATCCTGACTCCGGATTGGATCAAGACCGCCAAGCAACTGACGGCGGACAAGGGCGGTGACTGGCAGGGCTATCTTGACGCAATTGCCAAAGAGCATGCGCCGATTGCACGCTTCGGAAGCCCGGAAGAACTCGCGAGCTTTTTCGTCTTTCTCTGCTCGGATCGGGCGAGCTACTCAGTGGGTTCGACCTATTTCGTCGACGGGGGAATGCTGAAGGTGGTGACTTGAAGCTCGCTCTGATTTCGCTCAGCAATACCCGCACATGGACAGATTGCTAAGCAACAAAATATTAAGATAAGGATTTCTCTCTGATCAGAACGAATTTCGCGGCTTTGCCGCCATGATTCGGCTACGCGCGCGCTTTTCGGGCTTGCGCCAGCGTTCTAACGCGCGGCGTCTCCGAGCGCCAGAGGCAGCGTTGAAAACTGGTAGGAGTAACCTCCTTTCAATGCGATCCGCGGCGCCACTCTGGCGCTGTCGAGCATGGCGTGGGAGAGCTCGCCGAGCGCCAGGCGCAAGGCAAAGGCCGGGGCAGGAAATATGGCGGGACGCCGGACGGATCGCGCGAGCTCTTTGGTGAAGTCTGAATTGCGAAAGGGTGCCGGCATCACCGCATTCACCGGTCCATTGACCGTCTCATTCTCAAGAGCCCAGACCATAATTCCTGCGACGTCGTCAACGTGCACGCCGCTCATCCATTGACGGCCGCTCCCAAGCTTTCCGCCAAGACCCAGTTTGAAGACGGGCCGGATGAGCTTGAGCGCGCCGCCCGGACCGAGGACAAAGCCAATGCGCACGAGGACCACACGCACCCCGGATGAGCCGGCGCGACTCGCTTCTCCCTCCCATTCACGGCAGACGTCCGCAAGAAAACCGCCGCCCGCCGGCGAGGATTCATCAACCAATGTTTCTCCAGTGTTACCGTAGAAGCCGATCGCGGAGGCGTTCACGAGAACCCGCGGCCGCTTAGTCATTGCCTGGATGGCTTCAACAATTCGCCGCGTGCCAAGAATGCGGCTCTCACGGATGCGGCGTTTTTTCTCCGCCGTCCACAAGCCGAGGATGGGTTCTCCCGCGAGGTTCACTATGGCATCCAGACCGTCTAGATCGGGCGGCGCGTCAAGACTGAACAGCCTGGCACCCGCTGCCGGACGGCGCGAAAATCCTACGATTTCGTGACCATGGCTGCCGCAATGCGCTGCAACGCGGGAACCAATGAAACCGGTGGCTCCGGTGATGCCGATTTTCATCGTTGAGGTATATTACAAGCCAAACCTTCGCCGCAACCAGCTATAAGGAAATCGATCACCCGGGCAATCCGTTGGCTTGGGATTGATTTTCTTGTGTGGTAACACGATGGACTGCTTGCCCTTGATCTTTCCCGTGCGGCCACGCAAATAGGTTATGAGTTCATCGAGAGCGGCAAGCTGGGCTTTGGTGGGGAGATCGCGATTGAGGTCCCCCACGAGACAGATGCCGATCGCGATATTATTGAGGTAATCGCTGGCCACATGACCGCCATTGATCTGTCTTCGTCCATCGTGGACCTATCTCGATTTGGCCGTCGCCGGAGGACCTTCCATTACCGATAACAAAATGATAGGCGAGACCATTTTGCATTCTGCGTACCCTGCGATGGTAGGTGTTGAAAATACGGGCATTGCCCTGCCGGGTGCCGCTGTTGTGAATGATGATATATTTCCAGCGACCCTTCTTAACCTTTGCCTGATCGATCCCTTGGCGCACCGCTGGCGTCAGGTAACGCCAGCGCTTAAACCAGCCGCCGGTGCTTTTCGGGGCAGGCTCCAGGCCCTGGTCCTCTTCCAAGCCGGACTTTTCGATAAGAATTGGCGCGCTGAGGCGCTCACCGCCAGGTGTCTTACCCGTCGGAATTTGCGGAGGGGTTGGCGAGGGCTCCGGGGACGCGAGCGGGATCACGTCGGGAGTGGAAGGTTGTTTAGGCGAGACGGTCGGTTTGGGACGGGGTGTCGGCTCGGCTTCCTCAGACTCCGGTGTGGGCTTTGGGGTCGGGCGGGGGGTCGGCGCGGGCGTCGGGACGGTTTTCGGCCTGGGGCGCGGAGTGACGGAGGGGCTCGGACGCGGAACCGGGCGGATGTCTTCGCGAGCTTTGAGGAAAAGCTTCCTCTTTTCCTCTTCGGTCACTTGACCGCGAAGCCGCGGCAGATAGTGGAGACTGAGGCTAACAGCATCAACACCAGAACAAGCCTCGTCCGCATCTCCCCGCGCACGCTAACAGATGACCTGGCTTGTTCAAGTCGCTCGCCAATTGAAGTTCGTGATGCCCCCGTGTAAGAACGAACAATGAAGAAGATTCTTGCGCTTCTGCTCCTCGCGTTCGGATCCCTTCATGCACAACAGAGCGAGATGCAAGCGGAAGCTGTGCGGGCGTTTCAGGCTGAAGACTACGCGACCGCAAAGTCGCTTTTTGAGTCCCTTCTTTCCATTGACCCGAAAAACCTCGCCGCGCGAAACCACCTGCGCGCCATCGCGCAGCGCGAGAAAGGCGGACCCGGTCTTGAAGGGGCTCTGAAGAAGATTCTCGTTCCGGCGGTGGATTTTCGCGATGCGACGGTGCGTGAAGCCGTCGCGTTCGTTTCGCAAAAGGTTCGCGAGCTGAGCGGAGGAAAGCAAACGGTGAACGTTGTCTGGCTGGTGTCCCCGGAACAAACCGCCACCGCACGGGTGACCTTAAACCTTCGGAATGTGCCGGCTTCGGAAGTGTTGAGATATATTGGAGCCGCTTCGAATCTCCGATTCAGCTATGACGCTCTGGCATTGAAAATTCAACCAATGAACAGCCCGGCAAACGGAAAGTTGACGGAGTAGCGCTCGAACACTTGCGGACCCCGCATAACGCGGAACGCCGGGTTTCCTTACCGTCCCGCTTCCAAGCAAGACCTCGACGAGACGTTGACGATTGCACGCGCGACGGGACTCGCTCGTCTCAATACAACACCCGCACAAGGTAAAGTCCCTCTGCCGGAGCAACATGGTTCCATTTCGGAGCGCCCTTCTTCAACCGCGCTCGCAAGGCCGCGAGGTCCTCGAGCTGTCGGCCTACGCGAACCATCGCGGCCGCAAGCATACGAACCATCTTGTAAAGAAATCCGTCTCCCTCGAACGTCAGGGCAATCAAGCCGGTCCGGCGCGAAAGGGCAATCTTCCGGATTGTCCTCACCGTTTCCCCAACGGCTTTGCCGCGATTGGCGGAAAAGGCAGCGAAGTCATGACGGCCGGTAAAAGCGTCCGCCGCTCGGCGGAGTGCCCCGATGTCCAGGGCGTGAGGCACGTGCCAAACACGGCCGAATTCATGCGGCGGTAGAACGGGCTTGTTTCGAACGAGATACCGGTAAACCTTTCCTTTCGCTGAAAAGCGCGCGTGAAAATCCGGGGCTGCACTGCACGATCTCACGATGCGAATGGTTGGCGGCAAACTGGCATTCAGAGCACGCTGCCAATCGCCGGGGTCCATCATGCCGAAAACCTCGACATGTGCGCACTGGCCCAGCGCATGAACTCCGGCGTCGGTCCGGCCCGAACCGTGCACGGTCACGCGCGTTCCGGCAATTTTCCGGAATGCTTTTTCAAGGAGGTCCTGCACGGCGTTTCCTGCAGGCTGGCTCTGCCAGCCCGCGTACGGCCCGCCATCATAGGCGATCGTCAGCCGCAATCTCATGCCTGCGAGTCAATCCAGCTTTGAAGGAGAATTTGAGCCGCCGCCTGATCGATCACGGACCGTTGATTCTTCGCTTTTCTTCCCGCTTCCCTCAACGCGCGCTGGGCTGAGACAGTGGTCAGACGCTCATCCCAGGGAATTACTTTGCATTCGACACGCGATCTGAGCTTCTCGATCAGAACGCGCGCTTTCTCTGCCGCCGGACCGAACGAGCCGTCCATGTTGCGAGGCACGCCGACGATAACTGCAAAGGCCGCCTTATGCGCCGCAAGCTCGGCGATGCGGTCGCACGGATCACGCTTCGAAACGTCAATGGTTTCAAGAGGATGTGCCAGCATGCCGAGATCGTCGCTGACAGCAACTCCCACACGGGCTTCGCCGGGATCTATTCCGAGAACGCGCCTGATTTCCATTTCCAGTTGAAAATCCCACACCACAAACCTACGTTGCGCAACATCATGTCTTCCATTTCATTCGATAAATTTGGCGACAACCTCCCTGTGACGGGCATTGTTGCGCTTTCGCAAGCTGCGATCGGCTTCGGTGTCGGCCTTCTGATCGCTGAGAAGTTCGATCAGGCGTCCCGCCAGCGCACGGCTGTTGCCCTTATCGGAGCTGGAGCAGCGACCATTCTGCCCTTCGTGGCCGGAATCATCGCGAGTATCAACAATCGCCCGGACTCCTCCAGGCGCATCCGCAAGCAGCTGGCCAGCATCCGCGAGGGCACCGGCCTCTCGAACGGCCATGACGCTTTTTGAGCTCAGGCCGGAGATTATCCCCCAAAGTTGAAACTTCGCTGCTCCAATCGTTTGCAGGCGCAAAGTGCAGGCGCTCGGCTTGAACGTTGATCGTCCGGCGGCGCGCGCGGCGCTTCTCCTGGCGTCCACTTCTTCTCGACGGCGCGATTTGCTCAAAAAGGCGGGCGTCGATTTTCGGGTGGAGGCCGCGAGGACCGAGGAACTAGCCGGAGGAGAATGGACCGCGCGGGAACTTTGCTTGCTCAACGCAGAGCAAAAGGCATTGGAAGTTGCGTCAAGATTTCCCGACTGCGTTGTTCTGGGCGCTGACACCGTGGTGTCTCTCGAGGGGCAAGTCTTTGGAAAGCCCGCCGATTTCGACAAGGCTCGGGCTATGCTGGAAATGCTTTGTGGTCGTGTTCACGAAGTGCTGACGGGCGTTTGCCTCGTGCAAAAGAGCGAACGAAAACTCTTCCGCTTCGTGGAATCCACGCGGGTGAAGTTTCGTTCGCGGCAGACAGTCGATCTTGAGGACTATCTGCGAAGCGTCCATCCCCTCGACAAAGCTGGCGGCTATGCTGCCCAGGAGGACCAAGGACGCTTGATTGAATACATTGAAGGCTCGATGAGCAATGTCATCGGACTGCCGGTAGAACGCGTGCTCGCCGCCTTCAATGAACATTTTTGATGGCGGCTCGCGAAGGAAAACAGTTCTCCAGCTCCCTTTAATTAAGTTTCCCGGAGGGCTCAGATTTGAAAGAGTTGCCGAAAGAGATTTTCGGAAACCGGCGTCAAGAATGCCGGCTGCAAGTTAGTCTAACTGGCAAGGCGTCGCTATCGGGCGGGTTCTCCGCGCTCCGACGCCCGGTCCTCGAAACGAGTAATGTGCTTGAGAAACGTTAGAGGCACGCCTCCCACGGGGCCGTTTCGTTGCTTGGCGATCACGAGCTCAGCCTTGCCCTCGATCTCTTTCTTTTCCTCATCGTCGTCCGCGTAGTATTCCTCGCGCCAGAGAAGGCCGACAAGATCCGCATCCTGCTCGATCGAGCCCGACTCGCGCAGGTCGCTCAGGCGCGGTTTGCCCTTGCTATCGCCGGTGCGAGCCTCGGGATTGCGATTAAGCTGGGCGAGAACGAGAATGGGGACACTCAATTCCTTCGCCAGCGACTTGATGCCGGACGAAATTTCCGCAACTTCGACCTGGCGGTTCTCCTGGCCACGCCGGCTGGGCGAGCGAAGAAGCTGGAGGTAGTCGATGACGATCAGCTGGACGTCGTGGCGATCCTTGAGACGCCGCGCACGGGCGCGAAGCTCGAGAATTCCCAGGCCAGGTGTGTCGTCAAGAAACATCCCGCACTCAGAGAGTCTTGTGGTGGCCTGGATTAAGTTCGTCATGTCGTGCTTTCCGATGAAACCGTCCCTGATTTTTTTCAGGTCCACGCGCGCGTGGGAGCATAGCAAACGCTGCATGAGCTGTTGAGTGCTCATCTCCAAGCTGTAAACGGCGACCGGTTTGCCAGCTTCGATCGCAACATGCTCGGCGATGTTCATGGCGAGAGCGGTCTTTCCCATTGAGGGACGCGCCGCGATGACAATCATTTCGCCGGCGTGCATCCCGTTCGTCATGACGTCGATTCCTTTGAAGCCGGTGGGCAGTCCGGTCAGTGCGCCGCGGTTTTGAAACAACTTTTCGATGCTATCCAGCGCCTCCATTGCGAGTTCCTTCATCTCCGGAACCTTGCCGCGGAAGCGATCATCACCGATCGCAAGAATCTTTTGCTCGGCCTCATCGAGCAGAATCTGGACGTCGCCTTGTTCTTCGTAAGCACGGGCGCCATACTCGGTGCAGGCCCCAATGATCGCGCGCAAGAGATACTTTTCCCGAAGGATTTCGAGATAGTATGCCGCATTGCTCGCCGTCGGGACGAATGTGAACAAGTCGGTGACTGCGGCTGCTCCGCCGATCTCTTCGAGAAGATGGCGGTCTTCCAGGAGCTGAGTCAGGGAGATGAGGTCGATCGGCTTGTTCGCCTCGCGCATATCCACCAGCACCGTGAAGATCCTTGCGTGCGCTGGATGATGGAAGTATTTCTCGCCGACCTGCTGCTGAATGCACTCGTCCAGCACCCGTCCCGGCGCAAGAAGGATCGAGCCTAGAAGCCCCTTCTCCGCATCGAGGCTCTGCGGAAGGGACCTGTGAATATCTGGTAAATAAGCTCCGCTTTTCTGGGAGTAAGAACGCCCGCCTTCGCGAATCTTGCCTTGACCAAACCCGCTAGTTTTCACGGGATTCTCAACGGACGCTGCCGGAGAATCGGTGGCCATGGATGAAGATTGTTAACTTCTCGCTGCCGTTTTTTTGCGTGGGGGTTTCTTAGATGCTTCCGTATCGCGCGTCTCTTCGGCCGGCGCGCGCTTTGGAAAGGAAATCTTGATGCGCAGCTTTGCCGCCACATCGTGATGAAGGTTAACCTCGACTTCTTGCTCGCCGCTTTCCTTGATGGCTTTGTCGAGGGACACAGCATGTTTCGGCAGCTCGACATCACCAAGTTCCTCGGCGAGCCGGTCATGAATATCCTTTGCCGTGATCGAGCCGAAGGCCTTGCCGGTCTCGCCGGTTTCGAGAGTGAAGTTAAGAGAGAGCTTGTTGATCCTGCCCGCAAGCTGCTCGGCGGCGGTCAGTTCGCGCCCTTCGCGTTCGGCGCGTTTGGCTCTGAGATGGTTGATCTTGCGCAGCGAGCTTGGGGTGACTTCGAGAGCCTTCCCCTGCGGGATAAGGAAATTGCGCGCAAAGCCACGACGGACTTTCACGACGTCGGCTTCCGCGCCGAGACTGGGGATATTTTCCGTGAGAATGACTTCTGCGTATGCCATAAATCCCGATGCAAAGCGGGAGGAAAAGGCTAATTCTTTGCTCAGATGTGTCAACCCGAAATCATGGAAAATCGTATAGGGCGTGCACGAGCGCGATGGCACGGGATTTGGGCAGGACACCGGCCTCCATCTGGTTCATTAGATAAGCGAAACCGAGACGATTCTCCGGATCGGCAAACGCCAGGCTTCCTCCAGCACCGGGGTGGCCAAACGCGGAGATAGAAGGGCCAAAGATGTGCCTTTTTTTCTTTCCCGAAGCGTCGAGGGGATCCAGCATGAAGCCCGCGGAGAACGCTGTTTCTGTGCGCAACGTCTTGTCGATGCCTTGGGCAAGACGAGTGGTCATCCAACGGGTCGCTTCAGTGGAGAAATAGCGCCGGCCTTCCCACTCGCCTTTAAGCGAAAGCATGGCATAGAATTTCGCCAGCGAATCGGCGCTGCCGATCGCGCCGAGCGAGGGCAAACTGGCGGAGCGCAGGCTCGGGGAATTCATGGCCGAGGGGGACATCACACCCGCGGGTGTTGAGAAAGCCTCTTGCGTGAGCGAGCCGGGCGTCGCCATGGCTTGGGAAAATTCATCCTCAATATCTCCGCAGCTTGCGCGCGCAGCAAGCATCTGGGCGGTCCGATGGTGCAGCGATTCCGGGAGGCCGATCCAGAGATCAAGATCCATTGGTTCGCCGAAATTTATCCGCCAGTATTCGCCCAGCGGTTTTCCTGCGAGCCTTCGGACGAATTCATCGGCAAGATAGCCGTAAATTCGCGGCGAATACCCATGTTCGTCACGGCCTTCCCAAAGGGGCGTTTGCACTTCGATTGCGCGAATGACTGCGTCATGATCGCGAATCGCAGCCGTCTTGTCGGTGAGCGCCGAAAGACCGGCACGATGGGAAACAACCTCGCCAACCGTAATGTCCTCTTTGCCGCTTTGCGCAAACTCCGGCCAGAATTCCGATACACGTGTTGACAAGTTCCGTCCGGAGCCTTCGAGAGCATGGAGAACGCATGCGCTCGAAAGTCCCTTGGTGGCCGACCATACGAGCACCATCGTGTCGTGGGTCCACAGCGCTTTGCGCGCAGAATCCCTCCACCCATGGCAAAGACACAATGCCTGCCGGCCGTCCTGCCAGACGGCCACAGAGGCGCCAACCTCCACTCCTCGCACGAAATTGGATTCGAAGATGGATTGAACGCGATCGGCGGCTGACGCGTCTGCGGTCATTTCCCCAGCAATCCGTGAACTGCCTTCAGGTCGGGGTCGTATTTCGCGATCTCTCGAAACTTCGTGTCCATTTGAAAGCTCGTTTCAAGATGCCGCGCGGCTTCGTCGAGATTGCCGAGCATAGCATCGTAGCAGCCCAGATTGTAATGGTAAGTCGGCTCCCGCAACAGGGAGGAGGGACCTTCGATGAGCAACTGCTTGGCTTCAATCGTGCGGCCCATTTCGTGCAGGCAGAAGGCCGCGTGAATATAGCCCGTCACGCACTCCGGGCTTGTCGCGCGCAGACGCGCGCAAACGGACAGCGCCTGTTGCCAGCGCTTGGCGCGCATCTCGACGAATAGCCGCATCTGCTGCACTTCTTCGCGAAGTTGATCTTTCGGGGGAATGGCGTCGATCTCGCGCGACGCCTCATCGATCATCTCGAGCTCGATGTAGCCCTGCGCCGAAAGCAGAGAACGTTCGAAAGACATGTCGTGCGAGTTAAGGGTAAATCAGGCCGCTTGCAATCACGGATCGCGATTGGGGATGCATAAAGAGCCGGCCGGCATCGATGACGGCTATTCGATGAGCGGTCGTCTCAACCGCCTGTCGTACTAATCGGGCCGCATACCAAACTAAGACCACGCGGTTGACACAACCGCCTCCACAAAAGACCGTCTGGCGCTCAGGCGACCGTGATCTCCTTGCAGAGATACACATCCTGAATGGTATGAAGAAGCTTTGCCCCTTCCTCCATTGGGCGCTGGAACGCCTTGCGTCCTGAGATGAGCCCGGTTCCTCCCGCGCGCTTGTTGACGACCGCGGTGAATGCGGCGTCGGCGAAATCATGTTCGCCGCTTGCACCCCCGGAGTTGATGAGACCCGCGCGACCCATATAGCAATTGGCCACCTGGTACCTGCACAGATCGATGGGATGGTCGCTCGTGAGTTCCGTATAGATGCGTTCATCGAGCTTGCCGTAGCTGGATCCACCGGTGTTGAGCGCCTTGAAGCCCCCGTTATTCTCAGGGAGTTTTTGCTTTATGATATCGGTCTGAATGGTGCAGCCAAGGTGATTGGCCTGTCCGGTGAGATCGGCGGAAACGTGGTAGTCCTTGTCCTTCTTGAATGCGTTATTGCGAAGGTAACACCACAGCACGGTCGCCATGCCAAGCTCGTGCGCCAGCGCGAAGGCCTCGGAAACTTCGATAATCTCGCGCGAAGCGTCGTCGGAGCCGAAGTAAATTGTGGCTCCCACTGCGGCCGCACCCATGTCGTAGGCCTCCTTCACTGTGCCGAAAAGGATTTGCTTATGCTGGTTAGGGTAAGTGAGCAGCTCGTTATGGTTGATCTTTACGAGAAACGGAATCTTGTGCGCATATTTCGCGAGACGGCGCCAAGCACGCCGAAGGTTGATGCCACGGCATTGCAGCCGCCTTCGATAGCCAGCTTGACAATATTCTCGGGATCGAAATAGAGGGGGTTTTTTGCAAAGCTAGCCCCCGCCGAATGCTCTATGCCCTGATCGACCGGAAGGATCGACATGTAGCCGGTGCCCGCAAGGCGTCCGGTGTGATACATCCAATTCAGGTTGTTCAACACGCGCTGGTTGCGGTTGGTGGGAGCAAAGATGCGATCCACCCAGTCCGGGCCAGGCAGGTGCAGCAGCGTGGTCGGAATGGTCTGGCAGTTATGCTTGAGGAGATACTCGGCCTTGTCGCCGAGGAGGGAGACGATGTTGTCGATCATGGAGAGTCGGGTGCGCTCTCCCGTGTAAGCGAGCGCGGTCTCATTGTCGAGTCTCTCGACAACAAGTCGTGACGAAAAACGGCCAACGCAGGCGCCGTCAAACGCCGGGCAAAGGGCTCCAGCGCAGGGCCGGCCAGCCCTCTCGTTGATTACGCGTTACGCTTGATGCAGTTGAGGTCTTCGAAGGAGCCGATCAGACGCTTGGTGAGCGAGGCCTCGCCTGCAGCAAGCCAGACGCGCGGATCATAATGCTTTTTATTAGGTGAATCCGGGCCCTCCGGGTTGCCGATTTGTCCCTGCAAATAATCGTGATTCTTGGCGTCGTAGCCGCGGATGCCATCCCAGAATGCCCATTGAAGATCGGTGTCCAGATTCATCTTGATGGCGCCGTAACCGATGGCCTCGCGGATTTCCTCGCGTGAGGAGCCCGAACCTCCGTGGAAAACGAAATTTACCGGCTTTGGCCCTGTGCCAAACTTCTTTGCTATGTAGTCCTGCGAGTCTTTCAGGATGCTGGGCTTTAGTCTGACATTGCCCGGCTTGTAAACCCCATGCACGTTGCCGAAAGCGGCCGCCACCGTGAAATTGGGACTAATCGCATTGAGAGCCTCGTACGCTTTGGCCACTTCCTCGGGCTGAGTGTAGAGGCGCGATTCGTCGACGCCGGTATTATCCACCCCATCTTCTTCGCCGCCGGTCACACCGAGCTCGATCTCAAGCGTCATGCCCAGCTTGCTCATACGCGCAAGATACTTTGCGCAGGTCTCTACGTTCTCCTCCAGAGGTTCCTCGGAAAGATCGAGCATGTGCGAGCTGTAAAGCGGCTTTCCCGTTTTGGCGAACTGCTCTTCGCTTGCTGCCAGCAGGCCATCAACCCAGGGCAAAAGCTTCTTGGCGCAATGGTCGGTATTTAGAATGACCGGAACGCCATATGCCTTTGCGGCCTGATCGACGTAATGCGCTCCGGCGATACCACCCAAAATCGGTCCGAGCTGCTTTTCCTTGCTGACGCCTTTTCCGATGAAGAACTGCGCTCCCCCGTTGGAGAACTGAATCATCATCGGCGAATTCACCTCACGGCCAGCCGCAAGAGCCGCATTGATTGTGTTTGTGCCAATACAGTTGACCGCCGGAAGCGCAAATTCGCTGGCCTTTGCGTAGTCAAGAAGTTCCTTCACTTCATCGCCGAAGAGGACTCCGGCCCGAAATCGTTTGTTGTCACCCATGATTGAAAAATTGTGTTGTTAATGCCTGATTCCCCGAGCAAGAAATCGCTCTGGCTGGGGGCTTTGGCGAGCTTCTACCACACGTTTGTTTTGCATGCCAGCATGAATGTCCTTGGCCGGATCAAATGGCGTTGAGGTAGGAAATTTGCGTTTTACGTAGGAAATAAGGTGCTTTGTTTGCAAATCCGATTGACAAAAAAGCGTCGCCTGGGTATCAAAATGAGTTACCCCCTCCATCTTGATATGAAAAAGAGTTCATACGCGTTTACTCTTATCGAGCTTCTCGTCGTCATCTCGATTATCGGAATTCTCGCCGCTCTCGCATTGCCGGCCCTTTTCGGCGCACTGGCAAAGGGACAAATGACTCAGACCCTGAGCAACATGAAGCAGCTGCATCTTGCGACGCAGCAGATGGCGCTCGATGGCACAACGACTGGTGATGACACGCTTTCCTGGCCAGGAGACGTAACGAATGCCAGCTGGGCGCGATGGGCAACGAATCTCGTTCCCTCCTATCTGAGCACGAACGACTTCAACAAATTGCTGAATGCTCCCGGAGTGACCCGGCCCGCCGGCACCGGACCCGAGGACAGGACGATAAAATCCATGAACGTCTACGCGGTCGCCGAAAATAACCCGGGAGACACAATCTTCCTTGCCTCTGCCAACTGGACAAACTATTCGGCGCTCACCGCGGACGGCAAGCCCTACGGCGATAAGGGATTTATTGTCTTCCGCAAAGCGGGAGACGGAACGATCCTGCTCAAGAAGCAGTTCAACAACACAAACGTTATCGGCGTCCTGCCAGCGGGGAGGCCGGCCCCCCTGTAAGTAGATCGCGGCCTTTGAAGCACATAGCTCCGCCCTCGCGGAGCTTTTTCTTTTGCTCTCAAGACCGGCAACGTGAGAATTTGAGCCACTTTTTTGGGCTCGCTATTTTTCCTCTGCTGGAAGTATGTTAAATGGTTCCACGTTTTTACTATGAAATCGAAAAAGATCTCTTCGGCTTCCGCAAAATCCTCTGGTCCTGATCGAGGCCAAGTCATGAACGGCGCGGAAATCCTGGTGAGTTGCCTCGAACGGGAGGGAGTCAAATTGGTTTTTGCTTACCCGGGCGGCGCCTCGATGCCGATTCATCAAGCTCTGACAAAATCGAAGAAGATCCGCGTGGTGTTGCCCCGCCACGAGCAGGGCGGCGCGTTTGCTGCTGAGGGCTACGGGCGAGCCACTGGCAGGGCTGGCGTTTGCATGGCTACTTCCGGCCCGGGCGCCACGAATCTTGTCACAGGGATCGCAGACGCGTTCATGGATTCCGCTCCGCTGGTGGCCATCACCGGCCAGGTGAATCAGGACATGATCGGCCGGGGCGCTTTCCAGGAGACGGACGTCTTCGGCATGACCTTGCCTATGGTCAAGCACAGCTATCTCGTCTGGGACATCAACGACATTCCGCGCATCGTCAAAGAGGCCTTCCATATAGCGGAGACCGGGCGCCCTGGGCCTGTGCTTATTGACATTCCCAAGAACATTCAGAACAAGCGCGCTCAGCCGATCTATCCTCGCGGGTTGAAGCTTCGCGGCTACCACCCGCTCAAGAAAGCGGAAGATCTTCCGATCCACGAGATGATCGGGCTGATTGAGCACGCCAAGAAGCCGCTGATTTATTGTGGCGGGGGTGTGATCACCGGAAACGCGTCCAAGGAACTGGCGGAATTCGCGGAGCGGACGCAGATTCCCGTGACCACGACCTTGATGGGCGTGGGCGGATTCCCTGAAACCCATCCGCTTTCGCTAAAGTGGCTGGGAATGCACGGCACGGTTTATGCGAACAATGCCGCCAACGAAGCCGACCTCCTTCTTGCGATCGGCGTGCGCTTCGATGACCGGGTGACCGGCAAGGTCGAAAAGTTTTGCGAGCACGGCACGATTGTGCACATCGATATCGACAATTCCGAGCTTAACAAGAACAAGCTCGTGAAACTCCCCATCCTGAGCGATCTCAAATACGCTCTCGATCGCGCCAATCGCATCCTTGAGAAGATGGGTCTCTCGCGCGTTTCGGAGGACTACACACGCTTCCCGCAATGGTATCAGCAGATCGATCGCTGGAAGGCCGAGCATCCGCTCACCTTCAAAGACACCGAAGATGCCATTCAGCCACAGTATGTGATCAAACTGCTCTACGGAATGACGAAGGGAGAGGCGATTATCACCACGGGTGTGGGCCAGCACCAAATGTGGGCGGGCCAGTATTACAATTTTGAAAAACCCCGCACCTTCATCACGTCAGCGGGACTCGGCGCGATGGGTTTCGGCTATCCGGCCGCTATGGGGGCAAAAATCGCGCACCCTGACAAGCAAGTCATCGATATTGACGGCGACGGCTCTTTCCTTATGAATATCCAGGAGCTGGCCACCGCTCACATCGAAAAGATCCCCGTAAAGGTGATCATCCTCAATAACCAGCACCTTGGCATGGTCGTTCAGTGGGAAGACCGATTCCATGGCGGCAATAGAGGCAATACCTTCCTCGGAGATCCGAAAGACCTCAAGCGAGTCTATCCCGACTACGTCGAGGTGTGCAAGGGCTTCGGTGTTACCTGCGAGCGTATCGTCCATAAGACGGAGGTCGCAGCCGCAATCAAGCGCATGCTCGACTCCGACGAAACGTATGTCCTCGACATCATGACACCGTTCACCGAGCATGTGCTGCCCATGATTCCTTCGGGCATGACCTACAAGGACATCATCACGGAATGAGGAATCGATCTCGCGATTCAAGGATTGCGTAGATCCGCGAATTCCCCGCGCCGCTTGTAGAAGTCGCGGCGCGCTACAATCGCGGTGATGTAGCTTTTCGTGGTCGGGAAATCCATGGCGGCCTGAAGATCTCCGGCGCCTGCGGTGTCTCCCATGCCGGAATCCTGCACCCAGCGCCGGACGCGCGTGCGACCTGCATTATACTCAGCCAGAGCGAAGGGAACCGGGTTGTCCTTAGCCGACCAATGCGTAAGCGCTCGATTGAGATACCACGTTCCGGCTTCGATATTCACCTTTGGATCAAAAAGATCCGTTGCGACAAATGTTTGAATCTTCTCGGCGCGGGCCCAATCTGTGGCGGCGTTTTCTGTAATTTGCATGAGTCCGCGTTCCCCTTGTGAGCCGACCTTCTCTGGTCGGAACTGGCTTTCGCGCCAAATTACGGCCTTGATGAGCTCGGGCGCTACCCCGTAACGCTCCGAAGCCTGTCTGATAAGATCGTCGTATCTTTTGTAGCGCCAGGAGAAAATGGTTTCCCTCAGGAGATACGCTGGGTCCTCGGAGGACATGATATAAAGGCAAAGGGCGGCCGCCAGGACTGCGGATAGCGCGAGCGAGGCGACCAAAGACTTCTTCATCGAACGAGGGCGATGATGATAGCATGTGCGCGCAAGCGTCCCATCGCATTTTTGGCGCGCTGGGCGTCTAGCCTGCTACAATACCATCTGTCATGTCAAGCTATGCGAGGGTAATTCCCGACCGCGCCGGGGATCGCGCGCTCGACTATCTGATTCCTGGCGCTCTCGTGAGCTCACTTGCGCCCGGTTCGCGAGTTCGTGTGCCATTGCGTGCAAGATTGGTTCTCGCGACGGTGATCGAAGTTCTTGACGCGTCTCCGGTCAAATCGCCGCGTGAGATTCACGAGATGATTGGAGGCGCGCCACTGATCCGCCCCAGACTGCTCGAGATCGCACGGTGGATTTCCGAATATTACTGCTGCTCTCTTGACACAGCGATGGCTTGTGTGTTGCCCCAGGCGGTTCGCCAGGCGAAAATTTCGCCGCGCAAGCGCAATTTCGCGAGGCTGACGCGAAAGGCCTCAGAGGAAGAACTAGCGGCAATAGCTCGCAAGGCGCCGCGCCAGGCCGATGCATTGCGCGCCGTTCAGGAGTCCGGCAGTCCGCGTCCCGTCACTGAACTCGCGGAGGAGGCCGGGGTAAGTGAGTCGGTTTTTCGGGCGCTTGAACGCAACGGCTGGGTGGCGGTCGAAGCGGAGGACGTAGCTCGCGAGCCCTTCTCCGGTGAGACGTTCCTGCCGACGAACGATCTGGTTCTGAATGCAGAACAAAGCCTGGCGGTGGAAGCCCTCAAGAAGGCCATCGAGGCTCCCATCCGCCCGCTGCTGCTGTTTGGGGTGACGGGAAGCGGCAAGACGGAAATTTATCTTCAGGCTATCAGGCATGCAATGAGCCTTGGCCGCACCGCGCTCGTGCTTGTGCCTGAGATTTCCCTCACTCCTCAGACCGTCGAGCGGTTCAAATCGCGCTTCGCCGGCGCCCAGCGTGAAGTGGCCGTTCTCCACAGCCATCTCTCCGCAGGCGAACGGCACGACGAATGGTACAAGATCCATGCCGGTGCGGCGCGCATCGTTATTGGAGCCAGAAGCGCCGTGTTTGCGCCCATCGACCGGCTCGGAATTATCATTGTCGACGAGGAGCACGAAGGCTCTTACAAGCAGGACGAGGCGCCTCGCTACCATGCGCGCGACGTTGCCGTTCTGCGCGCGCAGCGCGAAGCATGCGCCGTTGTCCTGGGCAGCGCCACGCCCTCTCTGGAAAGCTGGCATAATGCCCGGATCGGAAAATACCAGTTGCTAAAGCTCACCCAGCGCATCGATGACCGGCGGATGCCTGTGTTCCGTGTGGTCGACATGCGGAAGGCGGCGCGCACCTCGGGCGGAGAAGCAATTTGCGCGCCTCCGCTGCTGGACGCCATCCAACGACGGCTGGCCAATGGCGAGCAGACAATTCTCTTTTTGAACCGCAGGGGCTTCTCCACAACAATGCTCTGCCAAGCCTGCGGCCATGTTTGCAAGTGCGTTGATTGCAGCGTCGCGCTCACTTACCATCGCGACGCCGCGCAGCTTGCGTGCCATATCTGCGGTCACCGTGCGCGCGCGCCCAAGGCGTGCCCCGCGTGCCAGGATCCGGGCATTCGCCATTCAGGCGTCGGAACGCAAAAGGTGGAGGATTCCGTGCGGCGCATCTTTCCGAAAGCGCGTGTGGCGCGAATGGATGCTGATGCGATGACGCGCAAGAACGCCTACCATCAAACCCTGCAAACCTTCAAGGAAGGGGCGATCGATATTCTCGTCGGAACGCAAATGATCGCCAAGGGACTGCACTTTCCGAATGTGACCCTCGTCGGCATTATCAACGCCGATTTGAGCCTCCACCTGCCGGATTTTCGCGCGGGAGAGCGAACGTTTCAACTTCTTACTCAAGTGGCAGGGCGAGCCGGACGCGGCGAACTCGAGGGGGAAGTTCTCGTTCAGACATTTACGCCGTTCAGTCCGTCCATTCAGTTCGCCCGGCATCATGATTTCGGCGGCTTTGTCGAACAAGAACTGGAATTTCGCGAGCACTTTGGATTTCCGCCCTTTTCCCGGATGATTCTCATCACCGTGCGCGCGCGCTTGCGAGAGAGAGCGGAATTCACCACTCAAACCCTTGTAAGAAGGCTGAGAGAAGCTGTTCCTGGAAGCGCATCGGTCGGTGAGACCGCGCCTGCTCCACTTGAGAAGGCCCGAGGTTTTTATCGCTTTCAGACCACCTTGCGCGGGCCGTCGGCGCGGCCCCTTTCCCACGCTGTTCAGCAAACCCTTGCAGTCCTTCCGTTGCCCGAGGATGTTTTCGTCGCGGTTGATGTTGATCCGGTGAATCTGTTGTAATCCTCGAGGAAACTCCGCCGCCGCAATAGCCCGAAATGCACCTTCCTCCGATTCCCCGCTTCCTTGCCCGCTGGACCATTCGGGCGGTCTTATTCATTGTGTTCATCTGTCTTCCCGCCGGGATCATCTACCTCAGGGAAGTCGGGATCGGATACGGTCTAAAGGAGCGCGTTGCCGGGGCACTGAGCGGCAAGGGCTTTAGCACCGAAATTGGAAGACTTCTAGTCGATCCCTTCAAGGGACTGATCGCCAAAAATGTCGAAGTGAAAGAGACGACGGGCGGCGCCGTAAATCTTGCGCGCATCGAGCGCTTGGTGGTTTCGGTAAACTTCACCGATTTGCTGGCGGGAAGGTTCACCATCGATCATATCCGGCTTGACGAGACCGATGTGTCAATCCCGATAGGAACCGAACCTGACAGCCTCCGGCTCAATGTAAACGGGGTCTCTGCGGAGCTATTCTTCCTTGGCGACCAGATGCGGATCAGTTCGTTCGAAGGCAGAGTGCAGGGAGTGAATGTGGTGCTTAGCGGCTCACTGCAGAATCCGCGAGCGTTTCAACTTCAACCCCCCGCAAAGCAGCAGAATCCGCAACACCGAAAGGAGCTCCTCAGCAAGATCATCGAGACTCTCTCCACGCTGAAATTTCCCGGCGCCCCACCGGAACTCCGCGTCAAGATCAACGGGGACCTCGCGGATCTGGCAACGCTGGCGATTTCACCAATTTCGCTGCGCTGCGGACCAATCGTCACTCCCAACTGGAGTGTCGAGGGCGTTGAAGCCGAAGCGGATTACGAAAAGCAAGTTTTGAACATCAAACGCTTGAAGGTGCGCGCTTCAGAGGGGTCACTGAATCTTTCCGCGAAATGGAAGGATGGCGCGTTGGATTTTGAGCTTTCCAGCAACTTGATGCCGGAACCCTTTCGGAGGCTTCTGCCGAAGGACTCGCCACTCAAGAGCCTCAAGTTTGCCGCCGCACCGCGACTCGAGGCCACAGGCCGGCTCGCTCAAGCCTCTCCCGTACAATACAATGTCACTGGTGCCATGCAGACCGGAAAGTTCTCTTTCCGCGGGATGGATTTCGACGCGTTCTCGACGGATTTTGCCTCAAGCAACGGCAAAATCTTCTTGCGAGATGCGAAGCTCCTTGCCGCCGGCGGGCAAATCGGCGTCGATTTGCTTCTGGCGCCACAAGATTTTCGGGTTCGCCTAAGCAACACCATCGCTCCGACAGCCTTCGCCCCTCTGCTGGGAAAGAAGGAGCGGGATGCCCTCAAGTTGATGGATTTCCGCGATGCTCCCTACCTTCAGCTCGATCTGCGCGGTCCCAAACCGGACTTTGCCGCGCTCAGCGGGACCGGCTTCCTGCGTCTGGGAAGAACATCGATGCGCGGCTCCTCGCTGGACTGGGCGCAATCAAAGATTGAGGTCGCCGAGAGCGCCATCACTTATCGCGACTTCTCGCTGGGCCGCGGCAAAGCTGCTGGCAAGGGAACGTTCGTTTATGACTTCGGCGGACAACAGGTCATCTTGCGAAATGTGGAGTCTACCATGCCTCCCGTAGACGTGATGATGTGGATAGACCCGAACATCGCGGAGGTCATTAAGCCTTACCGCTTCCGCCAGCCTCCCAAAGTCCTTGCCGATGGCATGGTTCACATGAAGGACCCCGGTAAGAATGATCTTCATCTCGCCATCCAATCCGACATTGGCCTGGATTACGATCTGCTGAATCGAACGCTCAAATTCGGACGCACACTGGCGAACGTCGATATCACCGGCACCAAGGTCATTGCGAACGTAAAAACCGCGGAGTTAATGGAGGGCAACGTCGGAGTCAATGCGACCGTCTCGATTGACCCGTCCGATCCGACATTCGGCGCTGCGATTGACATTCGGCGGGTGAATTTCGCGCAGTTGACGAAACTCTACTTTAACTACGAGGATTCCCAGGGTGTTGGGAGCGGGAATTTCAAGTTTACGGCCCGCATGGGCCAGGAGCAGCAAATGCGCGGGGAGGGAAGTCTCCGCGTAGAGGATGGGCATGTTTTCGCCATCCCAATCCTGGGTCCCCTTTCCGAGATCATCAACAAGATTATCCCCGGGGCGGGATTTCAGACCGCGAGGCTTGCAACGGCGGATTTCACGGTGGGCGACGAACGGATCAGCACAAAGAACCTGAAAGTGGACGGCGCTGGCTTCAGCCTCTACGGTTACGGAGACATCTTCTTCGTCAAAGACAAGATGGACATGTCCGTGCGCATCAACGCTCGTGGGATTCCAGGACTGGTGCTCTTTCCTGTGAGCAAGCTTTTCGAGTATGTCTCCACGGGGTCGGTGTCCAAACCCGAGTGGAGACCTAAAATCATTCCCCGATTCGGCAGCGGAGAATAAGAGATTACTTCATCAGGAGCGCCGCGCGAGCGCGCTTGATTTCGCGGGTGATTTTCCGGTGGAGGCGGGCGGACATGCCGGTGACGCGGCGCGGAACGATTTTCCCGCTCTCGGTGACGAAGCGCTTGAGAAGTTCGGGATTCTTATAGTCGATCGCCTCCTCGGCAATGTCGGTGCGGCGCCTTGGCATCGAGCGGTTGGCGCGGCGGAACGCGGAGCGGCGCTGGGGTGTTTTCGGCTGCATGACGTGCTACTTGATTTCCCGGTGCAGAGTACGCCGGCGCAAGAAAGGATTATATTTTTTCTTTTCGAGGCGGTTCGGAGTTCGAGGGCTCTTTTTGTTGCGTGTGGTCATGTATCTCGAAGGTGGCTTCCCCTCCGCTTTGGCCTCGGTGCACTCCAGAGTGATAATTTCCTGTGGCATCTCGATTAATCTTTCGCGTCAGAGCTGTTTTCTTCGTCCTCTTCGGCACCTTCTTCGTCGGAAAGACCGAACAGCGAAATGACAGGCTGACGGACGCGCTGAAAGCGGTTGCGTTTTTCAAGTTCGGCCTGGCATTCCACAGTGTAGCGGGTAAAGGGAAGCGCTTCGAGGCGCGCGTGCGGTATCGCCTTGCCGGACATTTCGCAGGTTCCGTAAGTGCCATTCTCGATGCGCTTGAGCGCCTCGTCGATTTCGTAGAGCGAATCCTGTTCCTGCGAAAGCAGACTCAGGGCAAAATCCCTGTCGTAAGCGTCGCTCCCCGCGTCGGCCTGGTGCATGCCGAACGCACTCGCCTCGCTGCCTTCCGCACGCGAACGCAAGCTGTCCTTGGCTACGCCATTCATGGAATCAAGAAGCGTATCCTTTAGGGCGAGGAGCTTCTCTCTTTGCCTTTGCTCGAACGGCGAGAGAGCACCGCGTTTGGCCGCGACTGGAGACGGAGCGGGGTTTTTCAGAGGTGGTTTATCGGCGGCCGGCGTTCTCTCGTCCGGTTCGGCCTGCTTCTTTACCTCGGTGTTTTCTGCCACCGTTTTCACCTTGGCCGCTTTGGAAGTCTTGGCTTGCTTGGCCACGGTTCCGAACACCTTCGCCTTGGGGAATTTTTGCGGATTGCTCGCCATTCGTTGGGTCTGTTGAAAAGGGGCGAATACTTAGCCTCATCGCCGAGCCAGTGCAAGGGTATTCTTCGCCAATCTAGGAGACTGGCTCCTCACGATCTTCCGAAAATTGGCAGCAATGTGACTTGCGCGGGCTTTTTCAACAGTCTCCCAGGCCAGGATCCGGAAAAAACGACGCCGACGACAGGCCATTCACTTTCCGATCAGAATGACAGTCGCACGATCGCCGATGGGCAGCACTTTCTTTCCCGCGAGATGAACTTCCTCTCCAGGTTCCGTAATATCGTCTGGCGAATCGAGGGAGGTGTCGGCGAACCGATACCAGGCCATGCCTTTGGGCATAACAGGAAGGGTGAAATCGAGCGGTTCGTAAAACATGTTGATGGCACAATAAATGAAATGCGGCGGGCCGCCGACCGCGGCCCCGTGCCGTCCGCAAAGCATGAATGCGATCGACCTGCTCGGAAGGCTCCAGTCCGGCTTCCAGGGCTGAACTCCGTGCCAGGAGATATCCGGATAGCCGCTGCCGATGCAGTCACGGCCATTCAGATATTCAGCCTGTCGCAACGCGGGATTAGCCCGGCGAAACGCGATCATTCCCTTCACAAATCTGAGGAGATCAGCGTTCTTCCCGGTAAGCGACCAATCGAACCAGTTCCAGTCCTCGTCCTGGCAATAGGCGTTGTTGTTACCCAGCTGTGTGCGTCCACATTCATCGCCCATATAGATCATTGGTACTCCCTGGCTCACGAAGAGTATAGCTAGCGCGTTCTTCTGCTGGCGCAGCCGCAGCGCGTTGATCTTGGGATCATCCGTTTCACCCTCCACGCCCGAATTCCAACTATAGTTGTCGTTCGCGCCGTCATTGTTGTTTTCGCCGTTGTCGAGGTTGTGCTTCTCATTGTAGGAAACGAGATCGCGCAGGGTAAAGCCATCGTGGCAGGTGATAAAGTTGACCGAGGCGGCGGGCTTGCGTCCCGCCGCGAGGTAGAGGTCTGGAGAGCCCATGATGCGCTGAACCATTTCTCCGACTATGCCGACGTCTCCTTTGAGAAAGCGCCGCAGCGCATCGCGGAATTTGCCGTTCCACTCCAGCCAACGTCCATACGACGGGAAATTGCCGACCTGATAGAGTCCGCCAGCGTCCCACGCTTCCGCGATGAGATCGCAGTGGGCCAGCACGGGATCGTACGCCAAAGCCTCGAGAAGCGGCGGGTTGGCGAGGGGCGCTCCATGAGAGTCGCGGCCGAGAACGGAAGCGAGATCGAAGCGAAAGCCGTCGATATGAAATTCCGCGGCCCAGTAGCGCAAGCAGGAAAGAACGAATCCGCGGACGACCGGGTGGTTGCAGTTTACGGTGTTCCCACAGCCGGTGTAGTTCAAATACTTGCCCTGGCTGTCGAGCATGTAATAGGTCTTGTTGTCAATGCCGCGGAAGGAGATCGTCGGCCCATCACTGCCGTCCTCTGCGGTGTGGTTGAAGACGACGTCGAGCATCACCTCGATTCCCGCCTCATGGAGAGATTTGATAAGCTGCTTAAGCTCATGTAATTGTGTGCCATGCCGGCCGGTGGCGGCGAAGCCGGCCTTTGGCGCCTGAAAGCCAAGCGTGCTGTAGCCCCAGTAGTTGCAAAGCTGCTCGCCCGTGAGCGGGTTTGTGCGACGATTTTCGAGCTCATCAAACTCGAAGATGGGCATCAGCTCGACACAGTTGACGCCTAGATCCTTGAGATAGCCAATCTTATCGCGCAGGCCTTCGAACGTGCCCGGGTGCTTCACCGCGGAACTCGGATGCGCCGTAAAACCCCGCACGTGCATTTCGTAAATGACCATCTCATTTTCTGGTCGCTTGAGCGGACGCGTGTGTCCCCAGTCGAACTGGTAAAACGGGATTCGGCCACGATAGGGAAAGATTTCCTGCGGTTTAGATGGCTGCTTCCAAACGTCGCGGCCGCCGATCTCCCGCGCTTTGGGGTCAAGAAGGATTTTTTCCGCATCAAAATGATACCCTTGGTGGGGATCGTACAAGCCGTGGAAGCGGTAGCCATATTCAATCTGCTCGTAGTTGAGATCGAAGACGGTCATCGCCCAAACATTTCCCAGGCGGTATTCCGGCGGAAACGGAATATCCGCGAATGGCATCGCATCGCCCTTTTCAAAGAGCACCAGGGAACAGGAGGTGGCATGGGCCGAAAAGACCGAGAAGTTTGCGCCGCCCGGAACATGGCTCGCCCCGAAGGGCAAAGGATGCCCATAGCGGAGGCGAAAATCGCCGTGCGTATGAGTGTGATCGAGTGGTATAGGCATAAAGTCACCAGCAGGCTGTCGGACTTATAAGGGGATGTCGAATCTTCGTGCGATGATGGTGCTAGCCAGAGCAAGAATTGTGCGCAGCTGCGGTGGCAGACGGCGGATATTGCATCAACGCGCGGACTTCAGCGGCAGCTCGCAACGGCGAGATTCCGGCGTGCCATTTGAATTTTGGCTTTCCGGGCGGAGCCTCAGGCAGCAGCCACCGCTGCCGCTCACTCCGGCGCCATGGACCGAACATTCCCTGATGGAGTCCCGAGAACAGCACCACACACGATTTGTCCAGCGCAGTTGCAAAGTGAGCAGCAGCCGTATCCACGGTCAGAATCAGTTCCGCTCCCGCGATAAGATTCAAAAGCTCGACCAAATCGCCGGGAACTATGGCCTCGGCGCCGGCGATTCCGGCGCTCAAGAGAAGCGCTTTTAGGTCATTGAGCCTTGAGCGCTGATTTTCCGAGCCGACCAGCAGGATTTTTTTGGTGAGGCACTCGGGCTTCAGCGCGCAAAAAACCTCCTTCCAAAGCGGAAAGGGATAGACCTTCGAAGCGCTGGTGACTGGAGCACAAATCCAGCAACCCTCCTCTTTCTCCAGGGTGGGATGAAGGACCGGCAGAACGTCGCTCGCTTCGACCGGACGATCCAGAATTCGGGCCACCAGGCGACGGTGGGCTTCGATCTCCAAAGGGACGCCATCAACCTTTCCCGGATAAGCGACAAATTCAGGCCGAAAGAGTCTTCTTGCTCCGGCTTCGACAATCCCGCGAACTTTTTTCTCCGGCCGAAGGAGGATATTTTCGCACGCGAAGAACCGCTTCGTCCTCGCGGAATAGAACAAGAACGTCTCCAGATAATTCCTCATGCTCCGAAAGCACGCGGCAGCATCCACCGGCGTTGTCCTAAGCTTGAACCACAGAGGCAAACAATAGAAGAAATTGCGAGCAAACAGATTGACGATCTTTCGCTCGGCCGCCGTCGGCAGCTCGAGGACCGTCGCTTGAGGAAATTGCGTGCGCGCAAGTGACACCAAGACCGACTGCACACAAATGAGAAGATTTTGCTCGCCAAACTGCGCGGCCAGAAGGCGCAATGCGCCTGTCACAAGCACAAAATCTCCGATCCCGTCCGGCTTGAGAATAAATAGGCGCACAATTTTGTTGGGATAATTTGCCGGAACACATCTGCGCGCAAAAGCGATTTTTCTTACCGGCGGAGTTTTCCTTGGGGTGGACATCCTTGAAATTGACAGGATCTCAAGTATTCGAAGGGATCGAATTTTATGCCCGGATGCTACGCCGTTTTTCACAAGCAACTGGGTGACCTCGCTTTGCTCGAACCCGCGCTTTCAAAGCTCCGCGATCATCACGGTGCGCCGATCGGATGCATGACCCGCAGAGGTCATGCGCCATTGCTTCGATTAATGCCAGGCGTTCACTCGCAGCGCGGGATTCCTCTCGCGTGGCGCAGCCATCTCTATTGTTTTGATCCGCTGAACAAGTCGGCTGTGCGCTCCCTGCTCTCGCCTGCACGAGTCAAGAGGTGTGTGCTACCCGAAAAGCGCGAGATGAAATGGTTTCATGGGCGCATTTTCCGCGAATTGATCGTTCCGGAGCTGGGCGACAGTTATATCGCAGAATACTTTTGGGAAAGCACGCCTGTGCCTTCCGCTCATTCCTTTCGCCCCCCTCGACTGAATTTGCCGCCCAATCACTGGAAGCCGGAAGGCTTCGGCAGCGAGCCATTCGTCCTGGTCAACCCAACCTCCGGCTGGCGGCAGAAGAGCTGGCTGCCGGAACGGTGGGCGCAAACGCTGGGCGCCTTGCACAATGAGCGGGCGTTGAGCTTTATAATGACCAGTGCCTCGATGGATTGGCAGATTCAACACTGCCGCGAGATTCAGGAAAGGTCAGGTTCCCTCGTACACAGCCTCGCAAGCGGGACGACACTGGAAAACTTCCTCTGGCTCTGCTCCCGGGCGCAGGCCGTGCTCACAGTCGATGGTGCGGCCTCGCATCTCGCCCGCGCCTTTGGCGTGAATAGCGTCACACTTTTCGGCCCAACAAACTCGAGGAACTGGCACTATCCGTCAGCCGGAAGCTTTGCCGTTCAGGCGCCGCCGTCCAAGGATCACGTCTGCCGTCTGCGAAACCTTCCTGCGGAGGCCGTCATCGAAGTGGCGCGACAAGTGCTGCGATGAAGGTGCGGACCGCACCGCCGGGTGAGAATCCTCAACTTTTCACTTGCCTACCCTTTCCTCCTCCATAGTATTTCCCCTCCCGCAACGCGTCGGGGAAGGAAGTGAGAGAGCACCTTTGCGTGCTTTTTTGTCCTCCGAGCTTCCCGGGGCGGAATAGATAGCCAGCCAAATGCCTACAATCAACCAACTGGTCCGCACAGGACGCCGCAAAGTGACGGTGAAGTCGAAATCACCCGCGCTCGTGAAGTGCCCACAGCGCCGCGGCGTGTGCGTGCAGGTGATGACGCGCACGCCAAAAAAACCAAACTCCGCGTTGCGCAAAGTCGCAAAGGTTCGCCTCACAAACGGCCAGGAAGTCATCGCCTACATCCCGGGTGAAGGGCACAATCTTCAAGAGCACTCGATCGTCCTCGTTCGCGGAGGCCGTGTCAAAGACCTCCCTGGGGTTCGGTATCACATCGTTCGCGGTACTCTCGACAGCCTCGGGGTGGATGGCCGCCGCCGTGGCCGCTCCAAATACGGAGCAAAGCGGCCGAAGCCCGGCCAGGAGGAAACCAAGGGAGCCAAGACCGCCAAGAAGAAGTAAGCGGAAAGCCGGCCGGCCTTTCCATTTTTGCAATTTGACCTATGTCCCGTCGCCGCAGAGTCATACACAAAGAAATCAAGAAGGACGCACGCTATGCCAGTCCGGTCGTAGCCCGGCTCATCAGCACTGTGATGCGCCGCGGCAAGAAAAGTATTGCCGAACACATTGTTTATACTGCGATTGACAAGTCTCGCGAGGGCACGGACACGGTCGATCCGCTAGAAACGCTCAACAAGGCCATCGAGAATGTCAAACCCCGTCTGGAGGTCAAATCCCGCCGCGTTGGGGGTGCGACCTACCAGGTGCCAATGGAAGTTCCCTCCGATCGGCAGATTGCCCTCGCGATGCGTTGGATCGTCAACTTTGCGAAGGGTCGCAAGGGCGTTCCCATGGAAAACGCGCTCGCCTACGAGTTGAGGGATGCGGCCACCGGCCAGGGAAGCGCCATCAAGAAGCGCGACGACATGCACAAGATGGCCCAAGCCAACCGTGCGTTTGCGCATTTCCGCTGGTAAAGACGAGACGAGCCCGCTTCCCGCTTTCTCGGCGACAACCTGGCAGAGGAAAGAAGGATTCTCCGCGTTTCGATATCCGCCGACGTGCCTTCGGAGAATGCTGACGGCGCTTGCAATCAATCCCGGTGATACGGGATGCCCGCCAGGATGGTGTGCGCGCGATAAATTTGCTCCAGTGCGACGACCAACGCCATCTCGTGCTGGAGAGTGAGGGGGCTGAGTGACCAGAGGAGGTCAGCGGACTCACGCACGCGTTCGGAGACTCCATCCGCCCCGCCCACAAGCAGCGCGCAGGTTCTGCGGGGATTGCTTTCGATTCTCCTCACCTCTTCCGCAAAGGCGCGGCTGCTGAACTTTTTCCCGCGTTCATCGAGCACGAGGCGAAAGCAACCCTTGCTGCGACTGAGCAGTTGTCCGCCCTCGCACGGCGAATTGGATGCTTTGACGTGCGCGGTGTCTACAGGAAAAAAACATCTCAACCGCGCCAGATATTCGGCGACGCCCGCCCGGGCGTGGGCGAGCCGCGGTTTGCCGACTGCGACGATGCACCAGCGCAAAGCGGACTAATCCTGACGCGGGACCGGATTAAAATCCGACGCGTGATATGAGCTGCGGACGAGCGGTCCGCTGGCAACAAAGTCGAATCCCTTGCGGCGCGCAATTTCGCCGTAGAGGGTGAAAGTTTCCGGATTGATATATTCGACCACGGGCAAGTGCTGAGGCGTAGGGCGAAGGTACTGGCCCATGGTGAGGACTTGCACATTTGCGCTGCGCAGATCATCCAGGGCCTCGAACAGCTCATTCTCCGTCTCGCCCAAGCCCAGCATGATCCCGCTTTTGGTCACGATGTCCGGCGCCATGTGCTTTGCCATGCGGAGAACCTCCAGCGAGAGACGGTATTTTGCGCGGGATCGAACAAACGGAGTGAGACGCTCGACCGTTTCGAGATTGTGGTTGAAAATGTGGGGACGAGACTCGAGGACAAGACGCAGCGCCCACTCCTTGCCATTAAAGTCCGGGGTGAGAACCTCGATGATGATTTTTGGGTCCATCGCGCGGATGGCCTCGATCGTTTCGGCAAAGTGCTGAGCGCCGCCATCCTCAAGATCGTCGCGGGCGACGGCGGTGATGACCACGTGCTTGAGCTTTAGCCGGCGCACGGCTTCGGCGACGCGTTGCGGCTCATCAGCTTCGAGGGCGAAAGGCTTGGCGGTCGTTACCGCGCAAAAGCCGCAGGCGCGTGTGCAGCGCTCCCCCGCGATCATGAAAGTCGCTGTGCCCTGGCTCCAGCACTCCCATCGATTCGGGCATTGCGCGCTTTCGCAAACCGTGTGCAAGCGGAGATCGGAGACGAGCGCTTTGGTGGAAAAAAAGACCGGATTCGATGGCAGCCGCACCTTGATCCAATCCGGCTTTTTAGCCTGGTGAAGCGCGGGATCGATCTTCGGCGTGGACATGGCCAGCAGCATCGGGGTTCGTGCGGTCGGTGTCAAACCTTGAGCGGGTTGCGCCCGGCAAGTGCACGCTGAAGGGTAAGGGGATCCGCGTTTTCAAGTCCGCCGCCGGCGGGGAGGCCGTGAGCGATACGGGTAACTGGAATTCCCAGGGGCGAGAGCGTTTCGGCAACGTAGTTCGTGGTGGCCTCGCCTTCCACATCCGCGCTCAGGGCGAGGATGATTTCCGATGGCATTTCGGCGCGCACCCGGATGAGCAGTTCGCCGATGCGGAGCTGCTCCGGACTGATGTGATCCAGAGGAGCGAGGCGTCCGCCGAGGACATGGTAGCGGCCTCGGAAGGATCCCGTTCGCTCGATGGGAAGGATGTCAGTGGCCTGCTCAACAACGCAGATCTCCCGGCTGATCCGGTCTGCATCGCGGCAAATTTCACAAAGTTCCTCGGTGGAAAAGAAGCCGCAAGTCTTGCACGAGCGAAGATTTTCGGCGGCATGGCGGAGCGAGGCGGCAAGGTCGAACGGTCTGGCGTCCTTCGATGAAGCCAGCCAAAGAGCAATGCGCTCTGCGGTGCGCGGGCCGATGCCAGGCAGGCGTCGCAGCTCACGGATGAGTTCACGAAAGGGCTCTGGATAATCGGCGGGTTTCATTGGCAGGCTGCCGGACTCCGAAGTCCGTGTGGCGTTTCTCCCCGAAAACTCACCGTGCAAAGGGGCCAGCCGCCGGATCTCAAGGGCACGTTCATTTTTCGAGGATTTTCATGCTTCAAATTCCGGCTTCGTTCCGAGTCCGGCAGGCTGCTTGCGACCCGTCCCTTAGGAGGCCGTAAAGATGGCCATCTGATCCTTCGTAACGTCCTCTTCTCCCCGCCGGCTGCGCTCGACGCGCTGGATATAGAAATCGAGCGCCGCATCAGGAATTCCGGTGATGCGCGCCTTCGAGAACTCCTGGGTCGCCTTGTCCCACTGCTTTTCGCGGAAATAGATGACTCCCCGCCAGAAGTGATCGCGGCTCCGTTCCCGTTCGGGAGAGAGGCCATGCTTGGACGCGAGAATTTCGTAGAGTTCGATGCGGCGTCGTCCGCCGGCCGCCTTGAGAACCTCGATGGGCCGGGCCTCGAAAGTCTCCGCCGCTTCCTCGAACGTTTCGGGTCCGACGAGGATCCTGCAACCGTAAGTGGCGCAGGCCGCGCAAAGGCGCCTGGCAAACTCCACGGCAGGTCCGGCCACGCTGAAGCTGGCGAGGCGCGAGCCGCCGTAGGCCGCCCCGATCATTTCACCCGAATTGATCCCGATGCGGAAATCGAAGCGCCGCTGCCATGTGGCATCGCATTCGCGATTCAAGTTGTCGAGGCGAGAAAGCAGATCAAGGGCAGCGCGGCAGGCTCGGGAGGCATGCTTCTCATCGGGGAGTGGAGTGCCGAAGACGACGCGAAGGCTCTCGCCGGTGCATTCGTCGAGGTAGCCGCCGACCTCCACGAGATAGTCGGAAGCTGCCTGCAGATAGAGGTTCGTCATGGCTGCGTAATGCTCGGGCGAGAGCAACTCCATGAGTTCCTTGTGGTTCTGGACCTCGCACACGATCACCGTGCCATCTTGAAGGGCTCCGGGAAATTCCATCGGAACGTCTGAGTTCACAAGGCGGTTGAAAACGTTGCGTGACACTCGCTGGCCGAAAAGGCGTTCAATAAGCTTCTTTCGCGAGCCGCTCGCACTGCGGCCGTACGTCAGTCCGATCAAAAAGCTCAGCAGGATGCCGAACGCTCCCGGGAACGGCGAATAGAAGATATTGTAGAGCGCAAGCGTGCGCGAACCGGTGATCAGCAGAAAAATCGCCGCGAAGGCTACGACCGCCTTGAGGACGGGCCGCGTGATGTCCACCGTCGTCCAGGCCGCGGCGAATGCGAGCAACACGATGAGAAGCAGTTGCGCACCGTTTGGGACCACAAACGGCTTGGACATCTGATAGATTCTTTCGCGTAGAACGAGATCCGGAGCGGTGGAGATCCAGCCTGTGGCAAAAAGCACGATGACGATGGCGGCGCTGATTGTACCGATAAGGATGGTAGCCTTGATGTATCTCATGAAAGCGGCGCCTTCGTCTGCCCTGTTGGATCGTCTTGCCTTGCTTCTTTTCGAGAAAGGGGGTTTGGCGCGGGAGAAAAGAAAAGCGAAAAGTCTGCTATTTGCGGATCACGCATTTGGTTCTTCGGGGGCATTGCGGTAGGAGGCCACGACCCATTCGCTGAGGACTCCGTCCGGATTGTCCACTGCTCGCGCGGGAATGGCAAATTCGATCCGGCCGCTATTGCGTCTAATAAGCGTGAGTCCGAACTGATAATCCTTGAAGGCGCGTTCGCAAAATTCGCGCACGCCGAGATTTTCCTCAGCCGCCCGGCTCAGAATGCGCTCTACGGCCTCGCTCTCGAAGGAAATCCTGACGCCGTGCTCAGTTGAGAACCTTTCCGAAAACTCCGCCACGATGCCGCGTTGGGCCTTTTCGCGCTCAGCGTGCCCGGCATTGAGAAGTTCAGTGAGGGCCTCGGCGGGGTGCGCGATCAAACCTGGCGTGACAGTGAATGATGCGACGCCCGAGCCTGGCAGCTCGAACTTGAAGTCGCGGAAAATCCGCTCGCAAGTGGTGAGAAGTCCGCGGGCTCCGGTGCGTTCCCCTGCGGCGCGGGCGGCGATTTCGCGCAACGCCTCGTCCTCAAAAAAAACCTCCACGCCATAGGCGCGAAAGGATCTTTCATACTGGCGAATGATGCTGCCCTCGGACCGCTTGAGGATTTCGAAGAGGTCGCTGCTGGTGAGTGCGTCGCAGACGACCCGCACCGGGAGGCGGCCGATGAACTCCGGCTCCATGCCGAAATCCACGAAGTCCCGCGTTTCCGCCCGGCGCAGAAGATTCGAATCTTCGAGTATCTCATGCGGCTCCGCTCCGAACCCGATCTGCGACTGGCGCAACCGGCTGGCGACGCGGACGCCGAGCTTGTCGAATGCGCCGGAGACAATGAAAAGAATGTGGCGCGTATTGATGGATTCGCGCGTGACTTTTCCTCTTCTTTGGAATTCCAGGGCGGCTTGCAGTTGGGATTGGAGATCGTTGCCACCTCTGAGCGGCACTTCGGTTTCCTCCATGAGCTTCAAAAGGGCCGTCTGTACACCGCGACCGCTCACGTCGCGTCCGATCATCTCTCCGGAGCTGGCAACCTTGTCGATTTCGTCGATGTAGATGATTCCATATTGGGCAAGCGCGGTGTCGCCGTCGGCCTTGTGCACGAGCTCGCGAACGAGATCGTCCACATCTCCACCGACATAGCCTGTTTCGCTGAACTTTGTCGCGTCGGCCTTAACAAAGGGCACGCCCACCAGATCCGCGACGTGCTTGACGAGGTAAGTCTTGCCCACTCCGGTCGGGCCGATAAGGACGACGTTTTGCTTCGCGTATTCTACCTTGTTCGCCTCCTCAGGTGAAAGCGAAGCGGTGTATTGCGCATGATGGTAATGGTCGCAAACGGCAATGCTAAGAGCCTTTTTCGCATCGTCCTGCTGGATGACGAAGCGGTCCAGGTGCCGCTTGATATCCCGCGGGGTGTGCTGAAACTCGAAGACCGGGTGGGTCTTTTGCTCGGCAGCCGAATCCTCGGCGCTCTCGGCCGGATTCGATTGCGCCGGCGCTGTGAAGCTTGCGCGGAGAAATTCCTGCAGGCGTTGGTGCAACTGCTCGGGCGTGGGCAGATTCGGCTCGCTCATGGTTTTGTTTATCCGTCATGGCGGCCAGTCCCGCAAGAGGAAGCATGCGATTCGTGGCGGGACAGCTGGTTTCAAAGGATTTCGGGATTCGCGCCCTTGGCGATGAGCTGCCGTTCGATTGCCTCCAGGCGAGCGGCCCCCCGTCCGCGGGTCTGGAGGGATTCGCGCGCGCTTCGGACTTTCTCGACGAGCGTCTGCGCCGACGCTGCGTCGATCGCGGCTGGAAGAGCCTTCTCGATGGCCGTGAGGAGATTGCAGTCGCCATAGTATTCCGCCGCGAGCGGTTTATAATCTTCAATCCAGCTCTCTGATTCTGGGATTTTGGCTTTGAGAAAGGCATCAAAAATCGAGCTCGCATCCTCGAATTCGCCAATTTCCCAATCGTGCAGGGCAAAGCAAAGGAGGCCGAACGCCTCGAAGTTTGTGTTCGAATAGAGCCTTGTGATCGACGAAGGAATTCGCTTTTGGGGCGTGGCAAGTTGCTTGCTCGCCTCAACGAAAAAGCTCGCAAGAAGCCTTTCCGTTTCTTCAACCGAATAATTGCCATCCCTTTCGATCTCTGCGAAGCGTCGCGCCGCCTCTTTCATGTCGCCGCCCACGAGCGTGGCCAGGGCTCCGTTCATGCGAATCCAGTTCTTCATGGGCTGCGTATTTGCACGGAGCGTCGCGAGGCGGTCGAACGCGGCAAGGGCTTCGTCCGTTTGACGATTTCCAAGCAGTTGGACGGCGCGCAGGAACATTTCCTTCAGTTGCGTCGCGGTGTGGCCGGCCGAATGAGCAGCCGGCGCGGCCGGCAGGATGTCAGCGCCAAAGAACTTTTCGCGAAAGACGTAAAGCATCACGCAAGAAACGATGAAGAGCGCGAGCAGGCCAAGGCTGACAATTCCCGCGAGATTCCTTGAGGCTTGCGTTTCCAAGACCATGCGCTCCCTGGGTCTTTGCGGCTGCCGGCTTCGTTCCAGCAGCTTGCCACGCGCATAGGACAGGTGTTCGATAAGCTCGAAATAGGAGGCGTATCTATGGCCAGGATCTTTCGCGAGCATGCGATTGATCACGTAGGCGGTCTCACTGGAAACGTCCGGGGCAAACGCTTGAAGGCTTACCGGCTGGCTCATGAGCTGCTTGAGAGCGACCGTCGAGGCCTTCTCAGCGTCGTAGGGAGGCCGTCCAGCCAGCGCATGGAAAAGAGTTCCTCCAAGGCTGTAGATATCGCTGCGGAAGTCCTCCGGTTGATTGTCTAGTTTTTCTGGCGCGATGTAATAGGGAGTGCCCCAGACCTCTCCTCGCGCCTGCGCTGCCTCGTCCATCACGATGGCAAGGCCGAAATCCACGAGTTTAGCGGTATGCGGATCAGAAAAAAGGATGTTGCCCGGTTTAATGTCCCGATGGATGAGATTATGTTCGAGCGCCGCGCCGAGGCCTTCGGCGATTTGGATGCCGACCTGAAGCACCTGGATCTCTGCCAAACGTTGCTGAATGCCCATGAGATCGTCGAGCGAACCTTTTTCGGCCAGCTCCATCGCCAGATAGAACTGGCCATGGTCTTCACCGAACGAAAACACTTTGACCACATGCGGGTGGCTGATTGAGGCTGTGATTCGGGCCTCCTTCTCGAGCTTGGCGCGCTCTCCCTCGTTTGCACTGTACTCCCTCTTGAGAATCTTGAGCGCAACGTTTCGAATGAGATTGCGGTCGACGGCTTTGAAGACGGAACCCATGCCTCCTTCGCCGAGGAGCGCTATGAGCCGGTAATTGTTGAATTGTCTGTGCGCCTGCAATGGCTGTCCGCACGTCGGACAGCGAACCTCCGCCAAAGGCGCATGATCGGTGACGTCCATCAAAGTGTCGCAGATCGGACATGTTTCGATAAGTCGTCCTTTGGCTCCGGCTTTCTCCGCGGCCTGTTCGGATACAGGGCTCGTTGCCATGAGCTGGAAACGGCCGCCGGGCTGGATCTCCCCGATTTGCGTTCTCGCGGCCCGTTCTTCGGGCCCGCCGCAACTTTCCTCTTTTAACATTGCTCCAAGAGATGAATGAGTAAATCGGGTTACTATCTGTGGTGATGATTTTTTCGCAAAGAAATTCGCCTCCGGCCGATGCGGCGAAAAGCGTAATTACCGTCTCCCCCGCGGCGGCGGGCATCCGGCTCGATCGCTGTCTGGCAGGGTGCATGCAGGAGATTTCCCGCACCCGGATTCAAGCCGTAATCCGCTCAGGGGGAGTGCTTCTTAACGGAGCGCCTGCCAAAGCATCAGAAATCGTGCGCGCCGGAGATGAGGTTCTCTGGTGCGAATCGCCGTCGATGCGATGCGAATCGGCTCAGGCTCAGAAGATGCCACTGGAGCTTCTCTTTGAAGACGATTTCCTCGCGGTCCTCAACAAGCCTGCGGGAATGGTGGTTCATCCCGGTCCGGGGCATAAAGGTGGAACGCTCGTCTCGGGGCTGCTCCACCACTTTGGCAGCTTGTCGCAAATCGGGGGCGTCGAGCGTCCCGGCATAGTCCACCGCCTTGACAAAGAAACCAGCGGCTGTCTTGTCGTAGCGAAGACCGATGCCGCTCACCGCTCACTTGCCGCGCAATTCGCCGGGCGGGAAGTGGGCAAGGTCTATCTGGCGCTGGTTTCCGGCACTCCAAGACGGCGCAGTGGCGTAGTGGACGCGCCAATCTTTCGCCATCCCGTGAATCGAAAGAAGATGGTTGTTTGCGCTCCCGGCCGCGGGCGGGCGGCGGTGACAGAATATCGCGTGCTCAGTTCGGAGGGCGGCGTCACCCTCATGGAATGCCGTCCGCGTACGGGCCGCACACATCAGATCCGCGTTCACCTCAAACACCTGGGCTGCCCCGTCCTCGGCGACCCGCTTTACGGGCGCCGCGGAAGCTTTTCCCGCCACATGCTGCATGCGTGGAAGCTTGAATTTCGCCATCCTCTGGATGGCCGATTGCTGGCATTCGAGGCCGCTGTCCCCCCGGAGTTTCGCGTCACTTGAACCCATGAGCAAACGTGTTGCCCTAGCGGGCGTTTCTGAAGCCCCTTACGACGTTGCGTGTCACCTGGCTTGCCCGAATCCGCCCGCCTCACGAACTCAATGCGTAAACGCGGTGCAAGTCAGAAGGCTGCCGCTCTTGCTGTCGAGGGCGGAGCACATTACTAAAAGAGAATGAGTGGCCCCTTGAAAATTGCAGGACGCGAGTTCTCTTCGCGTCTTCTGATCGGCACGGGGAAATTTTCATCCAACGAAATCATGCGCGATGCACTCGCCGCCAGCGGTGCGGAGATCGTGACAGTTGCCTTGCGCCGCGCGGACCTCAGCGGGAAGCATGATCCGTTCGCCAACATCCTTGATTTCATCGATCCGAACAAATACCTCCTCCTGCCCAACACCAGCGGCGCGTTGGATGCAAGCGAAGCCGTGCGCCTTGCCCGTCTCGCTGCAGCCGCCGGGCTGCCGCGTTGGGTGAAACTCGAAATACACCCCGATCCGCACTACTTGTTGCCCGATCCAATCGAGACCCTAAAAGCCGCGGAAATTCTTGTGAAGGAGGGCTTTATCGTCCTTCCCTATATCAACGCGGATCCAGTGCTCGCCAAACGGCTTCAAGATGCCGGAACGGCGACAGTCATGCCACTGGGATCCCCGATTGGCAGCAACCGGGGGATCGAAACCCGTGCCCAGATCGAAATCATCATCAAGCAAGCTGCCGTTCCCGTCGTGGTCGATGCGGGCATCGGCGCGCCGAGTCACGCCGCCGAGGCTCTTGAAATGGGAGCCGATGCCGTGCTTGTGAATACCGCAATCGCCGCTGCGCGTGACCCCGTTCGGATGGCGCGGGCATTCAAGGCCGCCGTCGAGTGCGCGCGGGAGGCCTTCGAGGCCGGTCTCCCGTCACAGCTCGATCACGCGGAGGCGACCAGTCCCCTCGCCGCGTTCTTGAGGCAGTCGCCAGGGGCCGGCGAACCTTCGACCCGCCAGCGTTGAGCATGACTTGGGCGCAACTGTTGTCGGTCCTGATGCCTCTCTATGGCCTTCGAATCTCGCGGGGAAATCGAGGACGCAAATCGGTGCGAAGGCCCGTCTTTAGGTGACACTTCCATGTCCGGTGATTCGCAGACACCCATGATGAAGCAATACCACGCCATCCGGCGTGAGTTGCCTCCTCACACTCTCCTGCTTTTCAGACTGGGGGATTTTTACGAAATGTTCGGAGACGACGCCAAAGAGGCGTCGGGCATTCTCAACGTGGCCCTCACCAAGCGCGGAGAGACACCCATGTGTGGCGTCCCGTTTCATTCGGCACGAGGCTACATCGAAAAGCTGATCGCTGCCGGGTGGCGCGCTGCGATATGCGACCAAGTCGGCGAAGTGCAGGCCGGCAAACTGGTTCGCCGCGAAGTCGGCCAAATTCTTAGCGCCGGCACGCTTGACGACTTTGGCCTCGATGATCGCCGCCCGAATTACCTCGCTGCGGTCTGCCGGCGCGACGGAGCCATTGGCCTGGCTTTCTGTGAATTGACCACCGGAGAGTTTCGCCTGACGGAACTCGCGCACATCCAACTTCTCGTCGACGAACTCGCCCGCATCCTGCCGGCCGAAATGATAGCCCCCGAGCAGCAGCGGGATTTTTTTGGGGCTCTCGGAAACGCCAACTTTCTTGACGGCTACATTTTCGAGCCCTCGCCGGCAGGGGAACTCCTGCGAGAGCATTTCAAGGTCCATTCGCTCAATGGTTTCGGCTGCGATGACCTGCCGGCTGCAGTGGGTGCGGCTGGGGCTCTTCTGCATTACCTGACCCGGCAGATGCGAAGAAATGCTTCGCACCTCCGCCGGCTTCAACCCTATCGCTCAAGCGATTTTCTCATCCTTGACGCCGCGACGCAGACCCACCTTGAACTCGTCCAGTCACGCGCCGGGAAAACGATGACGCTTCTCGGCGTGCTCGATCGCACCGTCACTCCGATGGGAGCGCGCCTTCTCCGGGATTGGGTGCTTCATCCGCTGCGGAATGTCGACGAAATCCGCTTGCGCCAGGATGCCGTCAGCCGCCTGCTCGAGGACTCGCTGCTGCTTGGCGCGCTGCGCGAGCACCTCGCGGAAATCCGCGACCTCGAGCGTGCCGTGGCCCGTCTCAACGGCTCTTCGGGCAATGCCCGCGACCTCGCTGCCCTTGCCTGCTCGCTGGCCCTTGTGCCGGGAGTCGCAGATTGCGCCGGCACGCTTTGCTCGAGCGGCTCCGCGACGATTTTCGGCAAGCTCGCCGGACAACTTCACCCCCTGCCCGATCTCGTCGATACGCTTTCCAGGGCAATCGTGGAGGAACCGCCCGCAATCTTGCGCGACGGTGGTCTTATTCGGGACGGTTACGATCCGGCGCTGGACGAACTTCGCGCGGCATCCCGCGAGGGAAAGGACTGGATCGCATGCCTTCAAGAGCGCGAAATCGCCCGCACGGGTATCAAATCCCTTAAAGTCCGCTTCACATCCGTCTTCGGCTATTTCATCGAGATTACCCGTTCTAATCTCTCCTCCGTCCCGGGCGACTACACGCGCAAGCAGACAACGGTCAACGGAGAGCGCTTTATCACGCCGGAGCTCAAGGAAATCGAAGGCAAAATCCTTGGAGCCGATGAACGCGCAAAAGCCCGCGAGATCGAGATCTTCCAAAGCCTGCGCGCCATGGCGCTCGTTGAGATTTCGTCCGTTCAGGCAACAGCCGCTGCCATTGCCGCTCTGGACGCGCTTGCCTCGCTGGCAGAAACGGCGCGCCAGCACCATTTCTGCCGTCCCGACGTTGACGATTCCGGTCTGCTCGAGATCGTTGAGGGCCGCCATCCCGTCCTGGATCAGCAGACGTCCGCGGAAAGATTTGTTCCAAACGATACCGCGCTCGACAACGCGGACAAACGTTTCGCCATTATCACGGGCCCGAACATGGCAGGAAAATCCACCTACATCCGCCAGGTCGCGCTGCTCACGTTGATGGCACAGATCGGCAGCTATCTGCCCGCCGCTTCCGCGCGCATCGGCGTGGCGGATCGCATCTTCACGCGGATCGGCGCCAGCGACGACCTCTCCAAGGGTCAGTCCACCTTCATGGTCGAGATGAATGAGACGGCAAACATTCTGAACAACGCGACCGCCGCAAGCCTCGTCATCCTGGACGAAATCGGCCGGGGAACCTCCACGTTTGACGGACTCAGCATCGCCTGGAGTGTCGCGGAGCATCTTCACGACGCCATTGGATGCCGCACGTTATTTGCAACGCACTACCACGAGATTACGGACCTCGAGCGGACGCGATCCGGTGTCGTAAACCTCAATGTCGCCGTGCGCGAATGGAACGATCAGGTGATCTTTCTTCGAAAAATCCTGCCTGGCCGCGCCGACCAGAGCTACGGGATCCAGGTTGCGCGGCTTGCCGGTCTGCCCGACGGCGTCCTCAATCGGGCCAAGGAAATCCTCAACAACCTTGAAAAGGCTGAGCTCAATGCCGAAGGCGTCCCCTGCTTGGCCGGTGAGCACGACGGGGCGGTTCCCTTCGCAAGAACGCGCCGCAAAAAGGCGGCCATCAGGGAGGGCTTGGGGCAAATGGATTTGTTATAAGCAGGCTATGCAGGAACGCGTTTTGATCACCGGATGCAGCCGCGGGATCGGCTTCGCGCTTGCGGAGGAATTCGCGCGTTCGGGGTATCAGGTCTTCGCCGGAGCGCGTGCGCCGCAGCGCCCTGAGCTCATCGCCCTCGCCGGGAAATGGACCAATTTGACGAGTTTGTCGTTGGACGTCTGTGACGAAGCGACAATTGCGCAATCGGCCCAGTTTCTTGAAGGCAAATCCCTCGATGTGCTCGTGAACAATGCCGCGATATTTCCCGGTGAGGGCGATGAACCCTTCGAGCGTGTTGATCCGGAATGGTTCAATGAGGCCTTCGATTGCAATGTGACCGGCGTGGCGCGCGTGACGAGGGCCTTCCTGCCGCACCTGAAGAATTCGGCCAATGCCCGTGTGGCGAACATTTCCTCGGGTGCGGGATCGATCAGCGAGAAGGAGGATTTCGCTTATTATCCCTATTCGGTTTCGAAGGCTGCGCTGAACATGCTGACGCGCGCGCTCGCCGCTGAGTTTCGTACGAAGGGCATCGTTGTCGCAGCAATCAGTCCAGGCTGGGTAAAGACTGAAATGGGCGGGCCGAATGCTCCGCTGACGCCGCAGGAATCGGCTCGGTCGCTCGTGCAAACTATCACCAGATTGACAATGGACCAGACTGGAAAATTTCTCAGCCGCAATGGCGAGCCATACGCCTGGTAGAGACGGAACGAAAGTGCGGATCTTCAGTGGGCAAAGGAGTCTTATACCACAGTAATTGATCTCAACCTGCTGCGGGAATTTCGGTTTGACAGTCCTGACGGGACCTGATAAACGCCACCTCTATTCAACACAAAGGTTTTGGGGGGTTGTGGAAGATGAAGGCCAGTGAGACGCCCGGCTATCTATGAGGATCCTGCGGGCGAAAAAGAAACTCATCCCGGCGATGACCGTGAAGGGCGGCGCAGGCATGTATAGGGTCATCTGAAATGTCGAATACACAAGAACTGATACGCACTGCCCGCGATGCAATAGGAGAGGGCAACTCGGAAACGGATTGGAAGATCGTTCCAACTGAACACGCCGAACAGTTTGCGGCTAAAGCACCGTTACTCAAAGAGAACCTTTCGGGGTCTCGTCCAACGGGTCTTGCGAAAATGTACGAAGACCTCAATAGGAAGGCTGTCACGGCACGCGACGCCTTCAAGAGTACCGTTGACAGGGCGGATAGGGCTGTCTTTTGGACCGCCAGCCTCGCTGCTCTGCTCCTGATCGCCAGCGGCCTTCAAGGGCCGCTGGGTAAAGCGGGTCCGTGGGTGGTCGGAGCAATTGGCCTGCTGGGCGTTATCAGCGGCGGCCTTGCAGCTATGTGGCTCAGTCAAGCAAAGGGCGGAGACCTTTCTAAGAAATGGTCCGATGCGCGTGCCAAGGCCGAGGCAAAGCGGCTCGCGTATTTCAAAGCAATTATGCAGGGGGCTTCTGATGAACCTTTGGACCAACTTCTAGCGCTTGAATACGCGCGCAGGTTCCTGCTCGCAAATCAGATCGACTATTTCCGTGATCGCGGCCGCGACCATGAGAGTGCCGCCTGCAAGGCCCTCAAAAAGTCGACTGGAGCGTTGTTCGTTGCCTCGACCTTAACCGCATTCGCGGGGCTTCTCTCGATAATGGTGCCGCAGTTGGCAGTATTGGCAGGGCTTGGTGTCATCGCATCCGCGTACGCAACACTGGCCGTGTCGCGATCGGCAATGAACCTGGATCGCACGAACGCCGATCGCTACCTGAGTGCTGAGGAGCAACTCAAGGAGCGAGAACTGGATATCGACACCTATCGCCTGAAGACCGCATCGGGAGACAAGGGAGCGGTACAGGAATTCTTCGAGCCTGTTTTCGTCACGTTGGAAGCAGATCACAAGGGATTTCTGAGTGATGCGGAGAAGAGGGAACTGGCAATTGGCGAAATGGAAAAACGACTGGATGCCGCCAAAAAAAAGAGTGGTCAAGAAGCCGGCAAGTAAGCCGGTACGGGCGGTTGCTGAACGTAGGCCGGTTGAGGAATCGCTTCAAAGGATCTGGAGTCAGTCCTCGGGAGCGGGGGCCAACTGGCGTGAACAGACCAAAGCGATGAGCGAGCGAAAGCCGTTCTTCTTCCCAAGCGTCGCGAGACGAAGGACGCTCGTTCGAGAAACGGAGTGCTGGAGAAGTCTGACTTCGAGGTGGTTGACAGTGTTACCTTCACGGCGTCTAACAACAGCCAATGACACTGAACTTGCGTCGAAACATCTTGCAGCTGGCAGGTACCGCGACGATCGGTTTGGTCGCGGGACTTGCAGCCGTCGCCTTTCACCAAGCGATGATTTTGCTCGCGAATGGACTGGTGGAGAAGCCGTCGGCCTGGCCGCTGGGCGCATTCGCGGGGTTTGTCCTGGCGCTCATGGGAGCGGCCGCATGGATCACAGGCTGGTTAATGAAGCGTTTTGCTCCCGACGCTCCGGGCAGCGGCATTCCTCAGGTGAAGGTTGCTTATCATCGCGGAGAGATCGAGTTCTCCTGGCATCTGATCTGGGTAAAATTTCTAGGAGGCGCGCTTTCGATCGGGTCGGGATCAAGCCTGGGCCGCGAGGGGCCCACGATCCACATCGGTGCAGCCGTCGCGAGCAAGATTGGAAAGATGTTCGGCGAAGACCCAACGGCGCGGGCGAATGCGGTCTGCGCGGGCTCGGCGGCGGGGCTTGCGGCGGCCTTTGGCAGCCCTCTTGCCGGTGTCACTCTCGTGCTCGAGGAAATCGCGGGCGGGAAGAACGAGGAAAACTTCGCCGGGCGTTCGCTGCTGGCCGCCGCTCTGGCGTCCAGCGTGGTATTCGCGATGTCCAAGGGCGCTCCCAGCCTGCCTGTCGGCCCCGATCTGGAGCTGAGTTGGCGTGCTCTTTGGATGTCGCCCGTGGTTGCCGTCGTGGCAGGGTCGGCCGGCCTGGCTTTTCAATATGTAACTCTGGCGTTCCGGGCACGATGCAAGCGTTCGAATCTATCCGGACCGCCGAAGCTTGTGATGGGAACGTTGATTGGGGGAATGTTTGCTCTTTTGGCGTTTGGCTTGACCGGCCGGCTCGGGGCTTTCGGTCTCGGCGAGCAGGATCTCGTCGCGGCATTGAATGGCAACATTATTTGGACAGTGGCGTTGTGTCTCCTGGTCGCAAAATTGCTGGCAACGGCTGCATGCTACGGCGCAGGTGGGTGCGGCGGGATCTTTGCGCCGCTTCTTTTCTTCGGCGGCATGGCCGGAGTTCTGGTTTGCGGACTAACTGCCGGGCGGCTCGGGCTGACAAACCAGGATCAGACTCTTCTTGCCCTGACTGGTATGACGGCGTGTCTGGGCGCCGTGGTGCGCGCGCCGTTGACTTCAATATTGATCGTGATGGAAATGACGCGGCAGATCTATGCGCTTCCGGCTTTGATGGTAGCCGCCGTTGTGTCCGTGTATATGAACCGCCTCTGTTTTGCGGGGAATTTCTATGACGAGGCCTTGCGCCAGGATGGTATTCGGCTCGATGAGAGGTGAGGCCGCACCGGAAAAATTTTACGCCTTTACCGCTTCCGAAATCAGACCGCCGGTTTATTCTTCTGGGGTGAGCTATCGTGTCTTTGCGCGGAAATACAGACCGCAGACGTTTGAAGAGGTCTTGGGTCAGGAGCACATCACGCGCACCCTTCAGAATGCCATCTCGTCGGGACGCGTCGCGCAGGCGTATCTTTTCGTCGGTCCGCGCGGAATCGGCAAGACTTCCACAGCGCGCATCCTCGCCAAGGCGCTGAATTGCGCGGAGGGTCCGGCTCCCATTCCTTGCGGCAAATGCGATGCGTGCAGGGAGATTGCCGAAGGCCGCAGCCTGGACGTCCTTGAAATCGACGGCGCAAGCAACAATGGGGTCGATCACATTCGTGAGTTGCGGGACAATACCGCCTATGCCCCGGCGCGCGGACCTTATAAAATCTACCTGATCGACGAGGTGCACATGCTCACCGCGGGCGCCTTCAATGCCCTGCTCAAGACACTCGAGGAGCCGCCGGAGCATGTGAAGTTCATCTTGGCAACCACCGAAGCGCAAAAGGTTCCCGCTACGATCACGAGCCGTTGCCAGCGCTTTGACTTGCGCCGGATCCCTGCGAAGACCATCGCAGAACATTTGCTGGCGATTGCGGGGAAGGAAAACATTCTCCTTGAGCCGGGCGCCGCTGACGCTATCGCGCGCGGCGCAGAGGGAGCTCTGCGAGACGCGGAGAGCATGCTGGATCAGTGCGTCGCCTTCTGCGGCGAGAAGATCACCGGGCAGGATGTCATGACCGTTTTTGGATTTACATCGCGCGAAGCCATCGCGGAGTTGGTGGAGAAAATCCTTCAACGCGATGCAACAGGGAGTCTGAAGATCGTCGCTGAACAGGCGGAAGCGGGTAAGGATCTTTCGCGGCTGCTGGGCGATTTGATCGGGCAAGTGCGCGATCTTCTCGTCGCGAGCGTCACAGACCATCCGTCCGCGCCGCGAGGCGAGCTTCTCATGCTGCTCGACCATTTCGCCGAAACGGAGTCCAGGATGCGTTGGGCTGCCGACAAAAAACTTCAACTCGACGTGGCCGTGATAAAAGCCACCCATTTGCTCGACCAAGCCAGCCTTGACGAAGTGATTGAAACGCTGACTGCCCTTCGGGGCGGCCCGGCGCTCCCACCCCGATCCGCGCCACCGCCGCAGAGCAAACCCGCTTTCGTTCGGGGGGCAGAAGACCCTGACGCGGCCCTCGCGAAACCTGCGGAGCCAGGATCAATCGATGCCGCCGTCGCGTGGAATCGCGTGGCTTCTTCTTACGAATCATCCATCAAATTTCGCTGGTTGACGAAGGCGATCTTTGCAGAAGCGAACCATGACGGTGTGCTCGTTCACGTTCCCCCGTCGTTCGCCGGCGAGTTGCGGTCGGTTGTCGGAGAATCCGGACGCAAAAATGCCGAGGAGAAGCTGAGTGAAGCGCTTGGCAGGAAGGTGAATCTTCGTTTGGAAGTCGGCGAGCACCTTGCCGAATCGCGTTCCACGGAGACCACTGCCCCACCCGCCGCTGCCCCTGATGAGCCGCAGACTTCCGGGCTCCATGACGAAAAATCCAAGGATCCTGCCGAGGAATTCAAAAACGATCCGTTGATTAAGAAAGCCCTCGAAATCTTCGCGGGCGAAATCCAGACTGCCGCGAAATGAACATCCAAAAAATGCTCCAGCAGGCCCAGCGCATGCAGTCAAAGCTCGCCGAAAAGCAGGCGGAACTTTCCCAGAAAACGATCGAGGCGAGTGCAGGCGGCGGCAAGGTGATCGTGACCGCAAGCGGCTCGGGCGACGTGCTTTCGATCAAAATCGATCCCTCAGTCGTCGATCCGGAGGACGTGGAAATGCTCGAAGACCTCGTTCTCGCGGGCGTGAAGCAGGCAATCGAAGACGGACGCAAGATGGCTGAGGACGAAATGAAGAAGGTTACAGGCGGAATGAACATTCCTGGAATGCCATTCTGAACGGATGAGCGTTTGTTCGGATAGGTGGATCCGCCGCATGGCGACGGAAAACGGCATGATCGAACCGTTCGCGGACCGGCAGACCAAGGCGCGCGGGGATGGTTTGCGCGTCATTAGCTACGGTCTCTCCAGCTACGGCTACGATCTAAGGGTTTCGCGCGAATTCAAGGTCTTCACGAATGTCTTTAATACCGTCGTCGATCCAAAGAGCTTCGACGCTCAGTCACTGGTCGATATCGAGACGGATGTCTGTATTGTGCCTCCCAATTCCTTCGCGCTTGCCCGCAGCGTCGAGTATTTCCGCATTCCTCGTGATGTCCTCACCATATGCGTGGGAAAATCTACGTATGCGCGCTGCGGGATCATCGTCAACGTCACCCCCTTCGAGCCCGAGTGGGAAGGGCACGTCACGCTCGAAATTTCTAACACAACCCCGCTCCCGGCGAAAATCTACGCCAACGAGGGGCTGGCGCAGGTCGTATTTTTTCTTGCGAGCGAGGTCTGTGAGACAAGCTACGCGGACCGTGCCGGAAAATATATGAAACAGACGGGCATCACAATTCCCAGGATGTGAAGCTGCGGCAATATCGGTTCGCCACGCTGCTCAGTTCCAACCTGCGGAATTCAATGGCGGCACGTGTGGCACCCGATCGTCCTGGAGTGGTGGCCGCCGGCGCCGCTGATCAATAATCATTTCACCACCGTTGCGGACTGGTATCATCAGGGCTACGTCGAATTCGGTGGCCGCATGCTGGGACCGAAGGCCGAGGAATTCCGGAAGTTTGTGGAGCTTCCGGCACTGGCCGGCGAAGAAATCGAGATCGTCATAAATATCAGCCCTGACGACCCCGATATTGATGAATTCAAGGGACACGGATGGAGGCTTGATAGCCCGGACCGGGTCCGGACGCCGGAGATGTATCGTGACTTCGTAGCGGGATCGGCTGCGGAGTTTAGTTGTGCGAAGGGTGGCTACGCCGGAACCCGATGCGGATCGTTTAGCGACCGCTCAGAGTGCTTCTTGGCTTCCGGACGCCCGGTGGTGCTGCAGTCCACTGGGTTCGAAGACCTGCTTCCGACCGGCAAAGGCCTATTTGCAGCGAAGACGGTCGAGGAAGCGGCCGAGGCGATCCGCGCGATCCGCGCTGACTACCCGGCGCACTCTGCGGCAGCGCTCGCGCTGGCACGCGAGCATTTTGATTCGGACAAGATCCTCAGCCGTATGCTCGCCGAGGCCGGCGTGTGACACAATTGTTTCAATGCAAAACTTGATGGGGGCGTGGTCTTTCGCAGACTCGGCTCTCACCTTTTCGGAAGCCTTGCCCGCCAACAGCAGGCCAGATGAAACTCGCTATGAAAGATTTTACCTTCGCACGCATCCTTTTTGCATCCTCTCGCTGGCGGTCGCCGACAACGCAGTCGCTGGTCAGAAAAGCAACTGCGACGGCGATCAGGCCCTCGTGGACGGCAACGCTGTTGGCTACTGCGCCGAACGGGGTGACGTTGATCTGGCCGATCTTCTCCGGCCGGGATGGCTTCTTGATGGAAAGCACATCGACGGTGGCGGCCTGCGCGTTCACGACGAACAGCCGCTGGGTCTTCGGGTCATGCGCGACGATCTCCGCACCGCCTTCGTCGTAGATCCCGCTGGCGTATGTGCCAAGAAGCGTGAGGCTGATGTGAAAACGCTGACAAGACGAGCCCTGGCATGTTTGTGTTCTTCGACAGGCAGTAAGACTCCATGGAAAGATTTACGCGTTCGTGCAAAGCCGCTACGCAATCCGGTTTCTCTCACCAATAGCACGCTTAACGGACTCCGAAACATCCGCGTGGTCGAGTTCGATCCCGATACCCTGAAGACCAAGCAATACATCTACGTGATGGACAACCCGATCCTCTGAAGAGACCGACACCCGCGCCGACAAGATTGGCGACGCGGTCTCCTTCGGAAACGGCGAGTTCCTGGTGCTCGAGCGCGACGACGACTCCGTGCCCGATGACGTTCCGGATCTGATCGAGAAGAAGATCTATCGCTTCAACCTCGCCGGCGCGACCGACGTGTCCAACTTAGCGGCACGGTCGGCACGACCGGCAAGACCGTTGACGAACTGACCGTTGACGAAATGCTCGCCAACAACATCCAGCCGATCGAGAAGACCCTTCATGTCGACCTCAACGCGGTTGGCTACAACGAGGTTCAGAAGGTCGAAGGCCTCACGCGGATCGATCCGCGGACGCTCGCGGTCATCAACGATAATGACTTCGGCGTGGCCAGCATCATCGTAAATACGGACGGCACATTCACTCTAAACTACACGCCTGAGCCCATCCAACTCGGCATCATCGAGACGAATCTCAATGGTCTGGATGCGAGCGATCAGGATAAAAAGATCAACATTGGCCAGTGGCCGGTGAAAGGCATGTATCAGCCGGACGCGATTGCTTCCTGCAGGGTAGGGGCGCATACGTTTCTTGTTACCGCCAACGAAGGCGATGCGCGCGAATACGACGAATTCGGGGAAGCCCTGCGGATCGACAGCGACGAAGTGATGCTGGATCCTGCTAAGTTCCCGAGCGACGCGGTGCTCAAGAACAGCGCCAATCTCAGCCGCCTCAACATCACCAACACCTTGGGCAGGGATCCGGACACGGGACTCTACGAAGAGCTCTTCGCCTTTGGCGCCAGGTCCTTCAGCATTTGGAGCGACAGCGGCAAATTGGTATTCGACTCCCGTGACGCGCTTGAGCTCATCACGGCCGAGGCCTACCCGTCAAATTTCAACGCCTCGAATACCAACAACACCTTTGACAACCGCAGTGACGACAAAGGTCCCGAGCCAGAGGGCGTCGTGATCGGAAAGGTCTTCGGCAAGCCCTATGCGTTTATCGGTCTCGAACGCATTGGCGGTGTTGTCGTGTATGACGTCAGCGATCCGATGGCGCCAAGGTTTGTTCAATACGCGAACAACCGCGACTTCACCGCCGCTCCGGATACGCCCGCTGCCGGCGACCTCGGCCCCGAGGGCCTCGTCTTCATCAGCGCCCAGGACAGCCCGAACGGAAGGCCTCTGGTGGTGACCGGCAATGAGATCAGCGGCACGACCACCATCTACGAAATTAGAAGCACGCGGGGCGACGGCGACGAGGATGATGATTAGATCGTATTGTAGCAACGGGCGGACAACGTTGCCCGCGGCGAGGTTGAATTCGGAGGACGTTCGCTTAGAAAAGTGCGAAACGCATGCCTCGCCGAGCTGACCGATTACGCCCGGCCAAAGATTTTTCCGCATTGCGGGGTGTATTTCTGGTTTGTTAGATGCTGCGGATGCGCCTTATCATAATCGGCGGCAATTTGTTGCGCTTCGTTTTTGAGCACTACCAGCGGGAAATCGACACGATTTCTGGAGATCGGTGGTGGGGGCACCGCTGCTGCAGACGGCTATGAAGGTGCTGATTCTTGGGGGCAAGGGACGCCTCGGCGGCGCGCTTGCGCGCATCTGGTCGGCAGACCATGACCTTCGGGCAATCTCGCGTCCTGAACTCGACGTGGC
>CAWJZG010000013.1:0-42207 GCA_963847295.1 uncultured Verrucomicrobiae bacterium
TGGCCTGCTTGGAAGGCAGGAACTTTACCATTAAGCTATACCCGCAAAATTTCCCCGGAAAGTATGCGCCGGCGGACGGTTCCGTCAACGGCTATTGTTGCTCAATCAGCCTACCTGCGGAAGCAGATTCACGCTGATCGCGCGGTCCACGGAAAAATGCCCTCCCCCGGTAATCATCAGCGAGAGTCCGGCAGCGATGAGGAGAATTGGAAATTCGACGGCCTCGAAGGTTGAGCCCTCGTGAACAAAAATCAGGATACCTCCCATAATGAAAACGACAGCCAAGGCGGCCAGGCGAGTAAGGAAACCAAATAGCAGCGCGAGGCATACGGCAAGTTCCGTAACGAGAAGAAGAGCAACCACAACGTACGGAAGGTTATAATTTTCCGCGCTCGTCCAAAGCGCGATCGTGCTATTCCAACCCGGTCCGCCGAACCAGCCGAACGTCTTCTGAACGCCATGATAGAAAGACACGGCCGCCAGAGCCAGCCTTAGAAAAACAGGCGCAAAGCTCCCCGGAGTGGCAAAAAACGAGTAAACGGGATTGTTTGACACCCCGCGAACGCTAGCAAGCCGAGTTCGCGGGGAAAAGCAAAAGTGTCGCCTCAGCAGGCAGGCCCAAGGCAGGGCGCGCTGCCGAAAGGAACCAAGTCTGCCAGGTAGATGGCAATGCTAAAACAGCAGCACGCGCTTATAACGATCTTCTGCCCACTGCCAAGCGAAATAATGACGGCGGGCGAGAGCAATTGCTGGTGTCGAGCAAACGTTTTAGTTCGCCAGCCGTGTTATTGCGAAGGTTCCGGAGGTTTCATCAAAGGAACCGATTTCCATGCGTCCGCCTGGGTCAGCTCTCGGGCACCGAAGCACCAGATTATCACTTTTTTTCCGGAGAGATAATTCGAGCTTGCCCGGGCGCGGCGCGCGAGACTCACCCGGGCAGATGTTGCGCCCGATCCACGCACCCCGAGAACATCCACCGGCGCGCCAAGCTCAAGCGCGAGTTGGTCGGGAAGGCCAGCTCCCGTGGCATGCATGTCACCCCCATCGTGAAAAACGAGCACATGGCTGTCGCCCAGAACGAGAATTGGACTCGCACGGTCAGGTTCCACGCGTCCGGCCTTGCCCTGCGGACGCACGAAGCCTAAGACGAGCTTTTCCTTGTCGCCGCCGAGATCGCCTTGAATTTCCACCGGCTCTTGCGCGACATCAAGAGTGAGGGTTTTCGGGACGACTCCTTGCACCATCTCGTGTAGCTTACGGGAGGCAAGCGCGATGGCGTTACCGTTCCAATGGGTGTCTCGCGCGCAATAGACGGGGCCTTCTGATTTCGCGGTGGAAAAGTCCGGCGTGAGGTCGAGGACCTCCACACCTTTGGCTCGCAAACTTTCGTAGAAGCCGGCTGCGGGAGCCACGACGCTTTCCCCTTTCAATCGTGAATCAAGAAACTCGGGATGTACCGTTGCCTTGGCCGGGACGGGTACAACGATCAATCGGACGCCAAGAACCTTGAGTTGCTCACTGAAGTCGACGATAGCTTCGAGCGGCTTCTTTGGGTCTTCAGAGGGATCGCCGGCAAGCAAGTGCTTGATTTCCGCCGGGAGAAACCGCCACCCTTCCACGCCTTCGATTGCTGAGGATTGGGTCGATTCCAGCCGTTCCTTGAGGATCGCGTCCGTCTCAAGAGCAAGGCTGGATGTGAGAACGGTGAGAAAGCACGGAAGAAGGAGCTTGTTCATGGGGCCAGTTCGGCGAAGTTCGGTTCCTCGAGCAGGAGATTTTCGTCCTCGAGCTCTCCACGGTTGATTCCTCCGTATTGCGGCTCGGCATCCGTCCAGCTTGTCAGCAAGAGGGAAACGCTATCACCCGGGCGCAAACGCGCGGCGGGGGTCAATTGTTGATTCTTCATCGTCTGGATATAAACGATTGCTTCTTTCGCTGAGTCCCCTTCGATTCCTGCAAGGTGAAAGGCTGTGAGATAATCCTTGTAGGGCGTCGTGCCGGGGCGCGGTAGAGTCCCGAGACCCTTCACAGTGGCGTTCACTGCCTGATGCTCGCCGGTCTCGAGAACGAGGAAATCCTTTGCGGTCCGCGCGGGGGCTTTCAATGTGACGAAATCCCAGTTGCCCGCCGCCAGTTCCCGCACCGCAAACTCCCAGACAACGAGGCGCTTTCCATTCAGGCGATCGCGACCGCGAGCAAGCTCCTGGCCAAGAAGCTCACGGGTGGCCAGAGCTCCCGCGTCGTTGCGAATAATCGCATCGATGGGCCGCCGCAGTGCATGGCTGAGTTGCTCAACGAAACCGGCTGAGGCGCCCCACCCCATTCCTTCCAATGAAAAAATATTGAAGAAGCTATCGCCGAGGACCAGGACGTCAGCACGAGGGTCTGCAGACCATGGTTTGCCGTCCGGCTGACGGACGGGATGAATCGTCACGGTCTCTCTCGGGTAGAGACGAGAGGTTGCCGGAAGTTTTAGCATTGCGACGGTATCGCCGAGTCCATGAATGATCTGACTGGAACGGTCCAGTTCGATGGGATCAGCGGTTCCCGCCAGGCCGGCTGCGCTTAGCTTTTCAGCCAGCAAAGCCACAGCGTGCTGCATGGCTTGCGGTGTCCAATGGGTGTCTGTGCGCAAAAATTGAGAGCGCCCACTCGAGCGTTTAGTCTCGGCCAAGGTGTGCGAAACATCGAGATAGTCGATTTGAGCTTTCTCCAAGCTCTTGAGAAAAACTCCATAGGATGGATTCTGCAAAGGGATCGGCAGCGGAGGGCGGTAAGACCGCGATAAGAACTCCGGCTCAATCATCGGTTTAACCGGAATCGGCATGATGACGAGATGGATGCCCCTGCTCTTCAATTGGTCGCGGAACTGAACGATAGCCTTAAGCGGATCGGGCTGAATAGGTCTTGTCGCGCTGGAATCTCCGCTGCGTGCCCGGCTCCGCTGGAAAGATGAACTAAGAAATCCCGGCCCAGTAAGGTACGCGACGTCGGGCTCGTAGAAAAGCCAGCGTTCGCGGCCGAGATGGACCTGTTCATTTCCCAAACCCAAGAATTCCGCGGTGAATGCCTGCGCATGGGGAAGCGCCCCGCGCGCAATAAAGGAGTCGCTCTCGAGGGCATCCTCGTAGCTCTTGAAGCCAGTCATGAGAACTCCGCTGGCATCGCTAAGGCGGCTCACTAGATCGGCGTTCGCGGGCTTCACCAACGCCGTCCACGCCTGGGGCAGGTAATCGAAGATCTTGTAGGCGGCCGGCAGGACCCATGATCTGCTCTCCGCAAAACCCGCGCGAATTTCGATGAGGTGCTGAGTCACGGGCACGCTGACAATCGTCAGAATGAAGGCGGCGACCAGAGCCACGCTCATTGAACGAGTGATTGAGGTGTTGCCGACTTCCATCTCGGCAATCTCTTCGCGGTTTCGTTTCGTGTACGGCGGGCCGGACATGTCTCAAAAGATAAAGTATATAAAAGGATTGTAGGCTTGTGTGGCCATGACCAGAAGGGAAACCCAGAACAGCGCGAAGATGACAACGCCCTTTGGCGCGGTGAGCGTGCGCGTCCAGTCCCAAGTCTGAACGCCTGCCCAGGTGACCGCGGCGGCGAGGAGCACGCTCAAGAGATAGTAGGGTTGGTAGATCACGCCGGCGATCAGTCCCGCGCCGGCTTGGGGCGTCCCGAAGCCGAGCATGCTTTGGCAGTAAGCGAGCGCGCTGGGCAGGTCCCTGGCGCGGAAAAAGACCCAGGCGAACACCACAATCAGGAACGTCAGGACAATCTGGGCGAGACGCGGCATCCGATTGAACATACCTTGCCTCCCCTGGCTGCGTTCGAAGGCAAGCATTCCGCCATGGATACCGCCCCAGATGACAAAATTCCAAGAGGCCCCATGCCAGAGGCCTCCGAGCAGCATCACAAGCATAAGGTTGGCATAAGTTCTAAGGTGCCCGCGGCGGTTGCCTCCGAGCGGGACATAAAGGTAATCCCGCAGCCAAGAGGACAACGAGATGTGCCAGCGGTGCCAAAATTCCGTAATCGAGGCAGCCTTGTAGGGCGAATCAAAGTTCTTGGCGAAGACGAAGCCGAGCATCAGTCCAAGCCCGATCGCCATGTCCGAATACGCGCTGAAGTCGAAGTAGATCTGAAACGCATAGGCAACGGCACCGAACCATGCGTCCAAGAATCCGACCGATCCCGCATTGAAGGTTGTATCCGCCACCTTCCCCGCTGGATTTGCCAGCAGGATCTTCTTAGCTAATCCCAACGCTACGAAGGTCGCCCCGCGCGCGAATTTCTCAAAGCTTAGCGTCCGGCTTTCCAATTGGCCGGCCAAATACGAAAACTTCAAAATCGGTCCCGCTACCAGGTGCGGAAACATGGAAACAAAGCAGGAGAAGTCCGTGAAATTCTTCATCGCCTTCGCCTCACCGCGATAGACATCGATGGTATAGCTCATCGCTTGAAAGGTGTAGAAGCTGATGCCCAACGGAAGAATCACGCGAAAGAACGTGTTCCATTGCCAGCTTTCCAAGCCGAGCGATTGCGCCAGGGCGTTGAAGCTATCGACGCCAAAATTGAAGTACTTGAAGAACCCGAGGACCGTCAAGTTCAGGATTACGGATAAGGCAATCGCCCGCCTCTGCGTCTTGCTTCGAAGTCCCCCACGCTCCAACACCTCAACAGGTTCGCGCCGCGCGCGCCAGATGTTCCAGCTGTTATGCGCAATAACGAGACTGATCAGCCAATCGAGCAACGTTGTTCCAAACATCAGCGGGATAAAGCGGGGCTCCGCCCATCCGTAAAATGCATATCCGAAGACGATCAGAACGAAGTTGCGCCAACGCTGAGGCGCATGAAAAAGCGCGTAATAGACGAGCAGCGAGAGCGGCAGGAAATAGAAGATGAAAAGATGCGAACTAAAGACCACGGCTCGTGCGGGGTCTCTTAGCGCCCTGAGCTTACGCTATAATAAAGGTCCTCTTCGAGAGAAGGCACATCACTGGCAAGCCGTTCACTTTCGAGTTGAGGATGCGCTTCGTAGGGTTCAAGATTCAGCTCGAGAACTTGGCCCGGTTTCGCATCGGCGTACGTCGAAGGAATCTTCGCGTCGAGCAGAGCCCATTCGGCGACCTGGACGGTTTGATTCACGAGCTGGGAGTCCCCGGCTTCCTTGATCTTGTAGCGATTGACGACCAGCGCTCTGCGATAGGGAGTGATGGCATCCGGCGGAGGGGAGTCGGCCTTCTGGAGCATTTCCGCCTTCACGATCTTCCGGTCGATCATTGGCCGTTGAGCAATCCGCACGCCGGCCAATTTGAACTTCCTGGCCGCTTCCTCCTGCCCGACAAATCGGTTGTAGATCGCCACACCGTCCAGGTAGCCTTCCCATGGCCTCACACCACCGACTTCATTTCCAAAGATGAACGAATAGCTGCTGCCATGCCACTCGTCAAAAGTTCCGCTCGCAAAGTTCGTCTGGCTGGCAATCTTCCCGTTCAAGTAGCAAACAAGGAGGCCGGACTTGTACGTCACAACCACGTGATACGCCTTGCCAGCCTCAAGCTGAGCGAGCTTGAAATCCATACCGTTCCTGCTCGTTTTCGAAGTTTGAAGCCTAAGCACAAGGCGATCATTCTCCTGGCCCAAGGTGAAGTTTCTCTTAGCAGGGTTTCTCGACAGACTGATGATGCGCGCAGGGCCGAACTGCGGGACACGGGATGTGGTGACGATCGCCTCGATCGCAAGCTCGTCAGTCTTCCTGCAGGCATCCCGGATTTCCCTGCTAAAGCTCTCGTCGGGAACGAATGCACCCCCAAGAATATGCATCTCTCCGTTAGGACCGAAGCGGGCACCGCCCTCGGCTCTTAAGCGAACATTGCGCGCGATGCCAGAGCCGTTGACGAATTGTCCGTTATCCTTGTTGTCACGCCACTGGAACAGCAGTCCGCTTGTGCTGCCTGGCCACACGTTCTCGTAGGTCTGGCCGAAAACCGATTTGATCGTTTGGGCTAGGCTCGAATTTGCTGCCGTCGTAGCGCGGGGGGAGCCGCTAAACTTGCTCGATTTGTGTTCGCCTCCATCAATCCACACATCGGGAAAAAGTTCACCGATCCGCGAATTGGTGAGTTTGAGCCAGCCGTCCATACCTCGGAAGTCCTTGCTGAACCTCCCGATGTAGAGTTCCACTCCGTCAGCCCCATCCCAAAGCTTGATCGTCTTGGCGCCGGTCGTATAGGGCCCGGTCATCACCATGTATCGAACATCGTTACTCCAACGCGGATGGTAAACCTCGAAGCCCTTCACGCCGGGAGCCTGGGAAATATTCACCGTCCAGGACTCTTCCTTGCCCGACCTCGTCATGAACAGATTTCTATGCAGGCCATCGAACGTCCATGAGATGTAACTGTCATCAGGCGCCATGGCCGGCCAGCAGCCATCCCGATGTTTGCGCCAGGCTACGTCAGGAAGTTCCGCCACTCCGGAATTTGGCCACGGGAATGTGGACGCAGCCAATTTGCCGTCGCGGGAAAGTTGGAATGATGGCAAAGCTTGGATGACGGATGAGGACCAGACCGTCTGCACTTTGTCCGGCTCATCGATCGGAAAGCGCAAGACTGGCTTTGTATGGTTGTTAGGATCTTCCTGATAGTAGACCCAAGTCTTTCCTGTATTGGGGTCCCGCCAGACTTCCGAGGCGCACCCCGGCTCCTTGAGGAGCCGCGGACGCGATCCGTCCCAAGCGACCACGTAAATCTTTCGAGCCTGCCTGTTGCTGATGACGATCTGTTGTCCATCCGGAGTGATTAGCGGCCGGTAGTAGTTGGCTCGGTCACTCCAAATAATCCGCTCGCCCTTTCCATCGCGCGAATCATAACCCACCAACTGAAGGCGGTCTCGAACCGCAAAACTGTCTTTATTCTCGGCATCCGTGAGCCATACGACCCGCGTGTGGCCGCCGGTAAATTTCTCGACCGTTGCGCCATCGGCGGTGGTCGATGCGCCATTAACTCTTTGCTGGGAAGCCACGACGATTCCGAATACGAGAAGAGTCAACCAAAGGGTGCGTAGGTAATTGTTCGCCCGGTTCCGACGCGATGGTCGGAGGAAACGAAAGAAGATTTTCATGAAAAGGGAAGGCTGCGGAGTTTGACTGTGCCTCTCGGAGAGAGGCGCACCAAGCGCCCGAAGACAAGCTCGCCCAGGGCGCAAAGAACGGAATTCCCCCAAGCTTATGGTGGGAAGACCGGCATTCGACTCAGGGTAACAACGCCCCGCGTTGTCCACCGGAACAAAAGAAAAAGACGCCCTGGCATCCCCGGAAAGGGCGCTTCGCAGCGTATCTTTAAAGTGTCTCTCATTCCTCAATCTTCATTTCAGCCATCGAGATGGCTCTTCGGTCCGAAGTCCAGAATTAAGGAGGCTAAGCGGAGAAAGTCCGCCATGCAAACGGATTTTTCCGAAAATCCTCCGATGTTATTTTGTCTCTAGAAAAACCAGGGCCTCGGAATTCAGGCAGTATCGGAGTCCGGTCGGTGGCGGACCGTCGGGAAAGACGTGCCCGAGATGTCCACCACAACGCGCACAACGGATTTCCGTGCGCACCATGCCATGACTCCTATCCTGGATCTCGTCGCACATTTTCACGCGCAAAGGGCTCGAAAAAGCTGGGCCAGCCCGTACCGGAGTTGAACTTTGTCTTGGAGCTGAATAGTGGCAGATCGCAGCCCGCGCAAAAATAGATACCCGTCTTTTTGTTGTCCAGGAGCGTCCCACAGAACGGCCGCTCGGTCCCCTCGGTGCGGAGAATGCGAAATCGTTCCGGCCCAAGCTGCTTGAGCCATTCTTCGTCGGATTTTCTGACGCTCGGAACTTTTTCGGGTGGAAGGGCGTTATTATCGGGTCCTAGCAAACGAACCGTCACTTCAGCGGGCAAATCCCCAGCAAGAGCAATTTTCATGATCGGATTGAAGAATACGGAAAAAAGACAAATCGCAGTGGCGACTTTCATGAGAAAAGGTGCATGATTTCCTCTTGAGAGCAACCCGGGAGCTCCATTACCTCGCTTATGCTGATTTTAGTCGCCGCAATAGCCCTTGGAGCTTATCTGATTGGTTCCATTCCGAGCGGTCATCTCGTTGGACGCCTCAAGGGTGTGGATTTGCGCAAGGAGGGCAGCGGCAACATCGGCGCCACGAACGCTCTGCGCGTGCTTGGCAAGAAATGGGGCTACCTCGTCTTCGCCGCAGATTTTCTTAAGGGCTTGATCGCCGTCAGGATCGGCTTCGCGGCAGCCAGCCACTTGCCAGCCGACCAGGCGCTGATCGGAGGAATCGTTGCGGGAGGGTTCGCCATGGTCGGACACATCTTTCCTGTTTGGCTCGGCTTCAAGGGTGGAAAAGGCATCGCCACATCGGGCGGAATCATGCTCGGGCTTTTCCCTGCATGGGTTTTTCTCTGCGGCCTCGTGGTCTGGGTCGTTTTCTTCTACGGCACGCGTTATGTCTCCGTGGCATCGATCGCGGCGGCTATTTCGCTGCCGGTGTCCAGCGGCATTCTAATGCTTTTGGGGCGATGCGACTGGCGTTTGGTGATCATCGCCGCCCTGATGTGCGCACTCGCCGTCTGGCGGCATCAGTCAAACATCGAACGCCTTCTCGCCGGAACAGAGAAAAAATTTGAGAAGAAGCGCTCCGTCTCAGGAGCCTGAGTGGTCTGATGCATAAGAAAATCAGCGTGATCGGTGCAGGTGGCTGGGGCACGGCGCTTGCCCTTCTCCTTGCCGAGAATCGTGCCCAGGTCCGGCTCTGGGCGCACAACCCATCCCTCGCGGAAGAGCTCGTCTCGAGACGCACAAATGAGACATACTTGCCGGGCGTGCGTCTGCCCCCAAATGTTTATGCTACTGGAAATCTTGCGGATGCATTGGATGCCGAGCTCGCGCTCATTGTCACACCCTCGAAAGCAGTTCGCGAAGTGGCAACCCAGCTCTCCAAATTGGGCCCGAATCCCAAGACGGTGCTTGTCAGCTGCACGAAGGGCATTGAGCACAACACTGGAAGGCTGATGAGCCAGATACTTGAAGAATGCCTGCCGGCAAACCGCATCGCAGTTCTTTCCGGTCCAAACCACGCCGTCGAAGTCGCACAGCGCATTCCCGCGGCGGGCGTGATCGGTTCCGCACACGCAGAGTTGCTTGATCCCTTGCAAAAGACGTTTTCACTCCCCACTTTCCGTGCCTATACGAGCGACGATGTCACTGGCATTCAACTCGGTGGCGCACTCAAGAATGTTTTCGCCATCAGCGCGGGTGTCTCCGACGGCTTCAATATGGGCGACAATGCGAAGGCTGGCCTCGTGACACGGGCTCTTGCCGAAATGATGCGCCTCGGAGTCGCTCTGGGCGGACGGCAGGAAACGTTTTTCGGCCTCAGTGGGGTTGGCGATTTGATGGTGACGTGTTTTAGCCGCCACAGCCGCAATCGAAAAGTCGGAGAGCGCCTCGGCCAGCGGAGAGTTACCCGCTCAGATTCAGTCTTCCATGCAAATGGTTGCGGAGGGAATTCCCACGGCACTCAGCGCCTGGCAATGTGCCCAAAAACTCGGCGTAGAGGCTCCAATCACCTCCGAAGTGCATGCTGTGCTTTATTTGAGCAAGCCCCCCCATGAGGCCATGTGGGAACTGCTAGGGCGGCCGCCCCGATCCGAAGCGGAGAAACCCCGCTGATTGATCCGGGTCCGCCCTTCCCGAAAAATCTCGTTGATTTTGTTCGATAGAACCGGCCTTATTCGATCCTGACCGTGCTCCTTCGACCATGAAAATGCGTTCTTTACCGCGACTTCTTGCCCTGTGTTTCGGATGTCTTTTTGCCTTTTCATTCGACAGCCATGCCGGGAGCTACAGCGGCAAAGTTTCCGACCTGGACGCTGGCAACGGTTACCTGACGGTAACAAATCCAGCGAACCAGACGACCCAGACGTTCAAGGTGCTCTCCCGAGACTGTTATTGTGAATGCGGATGGCAAGCCCAGCCAGCTTCTCAATCTGATCGAAGGGACTCTCGTCGCCGTGGATGTTGATCCGGGTGACGGAAAGCTCGCCGCCAAAATCACCGTTCTGCCTGACGCTCAGGAGCCGCCTTGACGGGCGAAGTTCAGGGACCGGCGACGCATCCGCGTCTTTCGGCAACGCATTCCGAGTGTTTGCCGTGCGGGACAAACACGGCGCCGAACAAATGCACGATCCTTCCGCCAAGCCAATTTGATGAAGACTTGCGAAGATCGGCCTGCACGCGGTGACCTGGCTCGGCGTCCAAATCTCGCCGGATGACTTCGCGCGCCTGGAGTACGGGAGAGACTGTTGTGGAAAAATCCGCGTGCCCGGTCCCGCCTCGTCGCGCATTGGCAAGACGAACGACATCCATACCGTGCGCGTTTCGCCCGGGCGAAGGACGTGATCGTGGCGCTGCTCTCGGCGCCTGTCGCGGACTTCCCAAAGATCGTCGGACAACACAACACAAGTCTGCGAGCGGCTATCCGCGATATTCCACCGGTCTTTGGACACTTTTGGGCGGACTCTTTCGCTGCTGATCCGCTGGTAGATTCGGCCCGGTAGTTCTTGCAACTCGATTCTTGGAGAGCACACCCCGTCCGGGTGCGGTTTCTCGGCGTCGCGCCGAGGAAGTTGGCGCGACGGGACGCCAAGCCACGCACGCGTGACGCGTGCGCTCCCCATTCAACACCTTGAGTTGCGGCCGGATCGCTTGTAAATAGGCTGATCCGTGCAATCACCTTCGAACGACACGCTCATTCTGATCGTCGACGACACTCCAGAGAATGTCGACGTGCTGGCAGGCATCTTGCGAGCGTATTACCAGATCAAGGTCGCCGTGAACGGTCCCAAGGCGCTCAAGATCGCACAGAGCGATCCCGCCCCAGCTCTGATTTTGCTGGACGTCATGATGCCAGAAATGGACGGTTACGAAGTCTGCCGCCAGCTCCAGGCCGATGAACGGACGCAGCGAATTCCGGTCATCTTCGTCACAGCCAAGTCAGAGGTCGAGGATGAGGCGCAGGGCTTTGGCCTCGGGGCGGTGGACTACATCATCAAACCGGTGAGTCCGGCCATCGTTCTGGCGCGCGTTCGCACGCAACTCGCCCTGAAGCAGTCGCACCGAAGATTGGAGGATCTCTCGCTGAAGCTCGCCCGGTATCTGTCGCGGCAAGTCTATCAATCGATTTTCGAGGGCCGGCAGGACGCGCGGATCGGCTGCAGCCGCAAGAAACTCACCGTGTTCTTTTCCGATATCGCCGGATTCGCCAATCAGACCGAAGGCATGGAGTCGGAAGATCTGACCTTCATCCTGAATGGATATCTCAATCGCATGGCCGACGTGGTGTTGAAGCACGGCGGCACTTTGGACAAGTTCATCGGAGACGCTGTGCTGGTTTTCTTTGGCGACCCGGAGACCAAAGGCGTCGCGGAAGATGCCATAGCCTGCGTGCGGATGGCGCTGGAAATGAAGAACGCCATCGCCGAGCTGAACCACGCGTGGCTGGCGAAAGGTATCAGGCAGGGCTTCGAAGTGCGCATGGGCATTACAACCGGCTTCTCCACGGTCGGCAACTTCGGCAGCGATGAGCGGATGGACTACACGATCATCGGCAAGCAGGTAAACCTCGCCAACCGGCTGCAAGCTGCGGCGCAGCCTGGCGAGGTCCTTATCGGCCAGGAGACGTGGCTTTTAGTCAAGGATGCGTTCTCGTGTGTTGCCAAAGAACCCATCCAGGTGAAGAGCTTCGATCAACCGATCCAGACCTATGCGGTGACTGGTATCGCGCTCCCTGCAGGCGTCGCGCCCATCGAGGACGCCCGGCCCGGCTTCCGCTTGGCGCTGGATCCCGCTCAGGTCGAGCCGGAAGAGCGTGCCGCGGTAATGAACAAGCTTCGCGCGGCCATCGCCAGCCTCCAGTAGACAATGCCTGCCACAATCCGCGGTCTTCCGGTAGCAGGTGCAGCTCTTTTTGGACGCTGCTTCTTGGCTGTGGCGATGATGGCGCTGGCGGCATCGGCCGCGCATGCGCTCGACGTCGTGAGCCTGCAGCTCAAATGGCGTCACCAGTTCCAATTTGCCGGTTACTATGCCGCCCTCGAGAAGGGCTTCTATCGCGACGCCGGCCTGGAGGTCGAGATTCGCGAGGGCGGCCCCAATGTGGACGCTATCGAGGACGTTGTATCAGGCCGAGCCGACTTCGGTGTGGGCACCTCCGGAGCGCTCATCGCCCGCGCGCACGGCCAGGAGATCGTCGTGCTCGCCGCCGTTTTCCAGCACTCCCCTGCCATTCTCCTTGTTCCGCGCCGCGCCGGAGTCACCAGCGTGTTTGAGCTACAGGACCGCTTGTTGATGGACACGCCAGGAAGCGAAGATATCGCGGCGATGCTCAAACTCGCGGGTGCGGACTACGCCAAAATGCCGCGCGTCAAACACAACGGCGATCCGCACGACTTGATCAGCGGCAAGGCGGACGCTATGGTCGCGTATAGCACCAACGAACCCTTTGTTCTTGAACAACTGGGCGTCCCATACCTCGCCTTCTCTCCGCGCGCTTCCGGTATCGATTTCTATAGCGACAACTTGGTCACGTCCGAAAAGGAAATTAAGGCACACCCGGAGCGCGTCGAAGCCTTTCGCGCAGCTAGTCTCAAAGGCTGGCAATACGCATTGTCGCACAAGGAAGAAATCGTCGATCTGATCCTGCGCCGCTACTCCCAGGACAAGAATCGCGAAGCCCTTCTGTTCGAAGCGAACCAGACGGAAGTGCTCGTTCAACCGGACCTGATCGAACTCGGTTATCAGAATCCGGCGCGTTGGCGCGCGATCGCCGAGACATATCATTCTCTTGGCATGCTGCCAGACGCAACCGTGCCGGAAGGGTTGATATACAAACCCGAGGGAGATGGCATTCCGTTTTGGTTGAAGGCGGCGCTGGCAGGGGTGGCCTTCGTCGGTTTCCTCGCAACTTTGGTGACGTTTTGGATTGCCAGACTCAATCGCCGTCTGAATTCCGAAATCATTGAGCGACGCGAAGCCGAGCACGAGATTCAGCGGGCAAGGGCTCAGGCCGAGTCGGCTCGGCAACAACTCGTGGCGATGTCCGAAGCGCTTCCGCTGGCAATGTTCCAGATGGAGTTCAAGCCAGGCGGTGGCGTTGTCTACAACTTCATTGGCAGCCGAGTCGAGCAGATCCTGGGCGTGCCGTTTAAGGACCTGATGGCCGACCCGTCGCTGCGTTGGCGTCACGTTCATCCAGATGACCGGGAGGTGGCGCGCACCACCCTCGCCGATGCCACGCAGCGAGTTCGGTCTGGCGAGATCAAACACAGTATCGAAATGGTTGTGCGCACATCGTTGAACGGCCGACTGCGGTGGGTGCTTTCGAGCGCTTACGCCGCGCCGCCGCTTCCCGACGGCACCGTGATCTGGAATGGTTTCTATCAGGATATCACGGAACGCAAGCAAGCTGAAGATGAGCTCAAGGAGAGCGAGGCGTACAACAAGATGCTCTTCCAGGAATCACATCGCCCAATCGTCGTCTACGACCCGGCGAAGAACGGGTTCATCGATTGCAACCCTGCGGCCGTGAAGATGTACGGGTTTTCATCCCGTAGCGAGGTGCTGGGCAAGACACCGCTCGATGTTTCGGCCCCAACGCAATACGACGGAACCGATTCTTTGACGGCTTGGCGGCGACAGGACCACTTTGCGCTGACACATGGTGTAGAGGTCTTCGAGTGGCGGCACCAGCGGCCGGATGGCGAAGTCTGGGACGCTATGGTCCATTTGATGCTGTTCAACTATCGCGGCCGCAAATTGCTGCAGTTCACGCTCGACGACGTCACCGAGACCAAACTCAACGCGGTGGCACTGCGAGAGAGCGAGGAGCGCTTTCGCCGGCTGTTCGAAGATTCAGCCGACGCCATGCTGCTGATCGACGATGGCCGTTTCGTGGAATGCAATGCGGCAGCCGTCGCCATGTTGCGCATGGGATCGCGCGACGAACTGCTTAATCACCGTCCGGCCGAGCTCTCCCCGCCGACGCAAGCGGACGGCACGCCATCGGTCGAGAAAGAGCGAATGCTAATGGCGAAGGTGCTGGAGCTCGGCAGCCTCCGCTTCGAGTGGCTCCACCGCCGCGCTGGTGGCGAGATCTTCCCTGTCGAGATCCTGTTGACGACCATCGAGCAACATGGCCGGCGGCTGATTCACACCGTCTGGCGCGACATTACCGAGCGCAAGCGGGCGGAGGAAGCCGTCCGCGCGGCCAGGCAAAAAGCCGAGGAGGCCACTCAGGCAAAGAGCGATTTCCTGGCAAACATGAGCCACGAAATTCGAACGCCGATGAACGGCATCCTCGGCATGGCCCATCTTTGCCTGAAAACCGATCTCACTTCCAAACAGCGCGACTACCTCGGCAAAATCGACCGCTCCGCGCACTCCCTGCTCGGCATCATCAATGACATCCTGGACTTTTCCAAAATCGAGGCCGGCAAGCTTACGATGGAGCACATTGGGTTCGATCTTGAGGAGGTCTTCGACAACCTGTGCAGCATGGTGGGCGTGCGCGCCCACGAGAAGGGACTGGAGGTATTGTTCCGCATCGCGCCGGAAACGCCCATCCACCTCATCGGGGATCCCTTGCGATTGCAGCAGGTCCTCGTGAATCTCTGCTCCAACGCCGTAAAATTCACCGAGCGCGGCGAAGTCGTCGTATCGGTGCGCCCGCTCCAAGTCGACGCCCGCGAAGTCGAACTTGAATTCGCCGTCAGCGACACCGGCATCGGTATGACGCCCGAACAGCAAGCACGCCTCTTTCGCCCTTTCACCCAGGCCGACTCCTCCACCACGCGCAAATTTGGCGGAACCGGCCTGGGCTTGTCGATCTCCGTGCGCCTCGTGGACTTGATGGCCGGCAAAATACGCGTCGAGAGCGAGCCGGGCAAAGGCAGTGCTTTCCGATTCAACGCCCGGTTTGGCCGTCAGGAGCAGCCTGCCCGTCTGCGTCATTTGCCCTCAGTCGATCTGCGAGGCATCCGCGTGCTCGTCGTGGACGACAGCAGCAGTTCCCGTGAAATCCTCAGGGAAATGCTCGAGACGATGTCCTTCGAGGTCACCCTGGCTGCCTCGGCGCGCGAAGGCATCACGAAACTGACGCTAGCCGATGCAGACGACCCGTTTCAACTGGTCCTCATGGACTGGCAAATGCCGGAAATGGACGGACTCGAGGCGATCCGAGTGATTCGAGAATCTACTCATCTCAAGCACTCTCCCAAGATCATCCTTGTTACCGCTTACGGCAGCGAAGTGGTGAGCGATCAAGCCGAGCGGGCCGGTCTCCTCGGTGTGCTCGTTAAGCCGATCAGCAATTCGATGCTCTTCGACAACATCATGCACAGCTTCATGGAAGGTAAGCCGGAAGCTGCCAAGCAAGGGTCCGCCGAACAAGTTCAATTGGCCTCGGATTTCACCGGCCTGCACGTGCTGTTGGTCGAAGACAACGAGATCAACCGGGAACTTGCCAGCCAACTGCTGCGCGACGCCGGCATCACCGTTTCCGTTGCGGAGAACGGGCGCGAAGCGGTGGAGAAGGTCACCACTGAATCGTTCGACGGCGTGTTGATGGACATTCAGATGCCGGAGATGGATGGCTACCAGGCCGCCAGAGCCATCCGCACCCGGCCTGAACTTGCAGAGCTTCCAATTATCGCGATGACTGCCAATGCCATGGCCTCTGACCGCGCAAAGGCCCTTCAAGCCGGCATGAATGAGCACGTGCCAAAGCCAATCGATCCCGGCGAATTCTACGCCGCCATCCGGCGCTGGTTCAAACCGCGCGATCGAGTGTTAAGTCCACCGTCCAGCGCACGGCCATCTGCGGAAGAGAACACCACGCCCGAAAGTCGAATGCTGCCCGAACACCTCGATGGCATTGACCTCATCGACGGCCTCAAACGTGTCGCGGGTAACCGCAGCTTGTATCGCAATCTCCTCATCAAATTCCGGGAGAGCCAGGCACGCGCCGGAGGCGACATCCGCGAGGCGCTCATCGCGGGCGGCTACGAACGTGCCCATCGCATCGCACACACGGTTGGAGGCGTTGCGGGCAACATCGGCGCCAAAGGACTGCAGGCTGCGGCCGCGGCGGTGGAAGCGGCGTTGAAGGACTCGGACCCTGCGCGGGCCGAGGCTAGCCTCCCCGCCCTCGAAGCCGCGCTGCGCCGGGTCGTTTCTTCCATAGCGGGCTTTGCGGAAGCCGAATCGGAAACGTCCGCGCCCGAAGCCGTTCGCTTGCTCGATGTTGACGCCATCGTTCCGAAGCTCGCCCAGCTCGAGTCGCTGTTGAAAAGCGACGACTTCGATGCCCGTAACTTAATCGAAGAATTGCATCCCCACTTCCGCAGCAGCAGGCACGCAGGGAAATTCGAGACGCTTACCCGGAAAGTTGCCGACTACGACTTCGAAGCGGCTTGCGTTGAGTTCGAGGCAATCAAGGCCGCTATCGAATCCGGGGAGTAGGGCGAAACGAAAGCTCGTGTGTCCTGCTTCTGGGGTCTCACGGGCAACACCGACACCGTCTACTATATCGCCATCGTGGATCTGACGAAGGGTCCCATGGTGGTCGAACAGCGCCGATGGGGGTCGGCACCATCAACGACATGTGGTTTCAGTGGATCATCAACATTGGCTTCCCCAGCCCCGACCGCGGCGAAGGGGGAAGATACCTGCTTGTGCCGCCGGGATATGACGGCCCCTTGCCTCCGGACAGTGGTTTGTCACGTCGAGCGCGATCGAAGACGACGCGCGTGCTGGAAGCCTGTCGCGCTTACCTTGCAGACAAAGATCCGAAGCCCGCCGTCGATGCTCGACTCGCTCGATGAGAAGTCCGGCTAGTGAACTGAACCATTGAAACGATCGTGGCAAACGCGGCCGCTTCCGTCACGGGCAAGCGGCTCGCAATTCGAAGAGGAAACGCATTTACTAACATTCATGCTAACGCCCAACCTCATATCTTTGAAGTCAACCGCGCTCCGCGGCCTGATTATTGCCGTCACATCTGCGCTGATTTCAGGCTGCATCAATCCGCTTGGCCCGATCGGCAAGGGCCCTCAGCCTCGCCCTCCAAGATCATCCCCGCAGCTCTCGCAAACATTCGCGTGGGGCATCTCGACCGCCAGCTATCAATACGAAGACCCCGCCGTAGAGCCAGGCGACAAGGACTATTTCTATTCGGACTGGGATATTCTCATCGAGCAGCGCAAAGCCCCGCCAAAGGGCAATGCGCTCTATAGCTGGACGCGGTTCGACAAAGACCTCGAAGCGCTCAAGAAGATCGGGGTGACCCACTACCGCTTCAGCATCTCCTGGCCGCGCGTTGAGCCGCAACCAGGCGTTTATAACGAGCAAGCCATACGCGGTTATGTCGAGATGGCGCGCCGTCTCAAGGCCGCCGGCATCGAGCCCGTGATCTGCCTCTGGCACTTCACCTTCCCGTCCTGGCTCTACGATAAGAAGAAGCCTGGAAAATCCAACTGGTTGCACCCGCTCGCGCGCACGCGGTGGAACGCCTACGTGGATCGCATGGTGCGCGCAACCGCTCCCTACACGACGTACTACGCGCCGCAAAACGAGCCTAACGGCCAAATTACTACAGCCTACATTGTTGGAGTATGGCCGCCCGGCATGGACCTTGCGTTTGGCCATTACTGGAAAGCCATCGATGCCAGCACCGGGATGTTCCGCGACGCCGCCGCGCGCATCAAGTCCATCAAGCCAAGCGCGAAGGTGATGAGCGTGGAAGCGCTGCCGTGGTGGGAACGGGCTCCGCTGGATCCAGGCGGCATGATTTACAACACGATGATTCACGGCAACGTCGACCACCTCGACAGAATCTACGACGTCTGCGACATCCTCGGCATCAATTACTATTACTCCCAGGCGCCCGGTCCGATCTCGCTCCTCGCCGGGCCTTCCCGCCGCGGCCACAACTTTACGATGATGGGTTGGCGCATCGACCCGGACGGACTTTACAAAGAAATTCGCCGGGTTGGCGATCGCTACGGGAAGCCCATGATGATTACAGAAAACGGCATCGCCACGCCCAACGATGCGAAGCGAATCTGGTACATGCGAAACCATCTCGCTGCCATAGGACGCGCCATACGCGATGGATACGACGTGCGCGGCTATTTTGCCTGGTCTCTCGCGGACAATTATGAATGGCACTATGGTTACAAGGCATTGTTTGGCCTGGCTCACATGGATCCCAAGACGTATGACCGTGTTTTCAAGCCTTCGGCGCGTAGCTTCTCCGAGATCATCCGCACCCATCGCACCGTCGGATCGATGACCACCATTCAGCCTCAGGCGAGCTTCTGGTGATTTCTGTATGACCCGTGTTGACAGAGCGCGCGAGCTGCTTCGCCGCTTTCCGAAGGTTTACCCCGATGCCCACTGCGAATTGGACCATCGGGATCCCCTCGAACTCCTCGTGGCCACGATCCTTTCCGCGCAATGCACCGACAAGCGCGTCAACATCGTCACGAAAGAACTCTTCCGCCGCTGCAAGAGGGCTCAGGACTATGTCGACATCTCGCAAGAGGAACTTGAAGGAATTATTCGCTCGACAGGATTCTATCGGAACAAGGCGAAAAGCCTTCGCACGATGGCGGCGAAGCTCGTCGCTGAACACAACGGACAGGTTCCCCGATCCCTCGACACGCTGGCAACTCTGCCCGGCGTCGGACGCAAGACCGGAAACGTTGTGTTAGGAAATGCCTTTGGCATCGAGGAAGGCGTGGTCGTCGATACACATGTCTCCCGCGTCTCCGCCCGTCTTGGCCTCACGAGACACACGGACCCCGCAAAAATCGAACGCGACCTGATGAAGCTGTTTCCTCGCGAGAAGTGGACGCTCCTTAGCCACTGGCTCATCTGGCACGGCCGACGGCGCTGCTTCGCGAGAAAACCGGACTGCGAAAATTGCGAGCTGTTCGACATTTGTCCAACTGGCATGAAATTGCTCGGCGCGGCAAAGTCGCCAGCCTGATCCCGACTCTTTTCAGCTGACAAACTCGACCGCGTTCAGCGGCGGGCCATACACTTGTTGCGCGCCGATGCTATCGAGACCTGAAATCCGCAATTCTCTCGTGCCCTGACCTCCACAGAAATAGTGCATCACCGATTGCGGGTCGTAGTCCGTCAAGTTCGAGGTATCGAAGTTTGGTTCGCCGAGGCATGCGGCCGGCGCTCCCGAGCGGATGTGCTCGTGCCTGAATCCAAGCACATGCCCCAACTCGTGCCGCACCACACCGATCGGATCGAATCCGAGGTCAGCTGCAAAGTAGTCCGGGTAAAGAAGCACCTTGCGGCGGCTCGGCGGGTCGTTGGGAAAGAATGCCGAAGCGATCGGAGCGCGGTCTCCGGGCAGAGGCGTGATTTCTCGGACCGCAAAAACTGCGCCAGCGGTTCCAACACCATTCGCCGTGTCCAGATCCTCCGAATGCTGGAACTTCACTCCGCAAGTCTCCTCCCACGCTTGCGTCGCCTGCTTCATCCCGTCAACGGCCTTTTCATAGCGGTCAGGTGCGGTAAATGTACTCTGGACCACACGGTAAGTGAGGACCGTATTCGGGGCCCAACGGACAATCCTTCCGTTGGACGTCAACGCAATAAGGCTCGTCTGCGGTGTTGAAAGTCTGGATGTTCCGAGCCCGGCATAGCCTGCCCGTTTGCTAAGCACGAACGCTTCATCAGTTTTCTCGCGCTGAGCGGCATAGATAGCCAATTGGTCTTCGTCAAGAAGCGTGTCCCCTTCGACAACATAGAACAGTTCGTCGTCAATGGTTAAGGTTTTTAGTTTCTTAGGACCATTGACAAACTGGTCGAACAGAGTGGTTCCTCTGACGTCTTCACGCAGGTTCGGATCTTCCGCGAGCAGCTTCGCTGCTGCGCTCATGGTTTCTTTGCTCTTGCTCATAGGTTGTTTTCAGTTGGTTTACTTCTTGGCGCCTCCGCTTCACTGGCAGGCGTGTCGGGCGACACATCGAGAAAGCTAAGCGGTTTGCCGGACTGCGCGGGTTGCTCAGCGTCACGAGAGGACGTGGCTCTTCTCCCAAAGTGCACGAATCTCTGCCTCGTCACGGAGTTCGTCGCCGTGCAGCACAAAATATCCGACGCCATCCACGGTGACTTTAGGAAGTTTGCTTCTCCAGGTTTCGAAACTCTGCGGCTTCGCGCTGTCCTTGTTATCCGTCAATGCGGCTTCGAAGTCTGGAACGCTTCCAAGAGATGCCAGTTTCCATGCCGCCGCTCCGACTGCTCGGGCGATGTCGGCCGCATAAGCAGCATCGACGAATGTGTCCTCTCTCTTGTGATAGTTGGGGTTCGCTTCTGCTTCAGGCGCATCTGCGCCCGGGCCGGCGAAAAAGTCCTCCGAGACGAGACACGCGGCATAGCCATGTTCTTGAAACGACGCGTGATCGCTGCGTTGTTCGGCCGGGTCTTCCTCACCGGGGGCGAAGATCTGCGGACCGGGCAACGCAGGCGAAACGCGCTGCGCGAGCCGCGCTATCAAGCCGGCCAACAGCAGCGAACGCGCTTCCGTCTCCGGCGATGGACTGAAGCCTACGTGTAGTTCCCATGTCCTCGGCTCGGCTTGGTTGAAGCCAATCATGTCCATCTGGAACATTCCGGCAATCTGCGCCCCGGCGGCGCTCAACTGCCGCGCGTAAGCTTTGCTGCCGACTAGACCGTTTTCCTCGTCATTAAAAAGCACGAACTGCACGGTCTGCGCCAGTGGCCTGTCTGCGGCAGAGAGCGCGATGAAGCGCTCCGCGATTGCCAATACCCCCGCGACGCCACTCATGTCGTCGTCGGCGCCCGGCGCCGGGTCACTCGTGGGATTTCCGGGTCTCGCAATGGAATCCAAGTGGGCGGTCACCAGCACCAGCTCTGACGATTGTCCTGACAGCTCCGCCACCACGTTGTGGAGCGTCAGATTTTGGTGGCTGAATTGATGAAGGCGGACGCTCATGCGGTCCGGAGCAAGGTCGCGCAGTTCTCGGGCGAGCGCAGCCACAGCTTTCGCATTATCCGGGTGCGCCACGTGCCGGCTGCGAATCAGATCCGCACCCCCAATTTGCAAAGGCTTTTGGCCAGTGAAGCGCTTAACACGATCCAAAATCGCTTCTGGCGTGAGCGCCGACCATGCGGTGGCCTCTTCGTCGGTTAAGAGCGATTCAACGGAAGGCATTTCGGCCCGCCCAAAAGCCGCGAGTCCCGGCGCGCCGGCTGGCAGCTCGAGCAAATGCGGGTCCGGCATGAGCCGCAGCGTGTGCCCGTGCCGCGCATTCTCAAAATGAATGTCATCGAGACTTACCTCAGGCGGAAGTGCGACCAAGATCCGGCCCGCCTCGGATTCGAGGATGGTGCGGGCCGTGTCTGCATGCGCGAAGAGTTTTGGCGTCTCACCCTGCGTGTTCATGAAACCGGTCGTCCTTGCCTCATCGTCCCGAAGCAGATAAAGCTCCGTCCGCAGCGGCCCTCCGACCTCACCAACCAGAGTGACACGGAATTGAGCGTTCATGAGTTTGGCAACCGTGCGCTGGCTGGCTATCACATAGATGACCAATCCCTCCGGTCCGTCTACGTGCAGCGGTAGAAGCGGGAAGCTCTTGAGCGACTGGCGCCACGGCTCGTTCTTTCTCGCAGCCGGCACTTCGACGCGCGCGTAGCGAAGCTCCTCTCCCTCGAGCACCTCGCCGACCAGCAGGGGATGGGGGCAGACGCGCCAACCCGCGGCCAGAGCGTGGCTGCGCTCGTGCGCGTCTTCTCCCACAAAAAGGCATTGCTCTGGCCTGCTCTCTAGCCCGGCGATCTCGGCTGCATGCCTGAAGATATTCGGCGAGTCTTTCTTGAGGCCGGCATCCTTGCTATAAACGAGCAGGGCCGGATCGAAGTAATCGAGCAGTCCAGCCTGCTCAAGCACTTGATTGACTCGCGTGCCGGACTCATCCCCCGTGTTTGAGATTACGCCAAGCCGCAATGATTTGTCGCGGAGGTCCGCTAGCAACGGGCCCGCGAATTCAAAAGGGTCAAAACGATCGAGTTGGCGATCAATCGAGAGAACCGGCACCCCCAGCGTATCACCCAAATCGAAGAAGATCCTGTCGATCGAGTTCATATCGCAGTGGGATTTGAATGTGCGTCTGTATTGTGCGCGCGGGAAGTCAAGACGCAGGCTTCGCTTCGGTCGTGAGGGCCAAGTGCGGAGCCATTCAGTTTTCGCGACACCGGAATCATTGGAATGCCAGCTTCTGCAACCCCCAAGACGACCGCGACACTACAACCGAAAGACCAGCCGCACACAAACCTTTCCAGAATCCAAACAGCCATACTCCCCAGCCCTGTTAGAAGGATATTAGAGATGAGTCACAAAGCAATGGCAAAGTGACGAGCGGACCCTTGCTGATGACAACTTGGATCCGGCGACGGGCAAGCGGCGGGACAAGAATCGCCGGAGCCCGTCACGCGACGATCTCGACAGGTGTTCCTTCGGGAATTTCATCGAAGCACTCTGCGATATCGGCGTTACTCATTCTTACACACCCATGGCTGGCAGGAGTGCCCAGCAAGGCTTCCTGATTGGTGCCGTGAATGTAGATGTAGCGCTCCCGAGTATTGGCGTTGTCCTCCTCGAGTCCATCGAGCCAGAGGATCCGTGTCAGGATGAGGTCTTCCTCGCCGCCCTGAAGCGCGATCTCCCCTGTGGGTTCACGGCTCCTAAATACGGCGCCGGTGTCCACACCCGCGCCAATCTTCTTGCGCACTGCGAACCAGCCAAGCGGTGTCTTGTTGCTCCCGGGCTCAAACCCGAGGCCGAATTTTGAAGTCGATACCGGATAAGATTTGCACACCTTCCCGTCACGGAACACCTCGAGCAGCTGACGCGTGGCATCGATTCGAAGACGCAATGGAGCGTAGACATCTTTCGAGGAGGTGTTAAACATTATGCTCTCTCCCTGTTATGTCCCGACAATATCGAGTTGCAATCGTTGGCGCAACTGGCGCCGTGGGTATCGAAATGCTTCACGTGCTGGAACGGCGGAAATTTCCGGCCGTCTCCGTCAAGCTGCTCGCCTCGGCGCGATCGGCGGGCAAGACGCACAGATTCCGTGGTCAAGAGATCGCCACTCAAACGCTGGGCATTAATTCCTTTGAGGACGTCGACCTGGCTTTTTTCAGCGCGGGTGCGTCTATCTCGAGAGAGTTTGCGCCGTTTGCCGTGCAGAGCGGAGCCGTGGTCATAGACAATTCGTCGGCCTTCCGGATGCAGGAAAACGTTCCGCTTGTCATCCCTGAAATCAATCCCGGTGATGTCGCTCATCACGAGGGCATCATCGCGAATCCAAACTGCACGACCGCAATCACGCTGATGGCGCTCTATCCTCTGCATCGAAAGTTCCGCGTTAAACGGGTATTTGCGTCCAGTTACCAGGCGGTTTCCGGGGCCGGATCGCTGGCCATCGAGGAATTGAAACAGCAGGCGAAGGCGGTGGTGACAGGCAAACGCATTGAACGTGAGGTGTTTCCGCATCAGATTGGCTTCAATGTCATTCCCCAGGTAGATTCCTTCCTCGATTCGGGCTACACGAAGGAGGAAATGAAGGTGCAGAACGAAGGGCGCCGAATCATGCATTTGCCTAGCTTTAAGGCTTCGGTCACCTGCGTGCGCGTCCCGGTTTTTCGCGCTCACTCGATAGCCGTAAGTGCCGAGTTTCAAGAGCGAGTAACTGTGGTTGAAGCCCGGGAGGCCATTATAGCCTTTCGCGGGATTGAGCTGCGCGATGATCCCACGGACAACGTCTATCCGATGCCACTGGACTACGCGGGGGAAGATGTTTGCGCCGTTGGAAGGCTGCGCATTGATTGTGCGCTGGACAACGGCCTGGCGTTCTGGGTCTGCGGCGACCAGCTTCTCAAAGGCGCGGCGTTGAACGCGGTGCAGATCGCCGAGCTCTTGCAGCATCAACCTTGAGAGTTGCTTTAGCCGTCGCAATGCCTGCGGGCATTTGAAGCACGGGAGGGATTGATTGATCGGCGATGAACTTGCGCGCGCTCGGCCTTCTTGTCCTATTGGCAATCGGCGGTTGCGGACCCCCACAAAAACGGGCCGATCTAATCTTTGTTAATGGGGCGGAGCCCGAGACTCTCGATCCCTCCATCATCACTGGCCAGCCGGAGGGGCGCATCGTCAACGCACTCTTCGAGGGACTCACCACCTTTGACGCTCACGGCAAATCCGGTCCAGGAACGGCTGAGTCGTGGACAATCTCCGAGGACGGAAAGGTTTACACGTTCAAGATCCGGCCGGACGCGAGATGGAGCGATGGTCGCCCGGTCATTGCGAGAGACTTCGTGGAATCCTGGAAGCGCACCCTGTCGCCGGAAACCGCGGCCAGCTACAACTATCAGCTTTTCTATCTGAAAAACGCGCAGCCTTTCGCCGAGGGCAAGATTACGGACTTCTCGGAGGTGGGTGTGAAAGCGCTCGATGACCAAACCCTGGAGGTGACATTGGAGAACCCCACGCCGTTCTTTCTTGACCTTTGCGCCACCCCACCCTTGCAACCTGTGCCCGTCGAGCGCATCAGAGAATTCGGAGACGACTGGGTCAAGCCGGGCAGAATCGTAGGAAATGGCGCTTATGTGCTCGAAGAGTGGCGGATCAACGACAGGATCCGCCTGCGCAAGAACACCAACTACTGGAACGCCACCAAGGTCGCTATGGAAAGCGTCGAAGCCCTCCCCATCAGTGTGGCTACGGTCGCGTTCAATTTCTATGCCGGCGGCCTCGCCGACTTGATCGTGGACAAGAATCTCACCCCCAATGCGCTGCTGGACGAGCTGAAAAAGACCCCCGCCTTCCATTCCGCTCCCTTTCTTGGAATCTATTTTCTGCGCTTTAACTGCTCGAAACCACCGTTCAACGACCCGCGCGTTCGCCGCGCCTTTGCGATGGTCGTAGACAAGGGCCGGATTGTGGAAAAAATCACGCGCGCGGGAGAACTGCCCGCCACCAGCTTCGTGCCTCCAGGCATCGCGGGGTATGGGTCGCCCGACGGATTACGATACGATCCCGAAGCAGCTCGCCGGCTTCTGGCTGAAGCTGGCTATCCGGATGGCAAGGGGTTTCCTCTCACCACCTTCCTTTACAATGAAAGTCAGCAAAATCGCGACATTGCGGTCGAGCTTCAGGCCATGTGGCTTCAGCACCTCGGCGTGAAGGTCAACCTGGCCCTTCAAGAGTGGAAGGTCTACCTGAACTCCCTCTCCTCTCTCGACTATGGTATCGCTCGCTCCAGTTGGGTTGGGGATTATCCGGATCCCAATACCTTTCTAGATATGTTCGTCACTGGGAATGGGAATAACCGCACAGGTTGGAGCGATCCGGCCTACGACCGGCTCATTGCGGATGCGGCGAAGGAAACCGATCCGTCCAAACGCTTCGCGATTCTCCGCCAGGCGGAAGCCATCCTTGTGTCCCAGCAAGCGCCAGTGAGTCCGATCTTCTACTATGTGGGGATTCAGCTCTATGACCCCGCCAAACTCGGTGGTATTGAGTCGAACGTCCTCGATGAGCATCCAGTCAAAGCGATGTACCGCAAGGATCGCTGACAACTAAGCAAATTTGTTCTACTCCTCCCTTGGCGCCGCAATTGCTGTTATATTTATAAGATATATCGTAGAAACAATCATAAACTGCTCTAGGCCGCCGCCTTATTGGTGCCAAGGCCGCTGCAAAACTCCGCAATTCGTTCGACGGCGATTTTGATCTGATCGAGTGCAGTGGCATAGCTGCAGCGCACATGGCCTTCGCCGCTCGCGCCAAACGCACTGCCTGGAACCACGGCGACTTTCTTTTCCCGCAGCAGCTGCAGGGAAAATTCCCGGCTCGTCAGACCGGTGGAGGCAATTTTCGGAAACACGTAGAATGCCCCGCGAGGCTTGAAACATTCGAGGCCGAGGTCGTTGAAGCCGCGCAAGATATAGTTGCGGCGCATCTCATATTCACGTCGCATTTTGAGCATGCTCTCTTCTCCGCGTTCAAGCGCTTCGATGGCAGCGTCCTGCCCCATGATGGGCGCGCAGAGGATCGCATACTGGTGGATCTTCATCATCGCCTCGATCACCGGTTGCGGCGCGCAGGCAAAACCGATTCGCCATCCTGTCATTGCGTAGGCCTTCGACACGCCGTGAAGAAGGATCGTGCGCTCTCTCATGCCAGGCAACGCGGCCAAAGACGGATGCGCCGCGGAGTCGTAGGTCAATTCGCTGTAGATTTCGTCCGACAGCACAATCAGGTCGTGCTTGACGCAAACTGCGGCAATCTTTTCGAGCTCTTCACCGGGCATTGTGGCGCCAGTGGGATTGGTGGGGAAATTCAGCATGAGGAGCTTTGAGCGCGGCGTAATGGCGCGTTCCAGGGCCTCAGCACGAAGCACGAAGTGGTCTGAGGCCTTCGTCGGAATGGCGCGAGCCACGCCGCGAGCGAGAACGACGCTGGGACTGTAGGAAACGTAGCAGGGTTCATGATAGAGCACTTCGTCGCCCGGGTTCAAGATGGCTCGCAAAGCGATGTCAATCGCCTCTGACACACCAACGGAAACCAAGACTTCGCTCAGCGGCTCGTAGTAGACCCCAAAATGGTCCTCGACATAGCTGGAAATCGCGCGTCTCAGGCGCGGGAGGCCAAGATTGGAGGTGTAACCCGTGCGTCCTTTCTCCAGCGAATAGATCGCGGCCTCGCGGATATGCCATGGCGTGGCAAAATCCGGCTCCCCGATTCCCAGCGAGATCACGTCGTCCATGCTCTGGACGATCTCGAAAAAATCGCGAATACCCGAGCGCGGGATGTCGCGAACGTGGTCGGCGATTTGAATACTCATGGCGAAACGGCCAGGCGCTCTGGCGCGTGGTCGAAATGATGGAAGGCGCCGTTCTCTTTGTAAGTCTTGAGCCGGAAGTGCGTCGCCGTCGCCTGCACGGCCTCGATGGTGCTTAATTTTTCGGCGACGAAGGCAGCGACACCGCGAAGATTTGCCGCCTCGACAATGATAAGAAGGTCGTAACCGCCGCTCATCAGGTAACAGGTTTGCACCTCCTCGAATTTCGCGATGCGCGAGGCGATGCGATCGAATCCGCCGTCGCGCTCGGGCGTGATCTTCACCTCGATAACCGCGGTAACAATGTCAGTATCCCACTTTTCGCGGTTGATGATCGTTTGATAGCCGAGGATCACCCCTTCGCGTTCGAGCCGCGAAATTTCCGCCTCGACCTGATCAATAGTCATATCGAGCATTCGGGCGATATCCTCACGCGGGGTGAGAGCATTTTTCTGAAGTAGGTCGATCAAAGCTTCCATGAAACACGCCATAATTGCCTCAGCGCCGCCTCTTGGCAAGCGCATGGCTTGGGGGTAAGGTTAATGCATGGCCACAACGAATAAGAAAACAGCCAATAAACCTGCCCCCAAGACAGCCAGATCTCGAACAACGAAAAAGCCAGCTCCTGCCGGACCGCGCGAAGAAGCGCTCGCCAATGATGCTCTGAAGCTTGTTGACAAGGCCGCCGCGCTCTTGCGGAAAGGCATCCGCAGCGGAGCCGAGACCACTCACAAAACCCGTCTCGAGGCAAAGCATCAGGCGCACGGCCTTCTGACCAAGGCATCATCGGTCCTTGGCGACCTCCTCAGCGAGAGCACCTCTACGCTGCACAAGGTGATTAACAAGATCTAGCGAGAAGTTTGTCGGATTCGAAGAGAAGATCTGGCGGAATTCGGAACCGTCTGAATAAGAGAAGCGGCCTTTTCGACAAACTTCTTGACCGGCACTGCGTGCCGGAAACTCGTGGAACGAGTATCCCGCATGTGGTCCGCCGGATGCGGAACTTAGCAACTTGCCGCAAGTCTCAGTGCCTTCTCAGCACGTCGTTTCTTGTGAGACTGCATTTTCATCGGGCAGGTGCTCACTCCCTGAGATGGCGCAGGGCCTCACGGATGGCTGGAACAAGCGGAGGAAAGCATTCGGCGATCGCCTTTGGATTGCCGGGAAGATTTATGATTAGCGACCTGCCGCGCACGCCGGCAATTGCTCGCGAGAGGATCGCAGTCGGCACGGTGCGAAACGAGAGCGCACGCTGAGCCTCACCAAAACCGGGAAGTTCCTTTTCGATGACATCACGGGTTGCCTCCGGTGTGACGTCCCTTCTTGCAGGCCCGGTGCCACCTGTCGTCAGGATCAAGTCGCAACGTTCCTGGTCTGCGAGAAAAGCGAGCGTGCGGCTGATGTCTTCGCGCTCGTCGGGGATGATTCGGGCGACCATGTCGCAAGGCTCTTTCCATGTCTCGTGGAAAACGCGTTCAATTTCTGGCCCGCTCTTGTCGGCGTAGACTCCGGCCGAGGCCCTGTCGCTGATCGTCAGACGCGCCACTTTCATGTTTTGACCTTGCTGACAAGCGCGATTCCTTCGATGCGCATCGTCTTGTCGGCAGATTTCATCATATCGTAGAGCGTCAGCGCGGCGATCGTCACTCCCGTCAAAGCCTCCATCTCGACGCCGGTTACCGAACGGGTGGTTACTTCGCACCGAATTGCAATTTCATTTTCTCCAACTTCGAAGTCCACGGCGACATGATTCAGCGGAAGAGGATGGCAAAGGGGAATCAGATGGGCGGTGAGTTTCGCGGCCTGAATAGCCGCGATGCGCGCCACCGCGAGAGCATCACCTTTCGGGAGCGCGTGCTCTTTCAGAGACGCGATGGTCTGTGCCTGGCAAACGATGCGGCCTGCGGCGATCGCCCGGCGTTCCTGCTCCGGCTTTAGGCTGACGTCAACCATGCGCGCAGTACCTCCCGGCTCGAGATGGGAAAACTCACTCATCCTCCGAGACTGCCAAAAAGGAGCGCTGCGACCAGTCCGTTCGTCGCGTCCGCACCGATGCGAAGCAGAGCATTGGCCGGGGCAAGCCCGGTCAGGTCCGAGGAATCCTTCCACGGAATGGCTTTGGCCACGAGTTGTGCCTCCTCCACTCGAACCTTGGCGGGCCACCATGTTTCCCGCGGATCCGACTGCGGTGGCTCTCCTTCGATTCGAACGAACGCCGTGCGTTGCGGGGAGCGGCCGGACATCGCGTCGATCGCCCGCCGGACAAAAAGGTGGAAACACACAAAGTGCGACAGCGGATTGCCCGGCAAACCAAAGGCCGCGCTGGCGCCTCGCGTCGCAAAAATCAGAGGCTTCCCTGGCCGGCTCTTGACCTTCGAACAATGAACGGCGAAGCCCAATCGCTTCAGGATTTCCATTGTTCCGTCGTAGGCGCCGACACTTGCGCCGCCGCTGATCAAAAACAAATCGGCGTCCACACTTTCCAGGGCCGCCACCGCCTCCGCGACGCTCTCGGAGACATGGCGATGAAACGTCCGGTTGGCACCCGCTTCCGAGAGCAGGGCGGCCACCAAAGGAGAGTTGCTGTCGCGAATAAAACCAGGCGGCGGCTCCGAATTCGCCGGAACCAACTCACTTCCGGTTACGAGATGGGCCGCTCTTACCCCGGGTGAGACGAGGGGCTCCGTTATGCCAGCGGAAGCAAGCAAAGCAACAGTCCCTGGATTGACGATTGCTCCCGCGGGGAGCAACACATCCCCGCGCTTGGCCTGAGACCCCCTCATCCGCACATGCCTGCGAGTTGCCGCCGTACGAGTGAGCACTCTGCCGGCTTCACTCTCCGTGTCTTCGACCATGATGAGGCCAATGCCCGACTCCGGAAGCGCGGTTCCGGTGAAAACCTTCACTGCCTCTGCCGCATCCGGAGCGAGAAATGGCTTCATCCCCGGCCTGACTTCTTCGATGACACGGAATAAACCCGGCTCGGACCCTTCGGGCACCGCGTAGCCGTCAATGGCAGAACGGCAGAATGCAGGCATGTCGGCGTCCGCCAGAATTTCCCCGACAAGGCGCCGCCCGAGCGACTCGCCGAGCGGCACGCGGACCGGAGGCAATGGGCTCACCTCGCGGTCAATCAAAGACCAGACTTCATCGACGCTCAACATGGGACAGAGCCGGATTTCCAAATGGGAACATCAGCCTTGAGGCGATTCATGAAATGCTCCAGCATCCTGATGGCCTCGGTGCGATGGAGGGCTTCAATGCGGACATAAATCGATGTCTCTCCGACAGGAACGAAACCGTGACGATGAGCGACAAGGAGCGCAAGGCAGGGATACTCGGCGTTCAATTCTTCGACAATGCGTCTCACAATGCGATCTGCCATCGGCTCATAAATTTCATACATCAGCCCGGATATCTTCGCCTCTCTCTCGATGCCTCGCACAATGCCCTCGAACTCGACCACAGCGCCCGCTCCATCGCTCGGGGCGCCGCCAGATCTGCCAATCGTTTGATTCGTGAACTGAATTCTTACATCCATGCTTGGTCGAAGAAAATCCTGCTCGGGTCGCGGAACGCAGCCCTCAGCGGGCTAGCCGAGTCCGTGGCCTGATCCCAGTGTGGCAAACGACCTACCCTCCAGACACCGGTGGAATCAAAGCGGCTTCGTCGCCCGGGCGAAAATCCTCGCCCGCGGCAAGATACTCGCAGTTTTTCGCGACTCGGACCGAACCGCGCAGCGAGGCCAAGGACGGATAGTTCGCAAGGAGCCGCTCCCAGAAGACCGCTTCGCAAATTCCCTCTGCCTCACAAGCCACCGTGGCGTCAGCACATCCTGCGGCCTGACGCGCAGAAGCAAAAAAAAGCACGCGAAGCTCCCCCACGCGACTATCCTCCAATGGCCGTCATGGGCCGCCCAGGCTGATAGCAATTACCGAATTCGTGATCTTCGGGCTTGGCCGCGATGGCCTCCTCCAGCAGTTGCTCCACACCGCCCTCGCCGCGGCGGAGAGCGCCGAGCAAGTCCAGCTCGTTATGCCGGCCGAGGCACGGCCGGATCCTCCCGTCGGCAGTCAGGCGGATTTTGTTGCAGCCTGCACAAAAATCGGAGGTCGTCATCGCGCCGATAAACCCGACCGTCGCGCCAGACTTTGAAAGCCTGTAGTAGCGAGCAGGCCCGTGACCGAGATGCGGAGAGTCCATCGCCGAAAGTTCGTCCCGTTCTGCCAGCCGCGACATGACTTCACGCACAGAGAGAAAATTCTCTTCCGTCAGGACATCCGTTCTCGAGACCGGCATCAATTCGATAAAGCGGATCGGAAGCTCACGCTCAGCGGCAAAATGGATCAACGGCCAAATTTCTCCCTCATTGATCCGTCGCATCAACACGCAATTCAGCTTGATACGCGGAATCCCCGCCGCAAGAGCCGCCATGATCCCGGAATGAACAGCGGAAACTTCCCCGCCCGTGATCTTGCGATAAAGGGCGGGGTCAAGCGTGTCCAGGCTTATGTTAACCGAATCGACGCCAGCCTCCCGCAACGGCGCCGCCAGCGAGGCCAGACGCGTGCCGTTGGTGGACACGCCAAGTGATTGCACCCCCGCACACCGCGATATACCAGCGGCGATTTGAACCAAATCCTTGCGAATGCACGGCTCGCCGCCCGTCAGCCGAAATTTTCGAAATCCAAGACGGCAGGCCGCTCCAGCCACACGAATAATTTCGTCCGCCGTGAGGTGATCCGCTTTTTGCGCCCAGCCCTTGTAGCCTTCTGGCATGCAGTAAAGGCAGCGCTCATTGCAACGGTCGGTCACCGAAATGCGCAGATAATCAATCACGCGTCCGAAGCTATCCATAGACTTTCACTATACGCCGCACTCGCCCGACTTCCAGCAAAGGCGCGTTGTTATCGGCGCAGACTTTGCTACGGCCGGTAAATGCCGGAATCAAGTCCGGAATTTCCGGCGGCGTTTGCTTTAGGCGGAAGCCAGCATCAACCATGCCGCTACAGCCCGCCGTGTTTCCAGATGGAAAGAACGAGCCGAAGGCACATGAACGTACCCCAGAGGAGCCCTGCCAAGCCAATGATTGAAACGCCGCCAATTTTGGGGGGGACGCCCGATAGCACGAGAATGCTCGAGCAAATCAAGACGGATGCGGCAAGAATTGCGTTTGTCAGCCGATTTGCGATCGAATCTAGCGTCTTGCGCAGTGGTTCAAAGCCTTCCGGGTCGATCTTATGCTGGAGCGGAATGTTGATCTTTCCGTGCTTGATGCGCTGATAGACTTGACGGAAGTCGTGCGGGAAATCTTCCAGAAAATCCAGGCTTCCGCCGAAAAGCTTCCGCGCGAGGGCGAAGAGCCGCGCAGGATTGTATTTGCCTGCGATCTGCTTCATCGCATAGGGCTCGCCAATATTGATGAAGTTGAGATCGGGATTGAGGGAACGACCAATGGCTTCCACTTGCGTGAGCGCCTTGACTCCGAGGTAAAAGCTTCCCTTCATGCGGAGGTGATTATTGCGCAGCATCTCGAGGAGCTGGTTTAGCACCTCGCTGAGCTTGATATCTCGCAAGGGCTGGTTGAGATGCTGGTCGCTGAAGGCTTCGACGTCAGACAGCATCTTCCCCGGATTGGCGGCAAATCCCTCGTCGCTCATCTCGAGAATCGAACCCATCACTTCCTGATGGTTCTTCTCCGCAAGGCCCGCAATCAGGTATGCGATGCTCGAACGAAACGGCGGCGAAAAGGAACCCATCATTCCATAGTCAAGCAGGCCCGTCACGCCTCCCGGAAGGACGAGCATGTTGCCCGGATGCGGGTCGCCGTGGAAAAAACCGTGGTCGAAAATCTGTTCGTAGATGAGTTCGGTGACGTGCTCGGAGAGCTCCGCCGGATCGATGCCGGCCCGCTCAAGGGCAGGAACATTCATGATGTCCAGCCCGGAAATAAACTCCATCGTCAGCACTCGTGGCGTGCTCAATTCGCGGAAGACGGTCGGAATCTTGATCCACTGGTTATTGGCAAATTGCGCGCCGAACCGCTCGATGTTGAATGCCTCGTTGTTGAAATCAAGCTCCCTGCGCAAGGTGGAGGAAAACTCCAGAACCACGCCGATCGGATTGACTCCGGAAATTTCCGGGACATGCCTGTCCACAAACCACGCAAGATCGAGCAGAACGGCGAGATCCAGTTCGATCACTTCCTCAATGTCCGGCCGCTGAACCTTGACAGCTACCCTCGTGCCGTCCGGCAGCTGCGCGGCATGCACCTGCGCGATGGACGCGCTTCCCACCGGCTTGTCGTCGAACTTCTTGAAAAGCCCGGAAACCGGTTTTCCCAGTTCGTCAGCAATAATGGATTTCGCCTTGTCTGCAGGAAAGGGCGGCACCTCCGTCTGCAGCTTGCAAAGCTCGACGTAGTACTCGTCGGTGACGAGGTCGCGTCGCGAGCTGACAATCTGGCCAAACTTAACGAAGGTCGGGCCAAGTTCCTCCAGAGCGAGGCGCATTCTTTCCGGAAGCGGCTTCGACAGCAATCCCTCCTCGTGGAGGGTGATCGTGGCATCCTCGATACCGAGAAAACGCTGAAGGGCGACCAGGCGTAAGACATCGGCAAACCCGTATTTCCAAAGAATGACGACAATCTCTCGATAGCGCGGCAGATGCGAGGCGAACTCCACCGCGCTCTTAATCTGATTAAAGATCACGCCCGGCAGCCTAACTCCTCAGATTGACTCGCCAAGTTCATTGCAGGGCATGAACGATCAAACCCACCACAACGCCGTAAACGATGTGCGCGAAGAGCTGCGCAAGGCCGGTCATTGGTCCGCGCTCGTGATAGCGCGCGATCGGGTGATGCTCCATTACCGTAATGCACACCAGGAGCATCACAACGATACCGTGGATAAATCCTGCCATCCCAAAAGCCCACCACACAATGGGCATTTTCATCAGAACCAAGAGCCCCCAGTAAATGTAGGCAAAGATAATTCCTGAGGCGAAATGAACAATATATCCTATGGACAGCGCGTTCTCCGCTTTCCCAGTGATCAGCGCCCCCACCGCAGGAATCACATCAATTTTTCCGATGCCGAGCCAGCGTGGAAAAAGGAGCAGCACACTCATCGCGGCAGTCCCCACAATTCCTCCAATGAGTGGAGCCAACGCGGAAAGCACAGAGTCACCCTAGCTATCGAAGCGCCTTTGGGCAAGGCGGAAAGTCCTGCAAGCCTGCCGAGGCGAATGGCATCTGGCCTATCGCTTCGTTTTCACGTCCCTGCACGGCGGGCCTGCCCTCGCAAGTCCAAAAAACCCTACAGCTTGGGTCGCGTCACAAAGAACGACATGATGGCCCCAAAACCACAAAGCGATCCGATCATTGCCACTGTTGGCCAAAGATCCGCCCGATTGCTGGTGAGCAAAAGGATGCAAACTGAAGCAATAACGACCAGGGCTGTGATCGCGATGTATGCGGTATTGGCATTGGGCCGGTTGACGGTTTCGTTCTCCGGAATATCACGAATTGATGGTGCCGACTGTTCCACATGATCACAGTACCGAGATTTGCGCGCCGTCAAGGTGGATTTCGTCCGTCGCCCGCGGCTCCCTGCTCAAGGAAGCGAACGCGCCGGTCGGCTCGCGGCAATCGAATCGTCAATGTCAGCCCCCTGTTTTGCTCGCTTTCGATGATGACCTCGCCACCGTGAGCTCGAACGATGCGGCGAACAATGAGCAGCCCCAGACCCGAGCCGACCGCCTTCGTCGTAAAGTAAGGCTCAAACACGCGGCTGATGTTTTCGGGAGGTATGCCGCCGCCTGTATCGGAAAAGGAAACAAACTGATGAGTCTCATCGGCCCCTGAGCGGATTCGCAGAATTCCGCCGCTCTTCATGGCTTGGAACGCGTTGCGGATGACATTGTAGAACGCCTGTTTGATCTGGTCACGGTCCATCTCAATCGACGCAAGAGATCTTTCGAGTTCCAGTTCAACCAGGATGTCTCGATCTTTGAGTTCGGCGTCGAGAAAGGCGACGGATTCTTCAATGACCACGTTGACGTCTCCCATTTGCGTGGTGAGCGGCTGAGGCCGGATCGCGCGCAGAAATTGCGTGATAATATGATCAAGGCGAGCGACCTCCAGCCGGGCAATGTGGATCGATTCGCTAAACTCCGGGCGGGTTTTGGCGGGTAGTTTCTTGATGCGCCGCTGCATCAACTGAAGATGAATGTCCAGTGAGTTGAGTGGATTTCCGATCTCATGCGCCACTCCAGCCGCAAGAAGAGTGAGCGCAGAAAAGCGCTCGCTTTCGATGGTCTCCTGCGTCGCGCGGCGATTTTGAGTGATGTCGCGCAAGATGATCGCTCGTCCAACTAGTTCCTGATGCGCGTCTTCGCTAATCAGCGGCACGATGTAGAAATTCAGGAATCGGTTTTCCGGATAAAAGACCTCGAAATCGCGGCTGACGACGTCGCTTGGGCCCGAAGTTTGTCCGATATCGAGTCCGCGCACGACCTCTCCCAGCGGTTTGCCGAGGCTGTCCTCCGCGTTGATTCCAAAGAACCCGCAGGCGGCGCGATTGAGATAGATAATACGGCCAGCCGGATCAGTGACGATCACGCCTTCAAGAATCGCGTTGAAGATCGTCTCAAGAAACCCCTTTTCGCGTGCAATCTCGACAAGATAGCTCTGAACGTCCCCGGGTTGCACGAGACCGATGCGTTCGATGAGTTTCTCCAGAAATCCGCGCTTCATACAAAGTCACGGGAAAGTAAGCAACGCGCGGCGCAATGAAAACTCTTCACTTATCACGCTGCCCATTGCACGGCCTGCTCGTCCGCGGCAAACCGGATGAATCCGCGTGCTCCTGGTTTACCATTGCCGGACGCTCGCAAACCGCCAAACGGCAAAGTGGATGGCGAGAAGGTCGTGGGCAGATTCCAATAGAGGTTTCCCGCTTCCAGGTGGTCTCCGGCGGATCGAAACGTCCTCTCCGAACTCGTAAAGATGGATGCAGTAAGGCCGAAAGGTGTCGATTCGTGCAGCGCCATGGCTTCGCCGAAATCGCGAAAGGATTCGAAAGTAGCCACTGGACAAAAGACCTCCTGCTCTCCAAGGGGCGAGCCTGCCGGAGAATAGAGAACGGCCGGCTTGACATAGTAACCGCGCTTGCCGGAAACCTCGGAGAGCGCCTCTCCCGCGAGGAGCCATTCGCCGGGACGATTCGTAATGTCCGAGTAGCGGTTCAGCGCAGGCTCGCTTGCAAGCGGACCGAGCATGGTTGCCTCATCCGCCGGATCTCCAGGAACATAGCGGCGCAACGAATCAAGCAATCTCGCGATGAACTGCTCCTCGACTTCGCGATGAACAAGAATGCGGCTTGTGGAATTGCAGCGTTGACCCGTTGTCAGGCAAAGACCATCTGCGGCCGCATCGGCTGCACGGTCGAGGTCCGCATCCGAAAAAACCATCAGAGCGTTTTTCCCGCCGAGTTCGAGCGCGAGGGATTTCGAATAGTCTGCCGCCAATTCCTTGGCGAGGGCCGTTCCAACTGGAATCGAACCCGTAAAGCAAACCGACCGTACACCGGGATGAAGGCAGAGTTCCCGTCCCGTCGCTCCCCACCCTTGAACCAGTTCAAAGACGCCTTCGGGCAGGACAGCCTGCATTTCTGCCGCATACGCGGCTCCCACATTTGCCGCGAGCGGAGACGGCTTGAAGATCACAGAATTGCCGGCAAGCAGGTAAGCTACCGCCGCACCATGCCCGAGATGGATCGGAAAATTGAACGGCGCAACGACTGCCGCTGGTCCGCGTGGTCGCCGGCGCACAATCGCCTGATAGGGACCGTCTGAGACGGGTTGGTCTGCAAGAAATCGATCCGCATCGGAGAACGTGAGGTCGAACTTTGCGATCACAGCGCCGAGTTCAAGGCGAGCTTCCCGAAGAGGCTTGCCGACTTCCAAAGCAATCCAGCGCGCCAGATCCTCCTGCTTCGCCTTCAGTCTTTCCCGGCACAGCGCAAGAGTGGCCTTTCGCTCATCGAGGCTCAATCGTTGCCAGCCGGGAAACGCTCTCTTCGATCGTTCGACCGCCGCAGGCACGTCTCCCGCGGAAGCTTCGGGCATTTCCATCGAGAGATCACCTGGACTGCGCCTGCGCCAGACTTTGGGCTCGGAGATCATATGAGGCGCGTATCAGCTACGCGACAGGGGTCCGCAACCTCTTTTTAAGCTAACTGCGAACCTATCCATAAAATGGCACTTCTATTTCAAGTCGACAGTCTCCTAGGCGAGCAACGCCTCCAGTTCAATCACTCGTCGTTCGAAAAGCTCTAACGCGGCCTCAACGGGGGCCGGAGAACTCATGTCCACCCCAGCCTCAGCAAGCGTCTCAATGGGAAATCGGCTGCCCCCGCTCCGGAGGAAACTTAAGTATCTCGCAGGGTTGCCGCGCTCGAGGACCTGGCCGGCCAAGGCCACCGCCGCGGAGATTCCGGTGGCGTACTTATAAACGTAAAACGCGCTATAGAAATGCGGGATCCGCAGTCCTTCGAGCTCCAGCTCGGGATCGATCACAAAATCGGGCCCAAAATACGCGTCCAGCAGCCCGCGGTAAATTTTTTTGAAGCCCTCAAGCGTGAGCGGTTCGCCAGCTTCCTCGGCCGCGTGAGTGGCCTTTTCGAATTCTGCAAACATGGTCTGCCGGTAAAGAGTGGAGCGCAGGTCATCAACCTGCCGGTTGATGACGTAGGCCCGCATCCTGCGCTCGCTGGTCGTCTTCAACAAATGCTCGGTAAGCAGAATCTCGTTAAAAGTCGAAGCCACTTCCGCAAGAAAAATGGGATAATGGTAATTCTGATAGCTTTGCGCCCTCTGCGCATACCAGGTGTGCATCGAATGGCCGGCCTCGTGCGCGAGCGTATACACGTCGGAAAATACATCGGACTTATAGTTCATCATGATGTATGGCGGGCTCGTATAAGTGCCGTAGCTGAATGCGCCGCTGCGCTTGCCCTTGTTTTCATACCGGTCGCACCATCGTCCTCCGCGCAATCCATCGCCCAGCGTGCAAAGGTATTCGTCGCCGAGCGGAGTAAGCGCGCCGAGCACATTCTCCACCGCCTCGTCCCATTCCATGCCGGTTTGAATGTCGCCGGCCATCGGGACGAACGTGTCGTACTGATGGATCTCCTGCAGACCCAGAACGCGCCTGCGCAAATCGAAATAGCGATAGAGCGGCGAAAGACGGCCTCGGACAGTTGATATCAGGTTATTATAGACACTGGGGGGCACATCGTCCAAGAAAAGCGCCGCCTCGATCGCCGAGGGATAGTTTCTGGCGCGGGCATCGAAAACATCCGCACGAATCGAGCTTCCGAGGGACGACGCGAGGGTAAATTGATGATCCCTAAACTCTGCGTAGAACTTATGAAACGCCTCGCGTCTCACGGAGGAATCTCGCTGCTGGAGAAACGAGGAGAAGGAACTCTGCGTCAACTCGCGGTCCTTCCCCGAACCATCGCGGACAACACCAAAACTCATATCCACGTTGGTAAGTTGCGAAAAGGTTTCCTGATGCCCGCGCAGAGCGGAGGAGCCCAACGCGAGAAGACGCTCCTCACCGGCGGTCAATGTGTGAGGCTTGAGACGCCGAAGCTTCTTGAGAGGAACCACCCACTCGAGTAGCGCCTCATCAGCCAGGTAGCGGTCGAAGGTCTCGCCGGCAATCGCCTGGATCTCAGGAAACAGAAAAGAAAATGCTTCACCGATCCGGACACGGAGGCTGTCGAGCCGGGCCTCGCGAGAAAGCGACGCATCGTTCGAAGCGTCCTCGGCGACACGAAGAGCAGCGTACTGGCTTAGCCGTTCGATGCGTATATCGACACCCTTCTCGAACTCCAGCGCATCCCGTAGAGTCGCAGGACTCTCTCCAACCCTGCCGCGAAAATCGGAAATCTTCCCGTAGTCCTCCTGCAGCTGCCTGAAACTCTCCTCCCATGCTTCGTCTCTGGGATAAAGCGGTGTAAGATCCCAGGTGTCACCGGGAAGAACCTCGGAGCGGAGAGGAATGCTGCGGGTGGGGACTTCGGTTTCTATGTGGTGGTTCAACGGCATGCCCCAGCATAATATGAAGATGATAACTTCTCCACCAGCAGCCCGCCGGACATCGGAGAAAAATCGCGTCTGCTCGATCAAATCTTGTTCGCGAACTCGTCTTGAAATCCAAAAAGCCGGCGCTCTTTTATTATCTTCACGACTTCGGGAGAGACCATTCGTTCCCAGCCCAGAGCTCCGGCACGAATTTTGGCGAGAACTTCCGACGACTTGATAGGCAGATAGCTCGGATTGTGACCTTCGACGGGCTCGATGAAGCCGTTTTCAAGAAGGTGCGTGTAGAGGTGCACCAGGTTTGGCGCAACCTCGAAATTCTGAGCGGTCACAAGATCGCCGTTGGGATTCAAAAAAGGGTATACGTAAAGCTTGACCCCTGTTTTGAAAAGCCTCCCAAGCGCCTCGAGAATCCCGCCGTCAAGATCCCGATAGTATTCCTCCTCCAGGATTTCAGCCATCGCTGGAATGCCAAGAGGCAGGCCGATCAGGGAATCGGTGTAGCGTGTCAGATAATCGACGAGACGATAATACGCGCCGTAGTTCGAGATGAGCACCGTGCGTCCCATGGCGCCAAGCATATCGACTCTGTCCAGAAAATCACGCAGATCAAGTTCTCCGCTTGCCAGCAGATTCTTCATTGTGATTTCCATCAAGATTTCCGGCTCCGCGTCCTTCACGGTCTCTTCACGAATGAACATTGCGCGGGCGCAGTTCAGCATATCGTCGGCAACAAGCGTGACCGGCCGGAAACTTCCCCGCTCGACCAGCAACGGCTTTTTATAAAGAGCATCGGCAGCATTCACGATCTCGCCGTCCGCGCGGAAGAGTGCAGCGTTTGTGAGATTCTGCGTCACCAGTTGCAAGGCCATGATGCGGTCATCGACATCGGCGAAGTCCGGTCCGCTGAAGCGGATCATGTCGATCTCGATGCGGCCAGCACCCAAATCATCGAGCAACGAACCCACGAGAGCTTCCGGATTCTTCCTCAGGAAGAACGCGCCATATATCAGATTGACCCCGACGATGCCGAGCGCCTCCTGCTGCTGGAGGTTGCGCGGATCGAGCATCCGAACATGAATGATGATTTCGTTGGTTTCGCCGCGCGGCTCTGTCTGGAAACAAATGCCCATCCAGCCTTGAGACTCGGCGTGCCTGCGAAAACTTCGCGCCGCAACCGTATCCGCAAAGGCAAAAAAAGTCCGCACCCCGCCGACTTTCGCATCGAGACGTTCGATGAGCAGGCTGTATTCGTGCGTCAACATGCTATGAAGCCGGGCCCGGCTCACGTAACGCCCGCAAGCGCCGTAAATGGCGTCTGAAAACGTCATATCGTAGGCGGAAATTGTCTTGGCGACAGTGCCGGCAGCTCCGCCGACCGAGAAAAACCTTCGGGCCACTTCCTGGCCCGCACCAATTTCGGCAAAAGCTCCATAAATGCGCGGGTCCATGTTGATTTCGAAGGCTTTTTTTTCCGCCTGGAGGTCGTATTCTAGGGGCATACAATCAAACTAGTATTTCCTGACTCGCCATCCAGAGCAACTTCGGCGATTTCCAAATAAGCTGGTGACGTCGACCGAGTCTTGCGCGCCAGGAGCTGGCTTCTTCGTCCTCCCCTTCGCAAATAACTCGGTTGCGCGAGACCACAGCTTCCCTACACTTCGCGCCGTGAAGTGGACGTCCCTTTTTCCCCTCGCCGTCATCATGACCTTTGCGTTCGCGAGCTGTGAGAAGAAGCCAGCTGCTGAGGCACCGACGCCGCAGTTCGCGGGAACTCCGACGCCGGCCACCGCCGAGACGCCTACCCCACCCGCTCAGGAGACGCCTGCGCCACCCGCTGAGGAAACTCCCACGCCGGCCGCTCAGGAGACGCCAACGCCAGTCGCTCAGGAGACGCCAGCGCCGGCCGCAGAGGAGCCGTTAGATTCGCCCCAACCGCCCGAAGATCCACTCGCTACGCGGATTGGATTTTTTGCCCCGATGTCGGGCGCGCAGGCCTCGTTCGGTATGGATGCGGTGAACGGGGCGAAGCTGGCTATCGAGGAAATCAACCTGGCGGGAGGCGTCCTTGGGCATCCGGTAAGCCTCATCATCAAGGACACCGAATCTCAACCGGAGCAAACCCACACAGTGGTCAGCGAATTGATCAATACCGAAAAGGTCGCCGCTCTGGTCGGAGAAATCGCGAGCGACCGATCGCTCATTGCCGCTTCCGTGGCGCAGGCGAGCGGTATCGCAATGATCACCCCCGGCGCCACCAACGAAAAAGTCACCGCGGCAGGAGATTACATTTTTCGCGCAGGCTACACAGATGCCTTCCAGGCTGCAACGATGGCCAAGTTTGCGCGAGTCGATCGACGTCGAGAAAGCGGCAATCTTGTTCGACGCGTCCAATCCATACGGCAGCGGACTGATGGAAGCTTTTAAGGCAGACTTTCTCCAGCACGGCGGGACGATCGTCGCCGAAGAGTTCTACCGCGCCGGCGACACGGATTTCACCGCCCAACTCAACGCAATCAAGGAGAGGAACCCTGACAGCATCTTCCTTCCAAGCTATTACACCGAGGCAGCGCTCATCATTCGACAAGCCCGTCAGCTCGGAATCGACGCTCCATTTCTCGGCACGGACGGATGGGATTCTGTCGAGTTTCTGAAGGTCGGCGGACAAGCTGTGAACAACTGCTACTTTGCGTCTCACTTTTCAAGCGAGCGGGCGTCCGACCAAATCAAGGGTCTTCAGCGACGCCTACAGCGCAAAATTCCAGTCTGCGCCGCCGCCGCTTGCTGCTCTTGCGTATGATTCGATTTGGCTCCTCGCGGACGCCCTGAAACGATCTGGCGTTACCGAGCCGGCGGCCCTTCGCGACGCGATTGCTGCCACACGAGACTTTCCCGGCGTTACCGGTAGCATCAGCTTCGATCAAGGTCGCGATCCCAAAAAAGCCGGAATCGTGATCCGCGTCCAAGATGGAAAATTCACCTATCTGGAAACTACCGAACCGTAGTTGGAAGCTTCTCGGAAATTTAATTTGGAATGCCGAAAGAGACTTCCAAATGGTCGCGGCGCAGGACAACCGCCTGTCTATCCACAGGCCCTTG
>CAWJZG010000014.1:0-47108 GCA_963847295.1 uncultured Verrucomicrobiae bacterium
AGTCGTTGGGCGCACGTGAGATTCTGCAGAAAATGGGTCGGCGTGTTGAAATAGACATCTTCGTTGTAATAGCCTTCGAAGAGGTCCGGGAATCCTTCGACGTTCATTGTCAGGTCGTAGCGTCCGGAGAAGGCCGCCAGCTTGCGAAACAGATGCGGATGACGCAGGGCGATGTTCGCGGCATGGTAGGCGCCGAGGCTGCATCCGTGCGCGATAACACATTGGTGAGGGTTCTTGAGACTCATGAAGGGGAAAACCTCGTTGAGGACATATTCTTCGTATTGCCTGTGCCGTTCGATGCGTCCGGAGGGATGCGCCCACCGGCAATAGAAGCTTTCTGAGTCGATTCCGTCCACGCAGAAGAGCTGGAGGAACCCATTCGCGAGTTTGTCGCGGAGGACCTCGGTCATGCGCAGGTTTTCGTATTCATAAAAGCGCCCCTCGCGCGTGGGGAAAACGATCACCTTAGCCCCGGCGTGGCCAAACACGAGCAGCTCCATGTTGCGATTGAGCCGCCAGCTCCACCAACTGTGGTACTCCCGGTTCATTCTCTCCACAACCGGTAGCGCATTCGCATCAAATTCAATAAAAAAATTCGTAAATTTTCTGTAACATACGCAGCGATTCCTCCCGGGCGCGCCGATACGGATGATGCCCGGCCGTCAACACGAAGAGTTGCTTGGGCCCCCCGAGCGCATTATACACTGCGAACTGCCCGGCCGGCGGTACCGTTGGGTCGAACAGCGCGCACGCGCAATGCACAGGCTGCTTCATGTACCGCGCCGCGGTCGCGGCGTCGTTCCATGCAAGCGTCTCGAGCGCGCGGAGGACAATCGCCGGAACGACGAGCAGCTCGATCAACGTGACGCCCCGGACGCTGCACGCTCGCGTGCGTCACGCACCCAGGCGCGCATCCGCTCTCCTAAGCCGGCAATGAACGCGTAGAGGGCGTCGTCCTGAATCGGCTTCGGGACGTAATCTGAAAGGCGAAACGGTTCGTGCACGCGTGCGACGAGCGTTGTCCGCGTGAGCTTGCGGTCAAAATTCGCCACGACGACCGGAACGATCAGCGGCTCCGGTTCGACGAACGCCGCGAGGCGGAAGACGCCCGCTTTGAGCGGCAGCGGAGACCGTTCCGTCATTGTGCATGTTCCTTCGGGACATATCACGAGGTTCTTGCCGTCGCGAAGACAACGCGCCGCCGTCTCGAAAAACTCCCGCCGCCGGTGCTCCGCCAGCAGTTTCGGGTTCCGTTCGTCTTCATCCACGTGTTTCGCATAGACATAGATGTATCCCAGCCGGTCAAAATACTTCTGGTGCCCGTATTCATTGGGATGCGATTTTCGGACGACGCGGACCGGCGGCTCGCCATATTTCCGGCTCAGCACCATGCACGAGACGAAATGAGTGTCGAGCGTGAGCTGGAAATCGTTCGGCAACGTGTTATCCGGATGATTCGTAAGGTGGTTCATGATGAAAATCTGCCCGGATTCCGGGGGCAGATTTTCCTCGCCCTCGATGATGTGATCGACGTGCTTAAACAGCCTGCGGAACTCAACGCAGCACCGTTCGCGAACTTCCTTCGGTGTCGCGTCGGCCGGCGCCTCGCTCACCGTTTCGTAGACTTGCTGGAGCCGGCGATAAACTTTCAGCTCCTTGCGGACATTCTCCAGAATTTCGAGACACATTCGCGCGAGACTCGCCTCTAAAGGATCACCATGCTTTCGCAGGAGCTCGAGTGTCTGAAAGGCATCGGAAAGGGTGAGCCGGCTCTCGAGATAGATGGGCAGCTTGTGCAGCGGCGATTTCACGCTGAGCTGCGATGCGCTCTGTTCGAGAAGGGCGCGAATGGCGAGCGCCTCCTTCTCGTAACGGCTCGCCACCAGCCGGATCCGCGCCTCGCGCAGCCGGTTTCCAAGCACCCAAAGGATCCGCGTCATCAGTTCGACGCCAAACTCGGGATTCTCCTCCGCGCGACGCTCGAGCCACTGTCGTTCGAAAACGAGCAGGCGCGTGTCCCCGATCGCGGTGACCGTGTCGCGATAATGATAAGGCTCGACGACGGCAGACCACCCAATGACCCGCCCGGGTTCCGTCAGCGTTCGGATCAGCACATGGTCGTCGCCGGGCGCTCCAGGCTTAAGGAGAGCTTCGGACGTTTCAAATGACAGGCGCACCCTCCCGGCCACAATCATGAAGAGAGCCTCGGCTGGCTCATTCTCGCGCAGGATCACCTCCCCGGCGGAGACGTTGCGCATCACGGCGTGCCCGGCGAGCGCATCGATGTCATCCCGCGCGAAGGTCTCGAAAAATGGCGATTCCAGGAGGAGTTCTCTGATCGATTTCATTAGGCGCCTGAGCTCGGCCTCTCACCCGTCGCCTCCGGCCTGACGAGAATGTCGCGCGTCTGTTCCAATCTGTTTGCGAGGACCGCTGCGACGCGCTTGAGCAGCAGATACCCGAGACGCGGCTGCGTCTCCACCAGCTTCACTATGATCTCGCGAGGCAGCCGCAGCACCCGGCATTCCTCCTCGCATCGGACCGTCGCGGTGTAGCGATGGGGCTGGCGAAAAACCGACCAGCCGAGCAGAGCCCCCGGCTCGCGTATTGTGCCTACCAGCAAATCGTCAACACCGTGAAAACGAATGTAAGACTGCACAGCGCCGGAGATCAAAAAAAATACATGCTCGGCGGCATCGTGCTGAGAGATGAGGGTTCCCCCGCGCTCGAGCGCGAGAACGGTCGATTCGGCTGCGAGCTCGCGCAATGCCTCCGCCGGAAGCCCCTGGAAAAACGGAATCTGGACTACCTGTTCAACGGGGGTCATGCTCGGATAATAGATGAGCCGCAACGGCGGGGCAACCGGCGATGCGCCCAGCGCATTTAATGGAACGCGATCTACGCCCAACACTGACCCGCCCCCCGGACTTCGAATGGTTCTGGGCGAAAACCTGCGAGGAACTGGGAGCCGTCGAACCGGACATCCACCAGATGCCCATTACCAGCGAGTGCCGCCCTTCGCTCGAACTTTCCCGGCTGACATTTCGTTCGCTCGGCGGCGCCGAGGTCACCGGCTACAGCATCGGGTGGCAGGACGACGAACTGCGGCCGCTCGTCGTGCACAGCCATGGTTACTGCTCGCGGTGCGATATCCAATGGAATTGGGCGCAAGCAGGATACAACGTCGTGGGGGTTGACATTCGCGGTTTCGGAAGATCGGCCGCGGCCGCGGCCGCGCAATCCCGCTGGGGCTACGTGCTCACCGGGATCGCGTCGCCCGAGACGTCCATCCTTCGCGGCGCAGTCTGCGATTACCTCCGGACGATGCAGATAGCGCGCGATCTCTTCAAGGGGCGAACAACCCGGCACCTGACCTATGGATTCAGCTTCGCAGGCGGCATCGCCCTCATGGCGGAGGCGCTATTCGGTGCGTCGGATCTCCTTGTGGTGGGCGTCCCGACGTTCGGATGGGCGGAGGGGCGGTATTTCCTCGTGAAATCGGGCTCCGGCGCGGAGATCGCTCACTACCTCGATGCGCGCCCGGAGGACTCTGAGGATGTCATGCTGGTGCTCCGCTATTTCGACGCCATGAACTTCGCCGGGAAGATTTGCTGCGGCACGCTGATCGGCCTGGGGCTTCACGATCCGGTGGTTCCGGCGGAAACCGTTTATTCGATCGCGAACCATATCTCCGCGCCGTGCGAAATCATGGAGTTCCCGGTGAGCCACACCGAGCTGCCCGAGGAAAAACGATGGGAGGAATTCGAGGCTCGCTGGCTCGCCCTCGGTCTCGGCGAGGCGGAACTGCGTCCGTCCATCACGCCGACCCAGGGCTGACCGCCCGTGCTCCGGCACCGTATCACCTTGGATCTGCCTTGGTCGTCCTCGCCCCTGGCGGCCAGGCATTGCGCAATCTGAACCACCCGAGTCTAGACGTAGAACTGCTCTGAGTGCGGTCGGAGATCGAGCTCTAGCGTCCATGCGGAGCGATCCTGCGTTGCGAGGTGCCAATAGGCATTGGCTATGTGGTCGGGATCGATAGCTGGTTCATCGCCGGGGGAGTCGTTGCCTGTGCGGGGCGCTGCGATCAGTCCGTCTATGACGGCATGCGCCACATGCACGCCGAGCGGCCACAACTCGCGGGCGAGGGATTGCACGAGTCCGCGCACGGCAAACTTCGCGCTGCTGAACGCCAGCGCACCACCGCCGCGCACGCTTGAGGTTGCGCCGGTGAAGAGCATGGCACCCGCACCCGCTGCGAGCATGCCGGGCGCAGTTTCGCGCGCACACACAAAGCCGCCGAGTGCCGCCACGCGCCAGGATTGCTCGAACTCCTGCGTCGTCGTCGCGAGCAATCCTTCGCCGAGCGAGCTGCTGGCATTGTGAATGAGAACTCCGACTGGCCCAAGATCTGCGCGGACCCGATCTACCGCGGCGGCCGCTTCGGCTGGACGGCTCACATCGGCGACCAAGCTTAACGCGGGCGATCCCGCGGCGGAAATCTCGCCCGCCAGTGCCTCGATGAAGTCTGCCTTCCGCGCGACCAAGCCGACACGGAAACCTTCGCGTGCGAATCGCCGCGCGAGCGCCGCACCAAGCCCGGGACCGGCGCCAGTGATCAGCACGACACGGTTCACACTTCGCCCCCAATGCAATGAGCGGAGCTTCGAGACAACTTGTCGATTTCTTTTTGGGTCAGTTCAAATTGCGGCATAAGAGTGGTTCCGAGGATCGCAGTATGGATCGACCGTTGGAGTTTATTCAAACAAGAGGTTTCGATTCAGAGTTTGCGCCTCGGACCGAAAATCGCGGTGCCGACGCGCACCAGCGTAGCCCCTTCCTCGATCGCCGTCTCGAAATCGTCGCTCATTCCCATCGATAGGACAGGCAGCGGAGTGCCAGTTTCCGCGGCGATCTCGTCGCGGAGGATCCGTAATTCGGCAAAGAATGGACGAGCGTCTTCGGGGTGTTCCCCCGCAGGCGCGATCGTCATAAGTCCATCAACCTGAATGCGGGGGAGGGCGAGCAGGCGCTCAATTTGCTCACGGAGTGCGTCAGGCTTGAAGCCGAACTTCGTCTGCTCGCCTGAGGTATTTACTTCCAGCAATACCGGCGGAAACAAACCAAGATCCGCGGCGATCCGGTCGATACTTAACGCAAGGTCCACGGTATCAACGGAGTGGATGAGCTCAACCACCGGGAGGACTTTGCGGATTTTGTTATTTTGCAGATGGCCTATGAAGTGCCAGCGTGTGAGCGATGGAAGCAAAGGTGCCTTCGCAACTAATTCCTGTGCACGGCTTTCACCGAATACCGCATGACCCGCGTCGAACGCTTCGCGCACCAATGACGCATCTTGCGTCTTTGATACCGCAACCAGCCCAACCTCGCCCGGATCGCGACCGCTCGCTCGCGCTGCAGCCGAAATCCGCGCGCGAACTCCCTCCAGACGAGCCAAAATGTCATCCATAAAAAAACGTTATTTACGTCAAGTGAGATATTAGTTATTCTAATTCGATTTTCTGGGATGCAGATTCAATCATTTAGAATTTTCTCCAATTTGGCGGAAACCTCGAGTTTTTCCAAGGCGGCGCAGATGAGCGGCATCACGCAGAGTGCTGTGAGCCAGCAAGTGCGCGCTTTGGAGCAGCGTTTTCGCGTCAAGCTCATCGAGCGCGGACGAAAGAATTTTTCTTTGACTCCGGAGGGTCGTGCGTTTCTACAGGCAAGCCATCAGGTTATGGATATTCTGGGGGATCTGGAAGGCCGGATTCATAGTCTGCAGAATCTGGTGGCAGGTGAGCTATGCATTTCGACGATTTTCAGTATCGGACTGCATGAGCTGCCGCCATATTTGAAGATTTTCCGGCAAGCGCATCCCCAAGTCGACGTGCGTGTCGAGTATCGCCGCTCGTCGGAGGTTTACTTGAGCGTTCTGGACGGGCGAGCCGACATCGGTCTTGTGGCCTACCCGGCGGTCCGTCGCGGGATCCAGGCCCTAACGTTTTGGAGTGACCGGCTTGTTCTGATTTGTTCACCGTCACACCCTTTGGCTTCGCAGCGACGCGTTTCTCTTTCCGTATTGCAGGGTGAGAAGTTCATCGCCTTCGAGCCTGATTTGCCGACGCGTCGCGAGATTGATCGCAAGCTGCGCTCCGAAGGAGTGAAAGTGAAGCTCGTTTTGGAGTTTGACAACATCGAGACCGTGAAGCGTGCGGTTGAAATCGAGAATGGAGTCTCCATCGTTCCGGAGACGGCAGTACGCGACGAAGTGGAAGCGAACATGCTCGCGGCCGTAGAGTTTAGTGATCCTTCACTGCGGCGGCCTTTGGGCGCTTTGATCCGTCGCTCGGCCCGCGTCTCCCCCGCGCTGCGCGAGTTCCTCACGCTCCTCGAACAAACAACGCGATCCGACGGCCAGTCGAACTTAAAGGCAAAAACTTGATGGCGTTCGGTGCGATTCGTGCGATACATGAAACTCCTTGAGCATTTAACGATGAAACGCCTTTCTACCGGCGTTGCGCTCGTCGTGTTCGCCCTTGCGGCGTGCCGAACGGCCCAAACGCAAAGCGAACCTCAGGTAATTGTTGTTCCGCCTGGCGAGATGGCCCGCGAATCTTCGTCTGGACGGCCTGCTTCCGGAAAGCCGTCGACGTTGCAGGCTGAGCGGCCGGAGCCCGCCACTTATACCAGCCTTCCGCAGCCATCGCCCGCAGTGGCAGCCCCTGCGCTAAGGCATAGCTATAATTCCTGCAATGTGGACGGGCCGTACATTGCCATGACCTTTGATGACGGCCCCAGTCCACAGCTTACGCCGAGGCTTCTTGACATTTTGAAGGAGCGCAACATTAAGGCGACCTTTTTCGTAGTGGGACAAAACGCTGCGGAATACCCAGACATCCTCCGCCGCATGGCTAGCGACGGTCACGAAATTGCCAACCATAGTTGGAGTCACCCTGCGCTTACAAAGCTCGGCGCGGAGAGTTTCCGCAAGCAAATTGAAAACACCAACGATGCCATTTCAAGGGTCACGGGGAAGCGTCCGGTGCTGATGCGTCCACCCTACGGGGCAACCAGTTCCATATTGAACAAGCGCTTGAGCGAAGAATATGGGCTCAAAGTCATTCTTTGGTCAGTGGATCCCCTTGACTGGAGGTACCGCAATTCCAACCGGGTTTTTAATCATATCGTCCAGAACACTCAACCCGGATCCATCATCCTTACTCATGACATTCACGCGACAACGGTGGCTGCCATGCCGGAGACGCTCGACGCTTTGTTAAGCAAGGGGTACAAATTTGCGACGGTTTCGGAGCTCATTGCCATGGAAGTTCCTCAACAGCTGGTCAAGAAAGAATCCTCTCTACCCCCTGTGCCTGCTGCGCGGTAAGGAACGGTTGTGACGAATTGGGCGACCCATGAAGGGGGCACCCTGCGGAGCCCTGCACAGGTTGCGGCCGGAGCAGCCCATCCCCGCGTTTGAATACATACTTCTCCATTACTGGCATTCATTAATTGCCACAGACGCGTGCCACGTCGTCGCACGCGCTCGGAAAGAGCTCCCGATATGGGTCGCGAGCAAACCGGAAGCTTGACAGCTTGGGACTGGAATCTACGCCTTTCGATAGGGCAAGATAGTGGTATTGCGTGCCCATGCTTTCAGGATGGAGGAGTGTTTGGAGCGATCGAAGCGTCTTTTGCGAATCGGAATCCGGCGGACGGTCGAGCTCCTTCAAGAGATCTTGCGAAGCTCCGACAAGGTAGTGATGCTGATCGGCGTAGCCTTCGATTCGAAATCCGGCATCCACGGCGGATCCAGCGAGCGCGGTGAAGTCCACGTGCGCCGTAATGTCTTTCTCGCCAGGCTCGTCGAGAGGGCGAGCGTCGCGCCGATGCGCCCGATAACAGGAAAAAGTTCCCTCGGTGCGATAAGGGGAGAGAAGTTTCTCACGTGAGAAGCCGTAGTCGATGACAAGAACGAAGCCGTTGCGCAGCCTGCTCGCGATTTTGTGAATCCAAGCGAGCGCAGCTGGGCGGAGTTCCGCAATCGTGCCTTTGGCTCGCGGCGGAAGCGCTCTAACCTGAGCGGCAAGCCGCTTTTCCGGTTCGCCGACCTCAAAGACCAGACGATCCTCGCGCGCTGCGACGCGGAGTTCCTCCCATTCTCGGCCTTTTGATCGCACCAAATGAAACGGGAGGGCGTCCACAAGTTCGTTCGATAGATGAACACCGTCGAAGACCGGCAGGGCATCCAGGTCCTCCGCCCAATGCACTGTGGCTCCGAATGCTTTCAGCGTTTGCTCTTGCAGGCGGCGGAGGATGGGGAACGGTTCGACGATCCAATACTCGATGGCAGGCAGTGTTTCTTCGTCCATGGCGGACAGGATATCCACGGCCAGCTGCCCGTCATTTGCGCCCTGCTCGACGAGAGAGAACCGGCCGGGCCGCCCGAGGCGGCACCACATTTCTCGCACCTGCCCGGCAAGGATGCGTCCGAAGGCCGAACCCACGCTGACATTCGTGAAGAAGTCTCCCCGCTTGCCAATTTTTCCCCGGCCGGATGCGTAATAGCCGACGACTGGGTCGTAAAGCGCGAGATCCATGAAGCGCGCGAAGGTCAAGGGACCCTCTGCTGAGATCTCTGCGAGAATCCTATTGAGCGCGAGTGACTTCGCGCACATAGACATTTACCTGGCCATCGGAAGTCTTACGAACTTCCGTTACGAGGAACGGCCGGCGGGAGTCGCGCGATAAGGTCGAGCCTTCGGATGGGGGACGGCTTCCTGAGGGAAATTGAACGATAATTCGGGTATTGCTGCTGCGTCCCCCGATGCCAAGATTCTCCGGAAGGGCCGCTTGTGAGCGCAGGACAGCCCGATCCTGACCTGATGCAGTGACGACAAAGCTTCCTTGAAGGTAGACGCGCTCCCCTCCGACGCCGCGACTGGCCAGCTCCGGCATGTCAGGGACGTTTGCGAGGCGCCCGCGAGGCATCTGCCCGGGCGGGTAGGTAGGCCACTTTCCGCCCGCAGTTGTTGCAATTGACGCTGGAGTTGGTGAAATGAATGGCTGGAGGGGAGTCGCCGTCGGCTTTGTGACGGGGGCAGGGGTCGCCGCCACGGCGGGCGTCGATTGCTGCGCCTTGACGGGCACAGCCGGGAGCACTGGCGCGTCCTCAGGGAGCGGGGTTGGCGAGGGCGGAGGGCGATCCGCGGTTTCTGCCGCGGGCTTGGGGCGCTCGACCCGCACGAGCTGCACTTGCGAGCGCGGAGTGGCCGAAGTGCTTTCCGTCGTGCTAAGACCTGCGCGGTTCCTGTGGCCGGCGAGTTTTTCCGTGGCTTCCTCTATTGAGGGCTGACCCACCACGGGCAGGCGTGCGGCGACATTCAAGCGAGCGGGAGGTTCGAGCGAGAACGTGCCGGCGCCGCTGCTTGTGGTGTAGCTGCCATAAAGGAGCGGGACGGCAGTGAACTGCAATCGCCCGTCCTTGAGTCGCGTCACGTTCACGACGGCGGAGAGATCGACGGTCTTATCGAACCTGAGGTTGAGCCCGGTCAAGAGCATGCGATGAAGGATGGGAATGACCCGCTTGTCTGCGGTGAAAATGTGCTCGAGAAGCACTTGCGGAGCGTCCGTTGCGCGGGCAAGAGCCACAACGCCAGAAGGAAAGAGATTGGATTCGTTCAGCTCATAGGAGTCGAGAATGTTGAACGAACCGACCACATAGGGGACTTTGTCGCTGGTGAGCTTGTAGTTCCGGAGATAATTTCGCAGCAACACTTCACTAGCGCGTTGCAGTTCCCGGTTTGTCATTTTGTTATAGCGGTCCCAGAGCTGCTGAGCGTTCAGGAACTCGCCCTGTGGGGCGGCAGTTATCTCAAATCGCTTCGGGGCTTCGAGCTTCTTTAGCTTGGCGAGGATCGAGTAACTAAACGGCTTTTCCGGGTGGCCAAAAACGTAAAAGCTAAAGACCCAGCAACAGATAGCGAAACCGATCAGCAGCAGGATGGCGATCGTCCAGGCGAACAAGTTGCCAGCCTTTCCAGGGGCCGGCTCCTCCGGGTGGTAGGAGAACTCCGAACTCCGCGGATTGGTGTCGAAGGATTGTCCTTTGTTTTCTCGGGCCATTGAAATCTCGTTCAGGAGAGCGCGCTGTCTGCGGGCTCGAACGATGTGCCACAACCGCAACTGCGCGCACTCAAGGGATTATTAACCCTGAATCCCGCACCCGACAAGCCCTCTTCATAGTCGATCACGCAGTTATCGATCCATTTGAAGCTGCCGGCGTCGACAAAAAGCCGAGCATCGTCTCGTTCGACGATGAGGTCATCCGCCTGCGGCGCGCCGATGGTCATTGCGTATTGCATTCCGGCACAGCCTCCTTTTTCGACCGAGAGACGAAGACCTGATGTTTTCGTATCGAAACCCTTTTCCTCGATGAGCGCACGGAGCTGCGCGGCGGCGTTGGCGGTGAGTTCAATCACATTCATTTCTTAGGTATGATTTCGCATGAAGTCAAATGGGTGCGTGAGGAAAGCGCTGAAAACCGCCGCGTCTGAGGGCTTGAAGGGCAAATGTTGACGAGGGCACACTTCGCGGGGCGGGCGCCTGCCTGGCTTCAATCGGTTCTTTAAGAATTTCTCTGGTTTTTGGCTCGGCAAGTGCGGCACGATCCGGCGGCATGGGAAAAATTCGTCTCCTTCCAGACGTTGTTGCGAGCCAGGTCGCGGCGGGGGAGGTGGTCGAGCGGCCTTCTTCGCTGGTCAAGGAGCTTGTTGAGAACAGCCTCGACGCCGGAGCTTCCAGGATTTGGATCGAGCATACCTTCGGAGGTTCCCGTTTTGTCTCGGTGCGTGATGACGGCTGCGGCATGGACCGAGAGGATGCGCTGCTCTGTCTCGAGCGTCACGCGACGAGCAAGATCCGCACCGGCGCAGATCTTGCGGGCGTGCGCTCGATGGGATTTCGCGGCGAGGCGCTTCCGAGCATCGCGAGCGTTTCGCGGTTCCGGCTGACGACGCGTGAAGCCGCTTCGAACGCGGGCACCGAAGTGGTTGTTTCGGGCGGCAAGCTCGAGTCTGTGCGTGAGATCGGTGCTCCAGCGGGAACGCAGATCGAGGTGCGCGACCTGTTCTACAATCTTCCCGCGCGACGAAAGTTTCTGCGGGGCGAGCAGACGGAATCCGCCCATATCGCCCATTGCCTTCAAGGCATTGCCCTGGCGAGCCCATCGGTCGCCTTCGAGTGCCGGCGCGACGGGTGCTCGGTGGCCTCGCTTCCCCGGGCGGAAAGCCTGGCTGTGCGCATCCGGGATCTTTTCGGAAACGGCCATTTGGCCAAGCTTGTTGAAATCGACGCGTTCGAAGGGGAGGGATTCCGGCTCACTGGCTTTCTAGCGCGTCCTGGTCAAGGAAGGCGCGACCGCCTTCAGCAGTTTGTGATACTTAACAGGCGTCCAGTCTATTGCCCTGCGGTCCAGCAATCAATTCGCGAGGCGTATTCTGGCGCACTTCAGCGGGGCGAGCATCCCATTTGCGTGCTTCATATCGAAATGGACGTGGCGCTCGTCGATTGCAACGTCCATCCCGCTAAACGCGAGGTGCGCCTCCGGCAGCCGGAGACGATTCGGCGGGCTGTTTTCGATGCGGCGCGAGGTGTGCTGATCCGGCCGAGGCAACATCTGGCACGCACTTCGGAGCCGATGCGCATCGCCGCGGCCTTTGTGCCGGAGTCCCCGCAGGGAGTCATCCCCCTGCAACAGGAACCCCTTGCGCCTCCGGAGAAGGTTCCCGAAAAAGCCTCGCAGGCCGATCGATTCCGAGTCATGGGAATGGTTGGCGATGGTTACCTCGTTCTCGAGGGCGATGAGGGGCTTGTATTGCTGGACAGCCGGGCGGCTTCCGAGCGGATTCTTTTCGAGTTCCTTATGCGTCAGATTGTCGAAGGAAATGCTCCAAGCCAGCGCCTTTTGATTCCGGCCGTTGTTGAAATGCCTTCGCGCGAGCATGCGTGGGTCGTCGACCACTTGGACGACCTCCGCGCGGCGGGTTTCCATCTTGAGTCCTTCGGCGGTGCGACTTTGAAGGTCGAGGCAATTCCGGCGTCCGCCGCGGAACGAGAGCCTGGCCGCCTTCTTCATGAAATTGCTTCGACACTGCGGGCCGCGGGAAAGCTGCCGCGCGGCCGGGATGTCCGCGAAGCCCTTGCGCGCTCAGTTTCGCGCTTGGCGGCTGCAGACAAGATCGCGGGCGACGAAGCGCGGGCTGGACGGCTCGTCGGCGAACTGCTTCGCTGTGAGCTGCCGTACGCAAGTCCGTCCGGACGCCCGACAATGATTCAGTTTTCCTTTTCCGAGCTTGATCGAAAGTTCGGGCGTGCAACTTGAAGACAAGAGCTCGCCGCAATTGCATCACGTTCCACTTTTAGAATATTAGATGGATGTGATTGAAGGCTTACGGATTGAACCTGCGACGCTCGACGACTTGCCCGAGCTGACCGAGCTGCTTTTCGAGCTCTTCTCGCAGGAGAGCGATTTCATTCCGAACCGTGAAACGGAAATGCGCGGTCTGCGCCTTCTGCTCGAGCAGCCCTCGCGCGGGCGGATATTTGTGTTGCGCAGCCCAATCAAGATCATCGGAATGATCAACTTGCTCATCACGATTAGCACGGCCGAGGGCGGGTTCGTTCTGGTGCTCGAGGACTTGATCGTCCATAGGGAATATCGGCGCCAGAGCTTCGGCACACAATTGCTCAACTACGCAATCGATTTCGCGAAGAAGAAGAAATTCCTTCGCATCACGTTGCTGACGGACAAACCGAATGAGAAATTGCAGCGCTTTTTTGCAAAGAACGGATTTGTCGAGAGCAACATGATTCCGATGCGGATGTATTTTCGTGCGAATGAGCCTCGAATCGGCGCGTGATCTTGGCTTCGCTCGTGTTGATCTCGACCGGGTCAGGCGCTGCGGGCGGCCCGAAGTGATCTTCTGCCAGGGAAAGCTGCCCGGCGAAGTTTGCGGGATCGCGGTCGCTTTGCGCGAAAGCGGCCAGCCGGTGCTTGCGACGCGCGCCGAGGCCGCGCATTTTGAAGCGGTTCACATGCGATTGCCGGAGGCGGTTTTTCATGAGCGAGCGCGATGCATCGTCGTCGGCCCGCCACCTGCCGTCGCAGGGCGATGGAGCGTAGGCGTTATTTGCGCGGGGACGGCAGATCTGCCGGTGGCGGAAGAAGCCGCCGTCGCTCTCGACTGCTTCGGCCGGCGGGTCGAGCGAGTCTTTGACGTGGGCGTGGCGGGCCTTCACCGGGTACTCGCGGAGACGGATCGCATCCGCTCCTGCGGGGTGCTTATCGTTGCGGCCGGTATGGAAGGAGCCCTTCCCGGTGTGGTGTCGGGACTTGTCGACAAACCTGTCATAGCGGTCCCGACGAGCGTCGGCTACGGAGCGAGTTTCGGAGGCCTGGCCGCCCTGCTTGGCATGCTGAATTGCTGCGGCAGCGGGGTGACAGTGGTCAATATTGACAATGGGTTTGGCGCAGCATGCGCGGCAGACGACATTTTGCGGCTGGCTTCGGGTTGACGGGGAGCATTGCGCTTGCGTTACCGCAGCGCCGCCTATCCGCTCGGAAGCGTGCTTCGTAGAATTTCGGTGTTTTGTTCGGTCGGCTGGACGGTCGCGCCGCCAAGTGCCGCCGGCGCCAGGAAAAAATCGCCTGGCTTGAAGGTGGCTCCGGCGCAAGAGGCGCCGCCCGAAACTACGGCAATGATGGAAAACTTCGCCTCAACGCATGCAGAGACCGGAGAGGAAAGTCGAAGTTTTTCGACCTTGAAATATGGACATTCTGCGATCACGCCGTCGGCCACGTGATTCACAGCGGGCTCGAAATCCTTGAAATCGATGGAGACCATAGATTCCTCGATGTGCAGTTTGCGGGGCGCACCATCGAGACCGGTTCGGTTCCAATCGAAGACCCGGTATGTAGTGTCGCTATTTTGCTGGACCTCAACGATCACATTGCCTTGACCGATGGCATGGAGCCGTCCGCTAGGGATGAAGATGCTATCGCCGCTTTGAACGGGGGCGACGTGGAGGGCCTCTTCGACACGGCCCTTGCGAAGCAGAACTTCGAATTGCTCCCGAGTAACGCCACGCTTGAGGCCGACGTAGATGTTTGCGCCCGGTTGCGCGTCGGCGAAATACCACATCTCCGTCTTGGGCTCGCCTTTCAGAGCCTCGCTCACATGCACGGGCGGATGGACCTGCACCGATAGCCGCTCGCGCGCGTCGAGCAGCTTGATTAGGATCGGGAATCGCGATGCCGCATGGCTCTCATAGACGGCTCCAAAGATTTCTCCACGACGGGACGTCCAAAGCTCGTGCAGTGTGGTCCCGCGCAACGGTCCGCTGTGCACGACGCTCTGCGCGTCCTCGCGGTCCACTACCTCCCAGGATTCTCCGATCGGCGCACCGGGCGGCAGGATTTTTCCAAAGAGGCTCTCGAGACGGCGTCCGCCCCAGATGCGCTCCATGGCAAGCGGCTCAAAAATGATCGGTTCGGTATTGGCCATCCCATTTATTTCTCCGAGCCTGCCGTGCTGTGCAATTCCTTTTGCAAAGCTTTCGCGGTGCTTGCGGGTTCCGCGAAATTGGTGAGAATTGAAACTTTCATGGCAAACAAACCGAAAGGGTATGGAACTTGGGATGCGGCGCTCGGCCTGATCCTTACCGGGCTGGCGGTCCTCCTTTTCCTCGCCTTGGTTTCTTATCAGCCGAGCGATCTGCCTTCCTGGGCGAAGCTTATATACGATAGCAACGTCCGAAGTCCCATCGTACATAACCTGTGCGGCGTCGTCGGGGCTGTCGCGGCAGGGTACCTTTATTTCTTTTTTGGAGCGGCTTCCTACCTCTGGATCATCGTGTTCGCCGGATATGGTATCGCCAAGCTTACGACCAGAAACTTTTACATTCGCGAACGGCTCGGCTGGAGCTTCCTCTTCGTCCTTTCGGGGGCATGTCTCCTGCAGTTGCAGCCATGGTTTCTCCAAGGGTGGGACAGGGCGTTCCATATTGAGGGGCCCGGCGGTTGGATTGGCAAGTGGGTTGGCGAGAGAGCCTTCGGCGGACCGCTCGGCGAGGTGGGCGCACCCGTTGTGCTGGGCATTGTGTATTTGGCAAGTCTGATTCTGGCGATCGGTTTCCACCCAATCAACGTTCTCAAAAGCGGCTGGTCAGGCATAAAAAGACATATTGCCGAACGGGAGAAGCGGCGTATGGCTGCGATGGAGGAAAGCGAGCGGATGGATTTCGAACAGCGCAAGCTCACCCGGCAGGCGGAAAAGCTTGAACGCAAGCTAAAGAAGAAGGTCGATCCCGTTCAGCGGCAGGCAGATGAGGTGCCTGCAGCGGATCTTCCAGAACCCCGAATAATCGATGCGACTGTTCCACAAGAAAAGCGTCCGTCGCTGGCTGAAATTGAGAGCGGACGAAAGAAGAAGGGCGAATCCAAACCGAGCCTTTCCGGGCTGCGGCTGGAGAACTATCAATTGCCGCCCATTGATCTTCTTGAGCCGCTCGATGAGGCTGGACGCCAGCCGGCTGATCATGACGAACTGCGCGCGGTGCAAGGAATAATACTTGAGACGCTAGCCCATTTCGGAATTAAGGCCAACGCGGGTGATATCACGCGCGGGCCGACGATCACACGCTTTGAAGTCTATCCGGACAGTGGGGTGCGTGTGGATCGGATCACGAGCCTCGAGCGGGATATCGCGCGTGCAACTCGCGCGCAGCGGATCAATATTCTGGCGCCGATTCCGGGCAAGGACACTGTGGGCATTGAAATCGCGAACTCAAGCAAGGTCAAAGTCGCCCTGCGCGAACTCCTCGAGACCTCCGATTGGCTGCACTCCGGAGCGAGACTTCCTCTGGGCCTGGGAAAGGACGTTTACGGCCAAACGATCATTGCCGATCTTGCCAAGATGCCGCATTGCCTTGTTGCCGGCACGACGGGTAGTGGCAAGAGCGTCTGTATCAACTCGATGATCGCCAGCCTGCTCTTCCGCTACACCCCTGAGGAACTGCGCTTCATAATGATCGATCCGAAAGTGGTAGAGATGCAGATCTATAACGAACTGCCCCATCTCGTGACGCCTGTAGTCACCGACCCGAAGAAAGTCCTGCTCGCTCTTCGCTGGGTGGTAGATGAGATGGAATTGAGATATCAGATCTTCGCGAAAACTGCTGTGCGGAACATTGCAGGCTTTAACGAACGCCCGCTTCCAAAATCCCAAATGGAGCTTGATGCCGAGAATGGCGTTGAAGACCTCGAAAGCGCTGATGATAGCCCCGGTGAGGAGATCTCCGAGGACGATGCGCGCCCGGTGAGCGTGCCGCGCGATGAGGAGTTGATCATTCCGGATCGAATGCCGTACATCGTTGTGATCGTCGACGAATTGGCCGACCTCATGCAGACCGCGCCGGCCGACGTGGAGGGCGCCATCGCGCGTATCACTCAGATGGCCCGCGCCGCCGGTATCCATTTGATCGTGGCGACTCAGACACCTCGTGCGGACGTCGTCACTGGCATCATCAAGGCCAACATTCCCAGCCGCATTGCATTCCAGGTCGCCTCCGGGCTCGACAGCCGGGTGATTCTCGACCAGAAGGGCGCGGAAAAGCTTCTTGGACAGGGTGATATGCTTTATTTGCCCCCAGCCACATCCACTCTGGTTCGCGCGCAAGGCGTTCTCGTTACAGACGACGAAATACGCCGTCTGGTGGCTTTTGTGTCTTCACAGGCCAAGCCGAAGTTCGAGGCGAGCATCCACGAAAGGCTCAACAATGCTCCGGCGGAGGAAGATGTCACGGATGAGGATGAGGAACTCGTCCAAAAAGTTCTCGAGATCATGAAACAGGAACGCAGAGCTTCGACTTCGCTTTTTCAGCGGCGACTGCGTCTTGGATACACGCGCGCCGCCCGAATCGTCGATGTTTTGGAACAGCGCGGCATTGTCGGACCGCGCGACGGTGTTAAGGACCGAGAGATTTTGGTCGACTTGGATACATTGCCTTAAAAATCGTGCGACGAGTGGGATTTTCCCTTGTATTTTTGGCTTGAGAGGCAATAAGAAAAATATGATGTGCGTCGAACAAAAGCGTCGTGACTTTCTTCGGCTGATGCTCGCTTAGGGCAGAGCGTGAAGAAGGGCTAGGCAGTGATTTTAGCGTGATGTATCATGAGTGAAGCCGCCGCAATAATGGGTCGGGAAGGAGCGAGATCGCTTGGCGCACAGTTCGCCGCAGCGCGAGAAAAGCGCGGTCTGTCCATTGAAAAGGCATCCAGCGAGACCCGCATCCGCGTGCAGCGCTTGCGCGAGATCGAATGCGACGATTTCTCACACTTTTCGCACCCGAGCTATGCACGCATGTTCGCTATAGACTATGCCAAATACCTTGGCATTCCGATTTCGAGAGTCCGGCGCTTGCTTCCTGACGCGGGAGAATGCGGCGCGGAGGGCTACCAATATCTTCGGGAGACTGCCTGCGATTACATGCGAACGGACGTTCGCTCATTCAGCAGGCGCGGGCGTTTACTGCCCAAGCTCGTCGCGGCTGTGCTCCTCGTCCTGTTCGGCTTTGGCGGATTCAAGCTATGGATTACAATTCGCGACATTGAGCGGCTGGGCCTCAATCGCATGGCTCACGAAAACAAATCGGAACTTACTGTCCCGCAAAACGTCCTTCCCGCGAAATCTGTGACGCCGGAGCGCCCTTCCGATTCGACTGGGACGGAGACCGGAGGGACGCCAGTTCCTGTCTCCGAGAGTCCCGTCGGCCGGTCCGTGCCATCCGACACGGAGTCGACGCTCTTGGTCGGCGCCGAATTGGACAGCAGCGATCGCATCATCCCGTAGCCTGTTTGATGACCACGGTTCCCGGCGAAGTCCGGCCTCCCAGGGTCGGCATGATGAGTCTCGGCTGCGCTAAGAACCTCGTTGATGCAGAAATAATGCTGGGCGACGCTGTGGCGGGGGGCTTTGAGATCACTGCCAATGCCGACGACGCCGACATAATCGTCGTAAACACCTGCGGTTTCATTGAGTCCGCCAAGCGGGAATCCATCGAAGCGATCCTTGAAGCACGCCGGAAGCCTGGCCAGAAGCTGGTGGTCAGCGGCTGTCTCGCGCAGCGCTATCGCGATCAATTGGCCCGCGAGTTGCCCGAGGTGGATGCTTTCATCGGGCTGGATCAGGTCGCGAACGCAGGCGAAATCTTTCGTGGCGTGCTCGCCTCTGAGAAAAAAGTTCCGGCCTGGTGGATTTCACCCCGGTCGCGATACATCCCCGACTATGACACGCCACGGTTCCGGCTTACCCCGACCCACACGGCCTACGTGAAGATCGCCGAGGGCTGCAACCATCCTTGCAGCTTTTGCGTTATCCCGCAGATGCGCGGACGTCACCGGAGTCGCACGGTCGATTCCGTGGTTGCGGAAGTCCGCAATCTCGTCGCCGAGGGAGTGAGGGAGATTAACCTCATCAGCCAGGACACTACCTATTTCGGAATGGACTTGTGGACGGAAAGGGCTGGTCCACGCCAGCCGGTGGATCCCCGCCGCGGACCGACGCTCGTTCGCTTGCTCGACGAGCTTTCTACGATCGAGGGGGAATTTTGGATCCGGCTGCTGTACACGCATCCCGCTCATTGGAGTGACGAGTTGATCGCCGCGATCGCCCGCAACCCGAAGGTCGCAAGATATGTGGATATGCCTCTGCAGCACATTCACGGCGAGATGCTTGCGGCCATGCGCAGGGAGACCTCGCGGGAGCACATTGAAGATCTGATCGCCCGGCTCAGGGCGGGAATTTCCGGGCTCGCTATCCGCACAACGTTCATCGTTGGGTTTCCAGGCGAAACGGAGGAACATTATTCGGCACTGCTGGATTTCATCGAGACGGTGCGCTTCGAGCGTCTGGGAATTTTCACCTATTCGCAGGAGGAGGGATCACGCGCCGCCAGGATGGCCGGGCAACTGCCGGCGAAGGTCAAGAACCGCCGGCATCGCCAGGCGATGAAGCTTCAGCAAAGTATCGCGGCGGAACTCGCCGCGGCGCAGAACGGCAGGACGCTTCGGGTTCTTGTCGATCAGCCGCGAATTGCTCGCAGCGCACACGATGCGCCCGACGTCGACTGCCGTGTGGTCCTTTCGCGCGATGGACCGGTCGGCGAGTTTGCCAACGTCCGCGTTACCGGATCCCACGTTTACGACCTTCTTGCGGAGCCTCTTTGCTAACCCCCAAATCGCCTAAGTTCGCAGGTCGTCTATTGCCATGCGAATATCTTCTTCTGATACTCTGTTCGCGACAAACGCGCTGCCGAGTGCGGCTGTGAGAACGAACCGGATCGCGCCAGCCTCGAATTTCTTATCCTTGAAAAGCGCTTCCATCAAAGCCCTCGTTGGGATGTCTGCGGGAATGCGGACGGGCAGGTCGAAGGTGCGGAGCATCTCGAGAACCTTGTCCGCCTCGGCCTGTGACAGGCCGGCCTGTTGGACGGACAGACGAAGCGCGGCGGCGATGCCGAGGCTGACGGCTTCGCCGTGAAGGAAACGGCCATAGCCGCCCGCCTTTTCGATGGCATGGCCGACAGTGTGCCCAAAATTCAGCAGCGCGCGCACACCGAGTTTTTCAAATTCGTCCTCTTCGACAATAGCAGCCTTGATCCTTGCGTTGCGGGCTATGAGGGCAGGCAACGACGTTTTCACGAGGCCGGCGAGATCGTCGAGCATTGCAGCGTCGCGAATGACGGCGTGCTTGATAATTTCGGCGATGCCTTCATTGAATTCTCGATCGGGAAGCGACCGAAGCGTCCCGGGATCGGCGATGACAAGAACGGGCTGGTGGAACGAGCCGATGAGGTTTTTTCCCTCACGCGCATTGACCCCAGTTTTTCCTCCGATAGCGCTATCCACCTGTGCTACGACGGTCGTAGGAATCTGCACGTGAGGGATGCCGCGGTAGTAAATGGAAGCCACGAATCCCGCGAGATCACCGATCACCCCGCCTCCAAGGGCCGCGACGAAGCTGCCTCGATCAAGACCTGCGGAAATCATCCTGTCACACACAGTTTCCGCAATACTGAGGGACTTGGACTTTTCCCCGGCGGGAATCGTAATGAGAGCAGGGATGAAACCTGATTCCCCAAGCGATCCAGATACTGTTTCGGCGTAAAGCGGAGCAATATTTGCGTCGGTGACTAGAGCGCACTTGCCAGCGGGCAGGATCTCACGCACGAGTTCACCGGTGATGGGGAGAATCCCGTTCCCAACGATGATTTCGTAGGGTTTTTTGGAGAGAGCGACGGGAACGCGCGCAGGCATCGGAAAATTTTATCCGGCAGACTGGGCAACACTAGGATAAATGCCGTCCGCGCAAGCTCTAAGTATATCCATGCCACGCTGCAGCTGCCGTGGAAGGGAGAGGCTCCTGCCAAGCCGCAGATGATCGACTTGCCTGGACGTTCGCCCTCGCAAGGGCTGTCTCAATCCTGGTGCGCGAGGCAAGCGGCGATCAGACCCTTGAAGAGCGGGTGTGGCGCGTTGGGCTTGGATCGGAACTCGGGATGGAACTGGCAGGCAAGAAACCACGGATGATTCTGGATTTCGATCAGTTCGACCAATGCGCCATCGGGCGAGGTGCCCGAAATGACGAATCCCCTCTTTTCCATCGCTTCGCGGTAGTCCATGTTGAACTCGTAGCGGTGGCGATGCCGTTCGAAGATTTCGGTGCTGCCATAGACCTGATGGGCGAGGGTGTTCTTGCCGAGCACGGAAGGGCAGGTCCCCAGCCGCATTGAAGCGCCTTTTTTCGTGACGTCTCTCTGGTCCTCCAGGATGCATATGACGGGATCCGGAGTGTCCGGATCGAATTCCGTGCTGTTGGCGTTTTCGAAACCGCAAACGTTACGCGCAAACTCGATAGTAGCGATCTGCATGCCCAAGCATAGACCCAGATAAGGAGTGCGCGATTCACGCGCATAGCGCGCTGCCTTGATCTTGCCTTCAATCCCACGATCGCCAAATCCGCCAGGAACGAGCACGCCGGCCACGCCACGAAGGTATTTGTCAGCGCCCTCCTTCTCGAGATCTTCCGCATCGACAAGCACTAGATTTGCCGCGCAATCGTGGGCCGCTGCCCCGTGCGTGAGGGATTCGTAGATGCTCTTGTAGGCGTCTTGAAGCTCAATGTATTTTCCAACGACCGCAATGCGGACGCTCTTTTTGGGGTTGACGACGCGCTCGACGAACTTGCGCCAGTCGCTCATGTCCGGCTCGCTGGTGCGAAGATTCAACGCGCTGCAGACGTATTCGTCCAGTCCTTCGGCCTGCAAATTGAGGGGCGCTTCGTAGATCGTGTGCTCGACATCCCCCGCCTCGATCACTGCTTCAATGGGCACGTTGCAAAATAGGGATAGCTTCTGGCGCACTTCCGCATCGAGCGGCATCTCGGTGCGGCAAATGATTACTTGTGGCTGAAGGCCGATCTCCCGCAACTTTGCGACGCTCTGCTGGGTGGGTTTCGTTTTCAGTTCGCCCGCCGCCCTGATGAAGGGAATCAGCGTGACATGCATCACGAGCACATTGCCGGACCCGGCCTCGAGTTGAAACTGCCGGATGGCTTCGAGAAACGGCAACCCTTCTATATCTCCGGTTGTGCCACCGATTTCCGTGATGAGAACGTCTGCTTCGGAGGACGCTTCGATGGCCCTGATGCGGTGCTTGATTTCGTCAGTGATATGAGGGATCACCTGCACCGTTTTGCCGAGGTATTCGCCGCGGCGTTCATTGGCCAGGACAGTCTCGTACACCTGGCCGCTTGTCACGTTGTTGGCTCGGGTGAGCACGCAATTCGTGAAACGCTCGTAGTGGCCAAGGTCAAGATCGGTCTCCGCGCCGTCCGCCAGCACGTAGACTTCACCGTGTTGAAACGGATTCATGGTGCCCGGGTCGACGTTCAGGTATGGATCGAGCTTTTGCAGGGCGACCTTAAGTCCGCGGTGCTCGAGCAGCGTGCCGAGCGAGGCGGCGGCGAGCCCTTTGCCCAACGAACTGACCACCCCGCCGGTCACGAAAATGTATTTCATGCGCGGGGAGTGTATGGATGGGGGAAAAATTGGCAAGGAGGGGGAACAAAGAAGCTCAGTCAGGCGGTTCTTCCCTTGACCGCACCGCAAGAGATCGAACGGCCGACATTCTTTGAGTGAGCCACCCCATTCCGATCCATCTAGCTGTTGAGGATGAACTTAGCGAATGGGTGCTTCGGCGTATCATTGCCTCCCGACCAACGAACTATTCCATAGGCGCCGTGTTCAGGAAAGGTGGCTTCGGCTACCTAAAGAGGCAGGTTCGGGCATTTAATAACGCGGCCAAGCGTTGCCCATTTTTGCTGCTCACGGATCCCGATCAGACTGATTGCCCTCCCCAATTGATTGCCGATTGGCTCGGCGTGCCTAAGCACCCGGATTTTCTTCTTCGAGTTGCTGTCCGGGAGGTTGAAAGCTGGCTGTTGACGATTTCTTCAGGGACCTGACTATAATGGAACTCTGTCCCAGTTCGTTCTCAAGGAATGGAATCTCGCTGCCGCCATGGAAAGATGTTCAAGTCTTGAGAAGCTGGTCGCTTCGCTCGCACGCTTGGAGAACGCTCGGTGAAACGATAAGGTAAAGATGGCTCTTGCCCATTGAACATTCGCTGTCCACTAACCGATATTGGTCTCCACGGCTATTCTTGATGCGGACGGGTGAGAGGTTCGGGAGTTGCTGAAAACTTACGAGCGGTGGCGGAGGCGAGGTAGAGCCAATGCAGCCTCGGCCTTCGGAACGTCCTCCGGAGTGTCTACCCCGTGCGCACGATGCCGAGTCCGGACGACGTGAATACTGGCTCCGTGCTCCAGGGCGCGAAGCTGTTCGAGCTTTTCGGTGCGTTCGAGGGGAGTGGGCTTCCAGCGGACGAATTGCATCAGAAAATCGCGGCGATAGCCGTAAATGCCGATGTGCCAAAGAGGTTGAGAGTTGAGGGTTGCGAGTTGCGAGTTGTCGCGGTTGAACGGTATGAGGCTGCGGGAGAAATAGAGGGCTTTGCCGTCGAGAGCCGTTACGACTTTGACATTGTTGGGATTGAGCGCGTCGGACTCGGTTTCAAAGGGGCTGGCGGCGGTGACCATTTTGAGCTTCGGATCAAGCTGGAGTGCTTGGACGAGCTGGTCGATGAGGCGCGGATCCAGGGCAGGCTCGTCGCCTTGAACATTGATGATGTGTCCAAAGCCCCGCAGCCTGGCGGCGACCTCGGCGATTCGGTCGGTGCCACTCGGATGCTTGGGCGACGTGAGGGAGACTTCGGCGCCAAAGTCGAATGCCGCTTCAGCGATTCGCATGTCGTCGGTTGCGATGATGATTTGGGAAAGCCTTTTTGCCTTCAGGCAATGTTCCCAGACGTGTTGAATCAGAGGCTTGCCTAGTATGGGGAAGAGGGATTTGCCTGGAAATCGAGTAGAGGCCCAGCGGGCCGGGATGATTGCTGCGGCTGTCATTTTGTTTCGCGAAAAATGATCTGCGCGGCTTCTACGATATCGCGCGCGATGAAGTTCGCGCCGCAGTCACGATGTTGCCGGCCGTAACCGGTCAGCACAAGGATCGTTCTGCAGCCAGCGTTTCGGCCGCAGATTATGTCGCTGTCCTTGTCACCAACAAACCAGGATTTTTCGGGCGTGACGCCATGATCCCGGCTCGCCTCCTCGATCATTCCCGTACCGGGTTTCCGCCGGCGGGTCGCGTAATCGGGATGGTCCGGGGAAAAGTAGGCGGCATCGATCGCCCCGCCAAGCTGGCGGAAGAGTTCCGCATTGACCGCCTCATAGTCCGCGGTGGTGAAATAACCGCGCCCGATGCCGCTTTGATTGGTGACGATGATGTTGAGCCAGCCATCATTGTGAAGCTCGGCAAGGCATGTTGCGGCGCCGGGGACGGCCCGAACATGCGAGGGATCATTACAATAGTTCATTTCATCCATTAGCGTGCCATCACGGTCGAGAAAAATTGCGCGATGCTGAGCCTTTGGGGGGTCTTCCATCAGTCTAGCGGGCCGTAGTGCTTGATTTGCGGCATGCCGGGAGTGAAACGCCGCTTATCGACCGCGATCTATTCATAGTTGGAGGAGTTCGATTTCAAGTCAGGGTCGCTAATGATCTTGAAAGCTCGCCAGAAGTTCCTCGCGAGTCAGGGTCGCCGTTCCGAACTTTCCAACAACGACTCCGGAACCATGATTGGAAATCTCAGCCGCCTCCTGCAATGTCGCCCCCGAACATAGAGCGAGGGTGAAAAGGGCAATGGCGGTATCTCCTGCGCCGGACACATCAAAAACTTCCTTTGCGCGTGTGGGGGTGTGATAGGGAGGCTTCTCGCGGTCGAAGAGGACCATGCCGTGCTCGCTGAGCGTAACAAGCACCGATCGAATGGCGAATTTCTCCAAGAGGTTCGCTCCAACTTCAAGTAAGGGACTGTCCGCAAGTGGATTATCGGCTGGCCCCGGATCGGTCTTCCCGGCCATTGCAAACGCCTCCGAGCGATTTGGCTTGATGGTTGTCACGCCCGTCCAGCGCAGCAGATTCCCAGGATTGGGATCTGCAACGAGGACCTTGCCCGCCTGGACGACCAACGCGCTTACGCGGTCGACAAAGCTCTGGGTAAGAAATCCCTTGCCGTAATCTTCAAAGATTACGCCGTCCACGTCAGGAAGCAGCCTCGATAGGCGTTCGAAGGCTGAATCGTGCACAAGATTCGAGGCTGCCACGCGTTTTTCTCGATCCACGCGGACAACTTGCTGCTGGCGGGCGATGATCCGGGTCTTGACAATGGTGGGGATTTCGGGTGACTCGATGAGACTGTCGATGGCGATACCATCATGTGCGAGAAGGGTTCTCAGCCGGCCGGCCGCCGAGTCGCAGCCAACCAAGCCGCTGATCTGGACGCCGTTGCAAAAAGGCCGAAGATTACGCGCCACGTTGGCGGCACCGCCGGGATAACAGGACTCACTTTGCACTTCGACGACCGGCACGGGAGCTTCCGGGGAGATGCGCGAGACCTTGCCCCAGACGAATTCATCCAACATGACATCCCCGATTACCAGCAACCGCTGCTCCCGCGCGCGATCAAGAAGGTATTGTATTCTTTCAACATTCATCTAATGATGCGGGCGCTTTTACCGGGGCTTCGGCCCTTCGCGAAGCCAAAAATTCCCATGCTGTCACGCCTGCTCTTCGCTATCGCCTGCGGACTCGCTTTTGCGAGTTCGCTCGCGCAGTCGCCCCCGGCATCCATCGACCTGTCGAAGTTTCCGGCCGCCGCTGTGGACGAGGTCGTCGTGCCTGTTCCAAGCGAAATCTTCAACGTTCTCGACAAGCTGGGTTCGCCAAACTGGAAGGCCGAAATGCGCGGCAATCTTGGCAAGAACACCGGCAATCGCGCCCAGGTCGCGCTCCTCCTTGGGACCGTGATTGCCGATGGATTCATTGCCGTAGAGGCCGAAAACTCCGAGAGCGTAAAGCAGATTGGCCAGGAGGTGCTAAACCTTGCCGATGCGATCAACGTGCGCAAGGCGGTTATTGCCCGCAGCAAGAGCATCATTGACAAGGCCGACGCCAAGAACTGGCGAGCCGTGCGCGAGGAACTTGACGGAGCCCTGCAAGACGTCCGCAGCGCCATGGTGGAGCTCGGCGACGCTGATCTTGCCCAGCTCGTAAGCATCGGCGGATGGATCCGCGGCACCGAGGTTCTCACCTCCATAGTCGGCAAGAACTACTCTGCAAGTGGTGCGGAACTGCTAAACCAACCCGAATTGCTCATTTTTTTCAGCCGGCGAATTGATGAGATGCGGAACTCGCGGTTGAAAAAAGAGGATCTCGTTGTGCGGGTCCGCAAGCTGCTTCGCGACGTCCGCCCGTTAATTGGCAAGAGCGGAATCCCGCAAGCCAGCGTGGAGAAAATCAACAAGATGACTAACGAAATCGTCGTTGTTATCGCTTCCGAGGAGCCCGCCTCACCGTGAAGCTGAGACTACTTCTTCTGATTCCACTTGCACTCGCGTTGGTTGCCCGGCTCGCATTGGCTACCGTGAACGATGCGCTTTCCTTTGCCAAGGAAGCGGCGGCGCCTTACGCCAAACAAGGCTACACGATCCGGGAGGATGCCTGGGGTGGAGATCTTGGCGTCAAGGACCAGCAGGCTGTAACAGCACAGCTTTTTAAGGGCAACGAATATGGGTTTTGGCTTGCAACGGACACCCGCGGCGCGGTGATCACCGTCCATATCTACGATTCCGACGGCAAGCTTGCCGAAACCGAGTTCTGGCAAAAAGGTCGTTTCGCCGGGGCAAAGATCACGCCCAGCAAGACAGGCGCCTATTACGCCATTGTCACGGTGGAAAAATCGCCTCAGGAGCGCTCCAACTGGGCGCTCGTCTATGGCTACAGATAATCTGGAAACACTCACTCTGGAGTTTGAGAATGCCCGTGCCGTGCAAGCACTCTACGGCGGCGACGACAAGCTGCTTCGGGAATTGGAGGCGGCGCTTGACGTTCGAGTTACCTCTCGCGACGGTTGGCTGCGCATCGAAGGAGCGGAAGACGGCGTTTCGCGCGCGCGCAGGGTTTTCGAGCAATTGAACGAGGCACGAAAGCGCGGCGTCGTCATCAGGCGGCCGGAATTCAACTATGCCGTGCATGCGGCCGGCAAAAACGGAGGCGCCGATTTGGGGCGTCTTCTGGATTTGCGGATTCAAACTTCCTTTCGCAAGCCTCCCGTCGTTCCAAAGACCGATGGCCAGAAATCCTACATCCTGGCCATGCAAACTCGCGACATCACGTTCGGAATCGGCCCCGCCGGGACGGGAAAGACCTACCTGGCGATGGCGACCGCGGTGTCAGCTCTCAAGCAAGAAAAGGTCAATCGCATCATTCTTACACGCCCTGCCGTTGAAGCTGGGGAGGCGCTAGGTTTCCTGCCAGGGGATCTGCAGGAAAAGATCCTTCCGTATCTGCGCCCGCTTTACGATGCTCTTTACGACATGCTAGAGGTGGAGGAGATTCAGAAGTACATGGATCGCGGAGTCATCGAAATTGCGCCTCTCGCTTACATGCGGGGAAGAACCCTCAGCCAGGCTTTTGTCATTCTCGACGAGGCTCAAAATACCACCACAGAGCAGATGTTCATGTTTCTGACCCGCCTCGGTCAGGATTCAAAGTGCGTCGTCACCGGCGATCGCACACAGATCGATCTTCCGCGCAACAAGCGGAGCGGTTTGATCGAGGCGGTGGAAGCGCTGGGGAAGGTGGAAGGCATAGGGTTTCACTTTTTCGACGAAACTGATGTGATTCGTCACCGGCTGGTTCAAGCGATCGTTCATGCCTACCGGGAACATCGCGGATTGCAGGAAGAGCGATTCTAGAGTTAGATTATCTCGTTTTCACCTATGTGGAACTTCTTCCAACGCCGCCGCCTTGTTGGCAAGGGCATGGCCTGCGGCAAGACACGCCGCACGGTCGGCGATAGCAAGTTTGCCGATGCTCTCGAATGCGCGTGGCCCATCAGGACCCTCATTCTCGCCGGATTCGTTGGCGGCTTGGCCGCCCTGATCTTTACCGGCCAGCAGGAGGAACCGGCAAAAAAGTTTCTTCTTTGCCTGCTCATCTTCGTCACTGCCGTGGCCCAGCTTTGGATCAATCACCCAAAAACGCTCGGAGGCAATTCCCGTATAGCCCTGATTTTCGGCATCCTGCTTGTTCAGCTTGCCGCCATTAAAATCATTCTTGCGCAAGCCGCGGCGGGGAACATCGACCTTCAGTTGGTGCCGTTGCTGGTTCCCTACGCCTTTGCGCCCCTTGTTCTTTCGGTCTTGCTGGGCAAAAACCATGGCCTTTTCGCGGCCGTGTTTGCCAGCTTGTGGGGATCGCTGCTTGTCGGACGTATTGATCCGATATTCCTGGTCATCTCGCTTATTACGGGTTTTATCGCGGTGTACGTAACCATTCAGGTGCGCCGCCGCAGCCGGCTGATCCGCGCCGGTGTGTATGTGGGGATTGCAATGTGGGTGCTGGCGGCTGCGTTCGGCCAGATCGGGCCCCTTGTATGGGAAGCTCCGGCGCAGACGGACTGGAAGATGGTCGGCTGGCAGAGCCTTGCCGCCATAGCCACCGGCTTCGGTACGGCGGTCTTGGCTAGCGGGATTCTTCCTGTCCTGGAAAACATCTTTCGCATCACGACAGATATTTCGTGGCTGGAGATGGCGGACCTCAATCATCCGCTGCTCAAGCGCATGAGCCTCGAGGCGCCCGGCACCTACCACCATTGCCTTGCTGTGGCGAATCTCGCTGAAGCAGCTGCCGAAGCCGTGGGCGCCAATCCGACCTTGAGCCGCGTCAGCGCATATTTCCATGACATTGGCAAGCTCGTGAAACCGGAATATTTCACCGAAAACATGCGCCCTGGTCACAACCCGCACGACGAACTGACTCCGACCATGAGCGCGCTGATTATCATCGCGCATGTCAAGGAAGGGGTGGACCTTGCGCTTAAGAACGGCCTCAATTCCGAAATCGTGGATGTCATCCAGCAACATCACGGCACCTCGCTCGTTTCCTATTTTTATCAGCGCGCCCTTCAGCAACAAGGCGACGCCCGGCTTGGTGGCAAGATCATGAAAATGCGAGCGGAGGACATCCCGGATGTACGGGAGGAAAGTTTCCGCTATCCTGGGCCGAGGCCCCAAACCAAGGAAATCGCCATCATCAGCCTTGCGGACGCTGTGGAAAGCGCCTCGCGCTCCATGGAGCGTCCGACCCCTCAACGCATCGAAGATTTGATCAACAGCCTCATAGACGCCCGGATTTCCGAGCATCAGCTCGATGAAGCTCCGCTGACGCTGGCGGAAATCCGAAAGATCGCGGAAAGCTTCCGCTTCACGCTCATCAACATGTTGCACGCGCGTATCGCCTATCCGGCGAAGCGTGAGGAAAAGGAGTCTTCATCCACCGTCCGCGGCGAGCAGCAATCGGCGGCGTAAGGGTCGGAGAGAGAGTCGGCAGATCATCGAAATCGGAGTTCGATTCGAAGTCCGGCGGCTGCAGACGGCTGCCAGAGCGGGTGGAAATGGTTTTCGAAAGGTGGAATGGCGGGCCGCAAGGCGTTCGATTTAGTTGTATAGGCCGCCGACAGGCGGATGGCACAACCGCCTCGACAAGAACGACGCGGGGTGCAGACAGGATATTTCACCTCGGCAAGTCGGATCGTCGTGCGGCATTTTCTTAGCAGAGGCCCTTGTGCCAAGGGCCTGTCAACAGACGGTTGGCACAACCGCCTGTACAACGCACCCGGACGGCTAATGATTCCACATTCGGCTTGGCGTATGGTATTCGGATGCCATGGCGCATTTTTGTGTGATCAGAAACAGGCAGCGAAAGGTCGCATTCGATCTGGCGTTCATTAGAGAAATGGCGGAGAGAGCCTTGCCTGTCTGCCGCGAGGCGGTCCGATCGCCCAATTCAGTGCTGGGGAGGCTGGATGAGATCGAAGCGACCATCCTCAGCAACCGGGCGATTTCCAAGGTGCATGGCGAATTCTTCCATGATCCGGCTCCGACTGACGTCATCACTTTCTCGTATGGAGAGATCTTGATCGGCGCTGGCGTCGTGTCGGAGAACGCTGCGCGTTTCGGAAACGGTGCAAGCGAAGAAGCCGCCCTCTGTATTATTCATGGGTTCCTCCATCTCGCTGGATGGGATGACCAGACGGCGCGTGACGCAAAAGATATGGCTCAGAAGCAGGAACAGATTTTCAAAATGGCGCGCGCGATGGTATGCTCGCGGAACTCATGAGAGGGACCAATGGCTCCGGCGCATTCCAGGCAGACGATTCGTGCATCGAATTGCTGCGCGCCGTCGTGCTTTGCCATCCCGGTTGGGCCGCTATTCACCCGATTACTTTTGCGCCAGGGATGCGTTGCTCGCCCGCGTGGTTGCATTGGAAAGAAGACGTCTTTGCTCCTGTCCTGCTTCCGGGAATGGAGGGAGCGCATTTCGCGAGCGCTGCGGGGGACTGCCGGGCGCTTGCCGCCTTTGACAGCGCGATTGATTCCGCTCTTCCCCTGGAGCTAGGAAAAGCGAGCCGGCTTGCCGGCGCAGCGCTGATGGAAGGGTATTCCGCCCCGAGATCTGAAAAGCTCTGGCCGCGATACCGCACGCTCATGATTTCGGGCGAAGTTCCCGGGCACCTTGCCATCCTTTGCGGGTTGCGCGCCGCTGCCTTTCACCTTCCGCCGGCAGCGATGACGGGTGCGTATATTTTTCTTGAAGCCAAGGGAGGTCTGCCACGCAGCGGAATCGCGCTTTGGGTAAGTATGGTCGACGACTGTCTAGCGGTGCGGCGCGGCTTGAAAAACTCGAACCTGCGGGCGGCGTAAAGGATGGCGGAGACCAAGGAAGTTCCCGGCAGCAGCACACGTGACGAAACGGCGCTCGATCAGCCATGGAACGTCGTGGTACACAATGATCCGGTGAATCTCATGGTCTACGTAACGATGGTTTTTCGTAAAGTCTTTGGCTTCTCCCGCGAGAAGGCCGAGTCGCACATGCTTGAGGTGCACCATAAGGGCCGTTCGATCGTCTGGTCTGGAGCGCGCGAGCGGGCGGAATTATACGTCCAGCAGCTTCATTCTCATCTCTTGCTGGCTACAATCGAACGCGACGGGATGTAATGGAGTTTCATAGGATATCCGGTAACCGCCTGGGCCTGCGCGAGATTCCGCCGCTGCTCGCCGGTTTGATGCGCCAGATCCCAGGCCCGTTTGAGCAAGATTGCAAGGCAGTTGAGGAGCGGCTCTTTCCCAGACCCAGCCACGAGCCCAAGGAGGAAGGTCTGCGCGAGGACTGGAAGGCACATGTCGAGCCCGAGTTGCACGCATTTTTCCTGTCGGCGCGCCAAGTTGTCGAAGCTGACCTGCGGGGATTTAGAGAAGAGGAGGGCGGCTTCGCGTTGGATTTCCCCGCGGGGCACGCGGAATCATGGCTGAATGCCCTCAATCAAGCCCGGCTTTCTCTCGCGGCGCAGCATCATCTGGACGAGACGGATCTTTCACAGCCGGGGCCGATGGCTATACTCAACGAACGGGATCTGGCCAAGTTCCAGATTCATTTCTATGCGGCTCTCCAACAGTGGCTGGTGGAAGTTCTTGACCTTGCGTAGTTTCGCGCTTTGGGCATAGCAGGACTTCTGAATGGAGCAAACGTCTGCGATTCTCCTCCGAAAGACGCCATGGTCGGAAACTAGCCTCATCATTGCATGGCTGACGGAGCGATTCGGAACGGTCCGAACCGTCGCGCGCGGAGCGCGCAGAGCGAAAAGCCCCTTCGCCGGCAGACTGGATCTCTTCTACGCCGCCGATATCTCCTTCTCGATTAACAGCAAAGGCGATTTGCATACGCTGCGGGAAGTCAGCTTGAAGACCGTCTTCGACGTCTCCGGTGCGGGAAGCGCGGGATTTTATCTGGCTTCGTATTTTGGGGAGCTTGCCGGCATCGCGGCTCCGTCGATGCACCCTGCGCCTGGGATCTTCGATCTATTGCAGCGCGGGATAAACTTTGTCCAACGAGCTCCCGCCACCATGAATGCTTTGAATCACTTCGAAACGGAGTTGTGCCGGGTGCTCGGCGTTCACGATCCTGCAGGGGAAGTGCCTGCAATTGATGCCCTTGCGTCTCTTTACGGCACGATCCCCGCCTCCCGCGGACTGGCGTTGAAATTCTTCGTGTAGACAGGCGATTTGTTTAGACAGCGAGCGGCGGACGGACTCATACTAAATTACCGGATGCAAGCGACTGCAAACCTTCAGGAAGCGGGTGCAACGCAGATGAATGGTCGAGTTCTTTCCGCCGCGGAGGCGCGAAAGCTGCGCGATCGGCTCGACGCAGCCGGCCGCAAACTTGTCTTCTCAAACGGATGCTTCGACATCCTGCATCGCGGTCATGTCAGTTACTTGGAATTTGCGCGCGCTCAAGGCGACGCGCTGATCGTTGGGTTGAATAGCGATTCCTCGGTGCTCCGCAACAAAGGACCGGGCAGGCCGATCAACGCGGAAACGGACCGCGCCGTTGTTCTCTCCGCACTGCGTGCCGTCGATGGCGTCGTTATCTTCGACGAAGACGAGCCGCGCGCGCTCATCGAGGCGATTCTCCCTCATGTGCTCGTCAAGGGGCATGATTGGGCGCATTACGTGAGTGGGCGCGAGATCGTCGAAGCCAGCGGCGGGCGGGTCATCCTGGCGAAGCTTTCCGAGGGTCATTCCACAACCAATACGATCGAGCGGATCTTGCGTGCCGGCGCAGCTTGAGTGCGGCCGGCTTTCTCCCACAGAGGCGTGGACCAGATCATCAAGGTCATCAGTGAAAGACTGGGCATCTCGATCCCAGTCGTCCGCGAAGCGATCAAAGTCCTCCTTGAATTCGCCCGGAAGCGGATAGCGGCCGCCCAGTTTGAAGAGATCATGGCTAAGATTCCGGGAGCGAGCGCCCTCCTCGCAGAGATTTCCAATGTCACGCCCGCTGGCTCCGGAGGGCTGCTTTCGAGTTTGGGTGGTTCCCTCGGGGACGCCGCGAAGGTGTTCTCCGGCCTACAATCCGCAGGCCTGCAAAGCGCCCAGATTGGCCCGTTCGTTCAGGCTTTTCTCGAAAAGTCGCGCGAAATCGCGGGCCCTGAAATCGTGGATGAATTTGTCAGGCAAGTTCCAATGTTGAAGGCTTTCGTGAAGTCTTAGCAGAAGTAGCCGAGCAGAGCCGCCGTTTGCCAGGAATTTTGCTTCCTTGATTCGATGACTAGGGAACGTGGTCCTTTTCGTTATGGCTCTTGCAGCTTCGCTTGTTCGCCGCACGGGAAAGGCTAGAGTGCTAAGCGAAACGGCTGTTCAGGTTTCCCCCTTTGCGGGTATCACATTCGAGCCATGAACATTGATCTTCCGGTTGCCATTGTTGGCGGTGGACCGTGCGGGATGATGACCGCCCTTTTGCTTGCACGCGCAGGCGTGCCGTCCGCGGTTTTTGAAAAGAAGCCGGGCACCTCCGCGCATCCCAAGGCAATGGGCCTCTCGCGTCGGACGGCTGAAATCTTGCGCCAGAATGGCCTGCTGGAACGCATCTACGGCGGCTCGCTTTCAGTGGAGCGACGATGGCTCGGAATATGGGCAAAATCGCTTGCAGGCGAGGAATTTGGACGGGTCCCGATCACAGCGCATCACAGTGATTTCACTCCATGCCAGCCGATTCACTGTCCGCAGACCTGGACCGAGAAGGTCCTGCTCGAGGCTTTGAAGCAGGAGCCAGTGGCGTCGGTCCGGTTCAATTCCGAAGTCGTTTCCATTGAGTCCGGGGGAGAAGGGGTGCAATTGATGTTGAGTAATGGGGCGACCGTGTGGGCCCGATGGGTGGTAGGAGCCGATGGCGCCGGAAGCGCTATCCGCAATAATCTGGGAATCGAAACCGAAGGTCCGGGAAACATGGGACATTTTATCAATGTGATGTTTCGCGCCTCCTACGGTCAGCACCTTCACGATCGCCTTGCCATCCTTTATCAGGCGCTTTCGGAGGAGTATTTCGAAGTCTTCGTGGCAGTAAATGGTGACGATCTTTGGCTGATGCACCATTTTCTCCAACCCGGGGAGAAACCTGAGGACTATTCCAAGGAGCGCTTTGAGGAGATCATTCGGCATGTTTCCGGCCTTTCCGAGGAGCCCGTCGAGGTAGTCAGCATGCGTCCTTGGGTGATGAGTCCGAAGGTTGCGATGAGATTTCGGCTGGGACGCGTGTTGCTCGTCGGAGACGCCGCGGCGCGCCTTTCGCCCGCAGGAGGGCTTGGGCTCAATACTGGGCTGCAATCGGCTCACAACCTGGCGTGGAAACTTGCGGCCGTTGTTCGCGGCGAGGCCAGCGAGCTGCTCCTGGATAGCTATGAAACGGAGCGTCATGGCGCAGCGCTGCAAACTATGGAAAATACCAACGAAAACGCGGGCGAAGTCTTCGTCATCGTCGAGGCGGGTCTTCGCGGAGAGTGGGATCGCGTTCGCGAACTGGTTGCCCACAACCGCCGCGCCGGGGCGGGGCTTGGGCAGGATCTCGGAATCGTCTATGAGAGAGGAGCATTTGTCAGCGATGGCACGATGCCGCCCAAAGTCGCCGATAGGATTAACGACTATGTCCCCTCCGCTTGTCCCGGGTGTCGTGCCCCCCATATCTGGATCCTGCGCAATGAGGGTACGCGATCCATTCTCGATTTGTTTGAAGGGACCATGGTCTTGCTGGCGGGCAGAAATGGCGCCGTTTGGCCGGCGCCACCCAACGGATCGCTCTTGCGTAACCAAGCCGACTTTTTTTGCGAGGAATTTGAGACCGTTTACGGGATCGGGGAGAGCGGATCCGTGCTGGTGCGACCCGACGGATACGTTGGAGCGCGATTCAGGACCGCGCCCGATGATCCGGAGGGTGCCATGCATGAGGCCCTCTATGCGATTCTTTCCCAGTGAGCGGCGATCTCGGCGCAAGTCCGGGCTTATTCTTCAGCGGACGCAGGGACGGGTGCTAATTTTCGCGAATCTTGCGTTTTTGGAGTATCTCACAAGAATCAAAGAATTTCCGCTTGAATAAGCCTTTGTATCGGCCAAGTCTCCGCGCGGCGAAATGCACAGGATGATTGTGGGGTGGAGGTTTGCTGCGGGAGGCTTTCTAGCCGCCCTCGTCTTTGGTTGCGTGTCGACGGAGAAGCCTGCCGAGCTGCCACCCGAGCCGGTTCCAACGCAGCCAACGCTCTATGAATGGAATTCTACGGACCTCTTCGGAGAATTGAGCATCATCATCGATCTCCGAAGTCAAATCGCGGAGGTTTATATTGGCGGACAGCGCGCCGGCTGGTCGGTTGTGGCGACGGGGAAGGAGGGCTTCGACACGCCCGGCGGGGAATACACGATCCTTGAGAAGGTGGTCGAAAAATATTCAACCCTGTATGGCAGGACGGTGGACGCCGATGGAAACACAGTGAGGGCTGACGCGGACATTCGGCGGCACAGCCCGCCGGAGGGCGGGAGGTTTGTTTTTGCGCCGATGCCTTACTGGATGCGCCTTACGTGGCGCGGCATTGGGATGCATGCCGGGCGGATTCCGCGTCCAGGCAATCCGGCTTCGCACGGGTGCATCCGTCTGCCGCGGGAGTTTGCAATCCAGCTCTTCGAGTACGTTCGCATTGGCACTCCCGTGCGGATTATCCGCTGAATGGAGTTATTCCCCCGAGGAGCTTTCGCTGGCGGGGGGCAGTTCGTTCGGAACGTCATCTCCGATGGTGGCCAGCAGAGCAAAGATGATGCCGAGACATACGACTCCGATGACGATGAAGATCAGGACGGCCTTTGGGAATGGTTTTTGACGGGCGGTATCGGACATGGCGCAGGATGGTTTTATGCTTACTTAAGCGTTTCGTTTTCTTGCGGCCAGCTCACAATCAGGGGGTCGGAATGGAACCTGGCGTCGTCCCAGCTCATTGGAGGGACTCGGACCTTGCGACGGCTTGAGCCTGTCGCTACAAATAAGCATGCGGTTCCTCCTGCCCCTTCTTGTCTTAGCAATGTCCGTCGGTTCCGCCCAGGCTGTCGAGCTTTCCGATGCTCAAGCCCTTGAGATTGGGAGGCGCATCTGGAAAAACGAATGTGGAGGGACAGTAAATGGTTTGACGGCCTGGAATGCCGGCGAAGAATTCGCATCGCTCGGCATCGCGCACTTCATCTGGTATACTGAGGGAAAGCGAGGCCCGTTCGAAGAGAGCTTTCCCAAGCTTGCCAATTATCTGGCCGCTCAGGGCGTTCGGACCTCGGGGTGGATCCACGGAGCATGTCCTTGGAAGACCCGGGCGAAATTCATGAGCGATTTTCAAAGTCCGCAAATGCTGCAGCTCCGCGAACTGCTCAAGACGACTATTGCCCTGCAGGCCCGCTTTGCTGCGCTTCGTTTGGAGCAGGCCCTCCCCAAGATGCTGGCCGCCGCGTCATCCACCGAACGCGAAAGAGTTAAGGCCAACTTTTATAATGTGGCAGGAGAGCGCCTCGGGCTGTATGCGCTGATGGATTACGTGAATTTCAAGGGCGAGGGCGTCAATCCGACTGAGCGCTATCGCGGCCAGGGATGGGGTCTGCTTCAGGTGTTGGAGGCCATGCCGGGTTCCGGTTCTCCGCTGCCCGGCTTCGTCAAGGCTGCGGATCAAGTGCTCACTCGGCGTGTTGCCAATTCGCCGCCTTCGCGCAACGAGTCCAAATGGCTGCCTGGCTGGCGAAACCGGTTGCGGACGTATTTGGATTGAATCGCCGAGCGGGATGGAAATGATCGTCACGAGGCATCGAGAACTGATTGGAGCGTGGTTCGGGGAAATTCCTTATGAGCAAGGACGAGATCGCGGAAATCCTTGAACAGATCGCCCGGCTGCTTGAACTCAAGGGGGAGAACCCATTCAAGATCCGGGCATATGCCAATGCTGCGCGCGCGCTCGAGACCTTGAGCGGAGATCTGCCGAAGATGATCGAGGAAGATCGTCTCCGGGATGTGGAAGGCATCGGAAAAGCCATCGCCGAGAAGATCACCACTCTCATTCAGACTGGCAGACTCGAATACTACGAGAAGCTTCGTGACGAGTTTCCGCCTGAAATCTTTGTTCTTTTTGAACTCCAGGGACTTGGCGCAAAGAAGATCAAAATGCTTTATGAGACGTTAGGGGTTAGCTCGATCACCAAGCTCGAGCGCGCATGCAAAGAGGGCAAGGTTGCCGCGCTTGCCGGTTTTGGCACAAAGACCTCGGGAAATATTCTCAAGGCGATTGAACAGCGTAACAAAAGCCTCGGCCAATTCCGGTTCGGAGATGTGATGGTGCTTGCGGAAGAGCTTCTTGACGATCTCCGAAGCCACCCTCTGGTGATCCTTGCGCAGGTCGCGGGCAGTTACCGCCGCAAAAAGGAGATCGTTCGCGACCTTGACTTCATTGTCTCCACGCGCAACGCGGCGGGGGTGTTTAAAGATTTTGTCAACCATCCCCAGGTTGAGTCCGTAATTGCCCGCGGAGATACGAAGGCCAGCGTGCTGCTGACCTCGGGTATCCAATGCGATCTGAGGGCCGTGTCCGGCGCCGAATATCCGTTCGCCCTGAACTATTTCACCGGAAGCAAGGAGCACAATGTGCGCATGCGAACGCGCGCCCTGGATCGCGGCTGGTCGCTCAACGAATATCGATTCAGCAAGGCTGAGGGCCGCGAACTCAAGAAGCCGCTGCCCGATATTCATTCGGAGGATGATATCTATCGCGCGCTCGGCCTCACTTACATCCAGCCGGAACTCCGTGAGGACCGCGGTGAGTTTGAAGCCGCAGAAAATCGCCGGCTCCCCGAATTGATCGAATGGCCGAACCTGCGCGGAACCTTCCATTGTCACACGACCGAAAGCGACGGACGGGCTTCACTCGAAGATATGGCCGCAGCCGCTCAGGAACTTGGTTTGCAATACCTGGGCATCGCTGATCACAGCAAGAGTTCCTTCCAAACCAACGGCCTTGACGAAAAGCGCCTCGTTTCCCAGATCGAGCGCATCAAACGATTCAACGAGGGCCGTCATGGCTTCCGTCTCTTTGCGGGTACCGAGTGTGACATCAGAAGAGACGGGTCGCTCGATTTCGCAGACGATATTCTTGCTCAGCTCGACTATGTCATCGTCTCGGTGCATGCCTCCTTTGCATTGAGCGAGGCCGCGATGACGAACCGAATAATCAAAGCGATTAGCAATCCCTACGCGTCCATGCTTGGCCACCTGACCGGCCGGCTCCTGCTAACACGTGAGCCATACAAGGTCGATATTCCCGCCATCATCGAAGCCGCGGCGCAAACGCGCACTGTTATCGAGCTGAATGCTAATCCGCGACGCCTCGACATGGACTGGCGCTGGTGGCCGCTTGCAAAGGCAAAAGGCGTCAAGTGCGCGATAAACCCGGATGCCCACTCCGTGTACGGCCTGCAGGATCTAATCTTCGGCGTCGGGGCTGCCCGGAAAGGATGGCTGACTAGAGAGGACGTGATCAACACGTTCCCACTTGGCAGAGTTGAAGAAGAATTGATGATTAAGCGGGGCGCGTGACGGCGCGCCCTTGATAGACTTTCTCGGAGTCTGTCCCGAAAAAATTCAGCGATTGCTTCGGTAACACTGTATCGACCGCGCGCCGCATGTGTGCGCTCAGCAAGCGCTTCATAATAAAGCAGACGCCCGCCATCCCCATTCTCCATTTCCTCTCACTCGGTTCACCCGACTATCCACTTCAACAATCTTAACTTTCCTTTCAATGGCGGATACTTAACGGCAGGATCAAACCAGGTTGGCGTCTTCATGACCGCTTTCTTATGCGTAAACACATTGAAGCTATGCTTACCATGATAACCGCCCATTCCACTCTGGCCGACGCCACCAAATGGCAAATGGTGATTGCTGAACTGCCAAGCCGTATTGTTTACGCAACCCGTTCCGAATTGAATCTTTTCCAACCACTCTTTTGCTTTTCTCCTGCTGCCCGTAAATACATAAAACGATAATGGATTTGGATTCCGGTTAATGATATTGATCGCTTCTGCATCCGTACGGAAGACGAATACCGGCAATATCGGTCCGAAAATCTCCTCTTGCATTACGGGGGCGTCCAACGCAACACCTTCCAATATCGTAGGAGCAATAAATAGTTTCTTCCGATCATGTTCGCCGCCGGATACTACATTTCCCTGTGACAGGTAGTTAACAAGTTTATCAAAGTGCTTTTCATTAACGATCTTTCCGTAGCCGTATCCGTCCGCCGGGTTCTTACCGTAAAACTTAACTATGCTCCCGCGTATAAAATCGATTAACTTATCCTTTACGCCGGCGTGTGCCAATAGGTAGTCAGGGCATACGCACATTTGCCCGGCATTGGTGAATTTTCCGACAGCAATACGACGGGCCGCGACCTTTAGATCGGCATCCTTCTCTACGATACATGGATTTTTCCCACCCAACTCCAGCGTAACGGGAATCAACTCCTTTGCGGCCATTCGATAAATGGATTTGCCTACGGGAATGCTGCCGGTGTAAAAAACATGATCAAACCTGAAATCGTTCATCATGGCGGGAACGACTTCGGCGCCATCACCCTGTACGACTAACGCCAGTTCCTTAGGAAAGATCTCCGCGATCATCTTTGCTATGACTGTTGCGGTAGCGGGGGCATACTCACTTGGCTTCAGCACCACGCAATTTCCGGCAGCAATTGCTCCTGCAAAAGGAATCAGCGATAACTGCAACGGAAAATTCCACGTGCCAATTACCAGCACGACACCTTTTGGCGATGGATACAAGTAGCTGGCGGAAGGAAGATTGAGGAGATTGGTTCCAACGTGTTCCGGTTGCATCCATTGCTTCAAGTGCTTTAGCGAGTGACTAATGTCTTGAAGCAGCAAACCGGTCTCGGTTGTCCATACCTCCTCCGGGGATTTCTTCAAATCCTCGTACAATGCCCGAGTTAGTTCGGTTTCATATTTTAATACCGTCCGTTTAAGAATCAGTAGTTGCCGCCGGCGGAAACTATACAGCCTGGTTGCGCCGGTATCGTAATACTGCCGCATTTTCAGCAGCGCGCCAGTGAGCGATTCTGTTTGCATAGGCTTAGAAGGGGTGGAGGCGGGACGGTTGGCTATTGAGAAGATTGCGGCGCTTTCTGAGTCTCGATTTGGCGCAAGACGGCGGCCTTGAGCAGGGCGATGGTGCCTTCGGGGAAAGCCAGCATGAAGCGATGAAACCGTTCATAGTCCAGCGCGAGCAGCTCTCTAGCCGGCGCCTCGCCTTGGAGCGGTCAGCCGCTGTTTCGCGGATAATCATCACCCCGAAGAAGCCCAAGCTTTCACCGATTGAACCTCCGTAGGCCGACGCCACGTCGTTCTGGGTCATGCCCAGCATCGTAAAATAGCCAAGATATGCGGTAAGAGTGCCTGTAACCTCGGCCGCTCCGTACCGCTTCGCCCAGGTCAGCACCCTTGGGAGAGGGCCGAATTTCGATGATAAATCGTTGGAAGTCATTATCGCGGTACTGCTTATCCATTTCGCAACGGCCGCGCGGGCTCTCACCCAAACATCAACTAAGGTAGAACAACGAACTCGGAATACAATAGAAGGAAAAAACCCGGCTCCTGGCAATCCGCAGGAATTCGCCTTCGACCCGCGGCTTCTGTGATACCTATTGACTCCACGTTCTGATGTGCAGTTTTCAAAGCCCAGTCGCTTCTTGCGCCTGTTAGGGCAGGACTTCCTGACGTCCGGCGAGGCGCTCATCGAGTTTGGCGCGCATTTCATCGAGGAGATTGCATTCGATCGCATCGAGCACCTCGCATAGTGCCGCTGCCTCCTCCAGGCGGGCCACGCTCACGTAATCGGCACCAGCCGCATAAAGGGCGGTCACATCAGCAAGGATGTCGGCGACCGCGATGATCTTTGCCGCGGGATTGATTTCGCGCAGGTGCCGGACAAGCTTCGCATTCGTGGTTCCTTTGAGCAGCGCGTCGGGAACGGTGCAGATGAGGATCTCGGCCGATGGTACGCCGGCATGGAGCAACGTCTCTGGATGGCTGATGTCCCCGTAAACGACCTTGATCCCCCGCTTCCTCAAGGTCGCATGGACATTGGGGTTGAAATCGACAACACCCACTTCTCCGAGAAGGTCCTGTTTGCTGCGCCGCAATTCTTCGAGCAGAGAACTCGCTGTCCGAAAAAAGGCAACGATCAGAATTCGCGCTGTGTGCCCGTGCAGATGCTGCCCTGATTCCTCCGGCAATCTCGCCGGATCGAGGCCATCAAGGTCCCGAAGTCCAAAGCGCTTCAAACTCGAAATCGTCGCCCTTGTCAGCCGGTCCGAGTTCATCATGGCGAACGTGCTCAAAGTCGCCAGGAGCACGAATGCAAAGGAAACCAGCCCCTTGCTTTCAGGAGCGATATGGTTTTTCTCGAGTCCGAGCGCAAGCACAACGAGAGAGAACTCGCTGATCTGGCTCAGATTTATGGCTGGTAGCAAGCTTGCGCGCAGTCCTTGCTTCAGCAAATAGAGCGGCGCAAAGGTCGTGACGACGCGGCTTGCCACCGTGAAGAGCCCGAACAACAAGGCCCATCCAATAAGGGTTCCGCTTGGGACGGGGATGGACATGCCCAGACCGACGAAGAACAACGTCACGAAAAAGTCTCTGAGGCTGGTGACTTTTGCCGTCACATCGAGCGCGTAGGGAAAGGTGGATAGCGATACGCCCGCGATCAGCGCGCCCATTTCCCGCGAGAGCTGGAGTCGCGCGGCGAGGTCGCCCATCAGAAAGCACCAAGCCAGCGCGCCGACCAGCACCAGTTCCGGCAGCCTTGCCACACTGCGGAAGAGCGGCGGCAGCAGAAAGCGGCTGACAGTGAGCGCGGTCGCGACAAGAATTCCAACTCGGGCGAACGACAGCAAGAGTGCGGTCGCCCGGAGGTTGTCGAGGCTCGGCAGCACCGCGAGAAAAAGAATCACGAGCAGGTCTTGGAGAACCAGAACACCGAGGGTGACGCGGCCTGGCAGTGTGTCGAGTTCCTGTTTGTCATAGAGCACCTTCACGATGATCACGGTGCTGCTGAGCGCGGCGGCAATTCCCAGATAAAGAGCATCCCACTTTCCCCCGGATAGCGGGAAACCGATCAAATAAAAGAATATCACTCCAGCGACGGCGCCGCCCAGGATTTGTGATGCCCCGGTGACAAGGATCGAGGTCCCTGCGCTGATGATTTTTTTCAGATCGATCTCCAGACCGATCATGAAAAGCAGAAAAATTAACCCCAGTTCGGAAATGGTGGCGACGGACTCCTGTCCGTGGACCCATCCGAATCCCGAGGGTCCAATCGCAAACCCGCCAACAAGATAGGCGAGGATCACGGGCTGGCGGAAGAATTGCGCGAGCACCCCCAGAGCCCACGCCGCAATGATGCAGAGGGCTATGTCGTCGATGATTTGGTGCATGATTATGGGCGAAGCGCGAGATTAAAGAGCGAATGGCTATTCAAGACAATTGTCTTTGACTGCGAGCGTGTTGCTTCGATGAAAAAAACGCGCCAGAAAGAAGTTAAGGGGCGGCCACGGTCGCGGAATTGAATCGCGTCGCGGCGTTGATTGTGAGAAAACAGGAGCAGCACTTTCCCACTCAGAATCAGTTTATGAAGCCAGTCCCCGAATATCATCAAATCACCCACGATCTCTTCATCTGGCACGGTTACAACCCTGAATGCAAAACGGACTGCAGCAGCACGGCGATCCGCACACCGGACGGATTTGTGTTAATCGACCCCGTGCGTCTTGAAGAGCAGGCGATTGAGCGGATGGTGGGCGAAGACGGGGTCGTTTCCGTGCTCTTGACCAATGGCAACCACCTTCGAGGCTCGCTCTATGAGAAGGAGAGGCTCGACATTCCGATCTATGCGCCGGAAGGCGCTCAGCAGGACGTTCCGGCAGATTACCTGGTGAAGGATGGTGAGTTGATTTTCCAGACGCTGAAAGCCATCGGTCTGCCTGGAGGTGGTTCCGGGGAGACCGCTTACCTCGCGGCGGACGTTTTGGTGATCGGGGACGCGCTTACCAATCTCGATGGCCTCCAGATCTTGCCGGACAAGTATTGCACGAATCTCACGCTCCTCATCGAGTCATTGCGGGGGCTCCGCTCGTTGGATTTTGACACCGTTTGTTTTGCGCATGGACTCCCCATAATTGGAAAGGCGAGAGAAAAAGTGGCGGCAATCGTGTGACCGGCGCCCGAGTGCAGCGGTGATTGCGTGAGGAGCGCGGCTTCCGGTTCCGCGTCGTCAGCACCCGGCGTGTCAAGAACGGTTTGTCAGGATAATTACGACGGAAGTTTGAGGGCAAAATGGGGTGCATGCTGAGATTAATTAAGAGCGTTCACGGGTGTCGGCTGCGGAGTTGCTCGCGGAAGCGCAGGAAAGCGGCTCTTGCCTGTTGACCCTTCACCCTTGAATCTGTTGCCCCAACCGCATGCGATGCCGCGATGCATGCTGACTCGGCGATTCTCGACCGTCGGGCGCGAGCGGATCGCTTTCATCCGAGTGCACCGCCGGAGTTTGCATTCGCGGTCCATGAGGAGGTGAGCGAGATCGTCAAGATCGCGCGTGCGAGTGCCGATAATCCCTTTTGGTAGTGGTAGCGCCTGGAAGGCCATGTCGAGCGTTGCGGGGCGGTGTGACCATCGATTCGCGGATGACCGAGATCATCCGGGTTAGTCCAGGCGACCTTGATGCCACCGTGCAGGCGGCGTTCAACAGCTACAGCACCTACGTGATAAGGGGCTGTTTTTTTCGGTCGATCCGGGGGCTGATGCTACGCTCGGGGGAATGGCTGCAACGCGTGCCTCGGGCACCACGGCAGTGCGATATGGGACGATGCGGGAAAACGTCCTGTCGCTCACGGTTGTACTGCCGGATGGGCGCGTTATTCGCACGGCGCGCCGAGCGCGGAAGTCCTCGGCGGGTTACGATCTGACGCGGCTCTTCGTCGGATCAGAGGGTACACTCGGGGTGTTCACCGAAGTGACGGTCCGGCTCCACGGCACTCCGGCCGCGATTTCGGCGGCGATGTGCTCATTCCCCAGCGTCGAGGCCGCAGTAAACACTGTAATGCAAACCATTCAGGCAGGTATTCCGGTGGCGCGCATGGAGCTGGCAGACGCAATCCGCATGGAGGCAATCATTCGGTATTCAAAGCTCGACTTGCCGATCGCACCGGTGCTTTGGATGGAGTTCCACGGTACGGAGAACGGCGTTGCGGAGCAGGCTAAGATGGTCCAGAGGATTGCTGGCGATTATGGCGGCACTCATTTTGCTTGGGCCACCGACCCGGAAGATCGCCGCAAACTGTGGCAGGCGCGCCACGATGCCTACTATGCGGGGAAGGCGACACGTCCAGGCGTAGAGGCCTGGGTAACGGATGTATGTGTGCCGATTTCCCGGCTGGCCGAATGCATCATCGAGACGCAAACCGACATCGCCGCCTCCTTCTTGAGAGCAGGCATCCTCGGGCACGCAGGAGACGGCAATTTTCACGTGGGTTTCTACCTGCTTCCGAACGACCCAAAGGAAATGGCGGAGGCACAACGGCTAAATGAGCGGTTAGTTCATCGCGCATTGGCTCTCGACGGCACATGCACCGGAGAGCACGGCATCGGCTGCGGCAAGATCGACTTCATACTTGCCGAGCATGGCGAGGCGATGAGCGTCATGCGCGCAATCAAGACCACGATCGACCCCCAGAATATCATGAATCCTGGCAAGATCTTCCGAGACTAGTTATCGCAACTCTCCATCGCGATCCCGGTTCCTTGAACCCTTCAGCAAAGAGGACTCCGCGCGCAAACGCTGCTCCCAATCACGTGTTAGTCATTGTCGCTTATCTCAAACGAAGAATCGGCAGGATGGTTCTCAAGAGGTCCTTAGTTCCCGAATGTTTACGGCTCTCTAAATCGGTCCCGCAACGCCTGCGTGGCCGCCCGTAACAGACCCTGATCGCTGCCGACCGCCACAAAGCAGGCCCCCTGTTCCAAGTAACGCCGAGCGTCCGTTTCCACCGGGGCCAGAATACCGGCCGAACGCCCGTGGCGCTCCGCGCAGGCAAAAATGTCCACTATCGCTTGCTGCACGTCGGCGTGATTTGGGTTGCCAAGATGACCTAGAGCGGCGGCGAGGTCGGAAGAACCGATGAAGATGCCGTCAACTCCCTCCACGGCGCAGATTTTATCGAGGTTTTCCATGCCGACGCGGCTCTCGATCTGCACCAGCACGCAGATCTGATCGTTCACGGTGGTGAAGTAGTCAGGCACAGTGCCATAGCGATTGCTGCGTTGCGCCACCGACACACCCCGGATGCCCGCGGGCGGGTAGCGAGTGGCGGCCACAGCCCGTTGGGCTTCCTGCGCGGATTCCACGAAGGGAATTAGAAAGTTGTAGAATCCGGCGTCTAGCAGCCGCTTGAGGATGACTGCGTCATTGATCGGCGGGCGCACCACCGGCGCGCTCGGGCTATCCTTGAGCGCCATGAGTTGAGGGATGAGCGTGAGCACGTCGTTGGGCGAGTGTTCGGCGTCGAGCAGCAGCCAGTCGAAGCCGGCAAGGCCGAGGATCTCGGTCGTAATCGGGTTGGCTAGAGAACACCAGCAGCCAATGAGACGTTCGCCAGCGAGAACGCCCTGGCGAAATGTGTTGGGAAAAAGGGTGTAAGTCATAACGGGATGGATAGCTGCAATGTTGCTGATGAGTCGCTAGTGCATCTTTTCCCATGCGCAAAACAACATTCTCATCCACGAACCCGCCAGGCGGAGTTACCAACCCTGTTGCGGTGGCTGCTGAAGTTTATAAATACCATCGCTTTCATCCTGGGCTCGTCGAAGAACTCGTCTCGATTTACAGGACCATGTTCCCGCATCATGGCGTTCCCGACGAGTTTTACGAGCATGTTGTCCGAAAGCTCGACGACAAAGCGGCGCAAGACCAAGATTTGCCCCGTTTTCTCTCCGAGGGAGTCGAAGCTCTGAACGGCCAGACAGGGCCCAGCTGGACTGGTCTTTCGGAGGAGGCAAGACTAGAGGCACTCAAGCGAGCTGAGCAGACTGCCTTCTTTCAAAGGCTGCGGTCGGACTTCGTCCTTTACTTCTACAGTAATCCGGCAATCAGGCCCCGCTTCGGATACGAAGGACCGTCCAATGATCAAGGCGGTTATCTCCATCGTGGCTTTAACGACATCGATTGGATCAAAACAAAGGAGCTTTAATTATGCCACGAACGTTTGACCTGGATGATGGTAGCGTGGTGCTGATTATCGGGTCGGGTGCTGGAGGCGGTACGCTCGGAAACGAATTGGCTCAAAAGGGGATTCGGACGCTGATTCTCGAGGCCGGACCTCGGATTGAACGGGAGCAGCATATTGATGATGAGCGGCAATCGTTTGCCCAGTTGGCTTGGCTCGATAAACGGACCACTTCGGGATCTTGGCGGATTGCCAAGGATTCTCCAAATTTTCCCGCGAATGTTTGCAAAGTCGTAGGCGGTACGACGGTGCATTGGGGAGGCTGCTCGTTGCGGTTCCAAGAGCATGAATTCCGCACCAAGGATGTGTACGGCGATATCGCGGAAACGAGCCTTTTGAATTGGCCCTTAACCTTGGTGGAGCTTGAGCCTTACTACGATAAGGCGGAAGATAAGATGGGCGTAACTGGTACCCACGGAATTCCCCTGCTTGACGCCGACAACAATCAGATTGTCATGGCGGCAGGAGCCAAAAAGGTTGGTTACAAGGAGTATTCCACCGGCAACATGGCCATCAATTCGCGCCCGCGCGACGGACGTCCAGCGACGATTCAGGATGGGTTCTGTTTCCAGGGAATTCGCTCTAATGCGAAATGGTCGACGCTAAACACTGAAATTCCCAAAGGTGAGGCGACGGGCAACCTTGAGGTGCGTCCGCAATGTCACGTTTTAAGGATCGAACACGATAAAGCCGGAAGGGTTACCGGGGTCGTGTACGCCGACAAGCAGGGCAATTATCATCAACAGCGGGCGCGCATCGTTTGTGTTGCCGGGAACTCCATGAAACACCTCGGATCCTGCTCAACTCCGCGAGTTCCCGATCAAAAACCTATTTATATCGGATGGCAGCCAGTTCACAACCAGCACAGCGGAAAATCCGACACTGACGATTGTCGCGCTCTCAATTCGGCAAGCGGATTACATTGCCGACCAAATGGCGAAGCAAAATATCTAAAACCTGTGTCCTGAATATTGCGTTCGGCCAGAAGCGATAGCTCGCCTCTGACAGACCCTCCTGCGATGTGCAGAAAGGAGATATTCAGCCTGTTCCAGGGCCTCGTGCAGGGGATTCGCTTCTTGAGCGGGTCACCGCGCCCGCCGGGCAAACCA
>CAWJZG010000015.1:0-65550 GCA_963847295.1 uncultured Verrucomicrobiae bacterium
TACACATCGGGAAAGCTTAGGGACTGACTCCAAAGCTATTGCTAGCCTTTCCCACACTCGAAGGCGCGGAAAGATGGGTTAAGAACGTAGAGAATAATTACAAATTGGATTACGTTCTAAAGGACACGGGAATCAGGAAGATCCCAGAGTTCGAACCGTATCTTCCAACCCCAGGCAGGGTCACGTATTTCAACTGGGAAGCCGGATCCATCGCACGAGCCGGAATCTCGCAGAGCGGCCAGAGTCGGGACGTTCGCCGGACAAAGAAGTTCACCTCATTTTGATGGAAGACAAGCACCAAGCTCGGTGGTTTCGAGGCGAATGAACGGAGCGCTGTTTTGCTTTCGATTCTGAAAATTGGCGCTTGCACCCCTTGAGAAACCTGTTCTATTCCTCATCGCAGGTTAGAGCCCCTTTGGGCGTTGGTAGATTGCTAGTTGTGTCAGTAGCGGTGAGAACCGCAGGCTCTCAGTGGCGATTTGAAATCCGATGACCGGAAACAGCCGCAGAGACTCGCCTAAACAACATCAACACAACCATATGGCAACTAAACTTTATGTCGGGAATCTCTCCTTCGACACCACAGAAAATGATATTCAGGACCTCTTCGCCGAAGCCGGCACCGTCCGCGAAGCTGTCCTCATACAAGACAAACTAACGGGAAAGTCTCGTGGATTTGCCTTCGTGACCATGTCCACCGACGAGGAAGCGAAGATCCAACCCAGCGGTTAAACGGAAAGACATTGCATGGGCGCAACCTTACCGTGAACGAAGCCCGTCCCCGTGAAGACTTCGCGGGTGCAGGCGGCGGCACTCGCAACAAGAGCTTCGGCGGCGGTGGGAACCGCGGCGGACGTTCCCGTCGTTTCTAGAGCACTTCTAGAAACGTATTTCCAGAAAGCCGGATCGGCGGCGGCCGTCTCCTTATTGGCGGCGTCGCTGATGCCGGTTTTTTGTTTTCGCAGGGATATCCGTTCCCGAATCGGTTCATCTCACGATGCCGCGCTTGCTGGCCTCGATGAAGGCGAGGAGATGAAGGAGGTGGTCGTTCGATGGGAGCTCGGTTCGGATGGTTTCGCAGGCTTGCTTGACGTTAAGATTGGCGCGGCAGAGAAGCCGGTAGGCTTCGCGCAGGGAGCGAATTTCGTCCGCGCCGAATCCGCGCCGCTCCAAGCCCACTTGGTTAATTCCGCGGATTTCCGCCGCATTGCTGTTGGCGATCATGAATGGCGGAACGTCCTGAACGATCTTGGTGCAGCCTCCGAGGATGGCATGCCGTCCGATGCGGCAATGCATGCACTGCGGTGAGGCCACCGATAACGGCATGGTCTTCGACGATTACGTGGCCGGCTAGAGTGCCATTGTTGGAAAAAATCACGTAGTCCCAACGATGCAGTCATGTGCGACGTGTGAGTAAGCGAGAAAGTTGTTGTAATTTCCGATCACTGTTTTCGTATCCGGCGTCGTTCCTCGATTCACCGTGCAGAACTCTCGAAAGCTGTTGTGATCGCCGATCTTTAGGAATGTCGGCTCGCCGGCATATTTGAGATCCTGCGAGCGCTGGCCAATGGAGCAATAGGGAAAGAATCGGTTGGCTTGCCCGATCGTTGCGGGGCCGGCGACGGTAACATGATTGGTAAGAACCGAGCCCGAGCCAATAACAACGTCCCGGCCAATGACGCAATACGCACCGATCTCGGCATCTCCGGCGATTTGCGCGCCGGCGTCGACGATTGCAGAGGGATGAATCATTCCGGGCCGGAACGAGAAAATCGAAGATTGATGGATGTCATTTGTCCACCAATCCGAAGAGCAGTTCGGCTTCGGACACGACTTCGTCGTTGACGATGCATTTGCACGCAGCCTTGCCGAGACGCTTCTTGATGCTCAGCATTTCGCAATGGATGAAAAGGGTATCGCCGGGAAAGACAGGTTTCCTGAATTTAACGCCGTCGGCACTCATGAAATAACCGATTTTTCCGACATTCTCGGTCTTATGCATCAACACAATGCTTGCGACTTGGGCCATGGCTTCCACCTGGAGAACCCCGGGCATCACGGGATGCCCCGGGAAGTGTCCCTGAAAATAGGGTTCGTTGATTGTGACGGTCTTCACGCCGATTGCTTTGATGTCCTCTTGAAACTCAACGATTCGGTCCACCATCAGGAACGGGTAGCGGTGGGGGAGGGTGCGCATGATTTCGTTGATATCGAGCACGCCTGCAGCCGCGGCGATCGGACGCGGGGCCATGGCCAGGTATTCCGAATTGCGCTTGACGAGCGAACGGGCGGCCTCGGTATTGGGCAGGTGGCCCGGCTTGACAGCGACAACGTGCCCTCGCAGACGACGACCGCTTAGAATCAGGTCGCCGATGATATCGAGAATCTTGTGACGGACGAATTCATCGGCAAATCGGAGGGGCTCTTTGCTCAGCACGCTCTCTCCGCGCGCAACGATAGCGTTTTCGATGCTGCCTCCCTTGATGAGCCCCTTGTCCATCAGCGGTTTAACGTCTTCGTAAAAGACAAACGTGCGCGCGGTGGCGATTTCTTTTTCGTAAAAGTCTGGGGTGATTTCGGCGCTCAGGTATTGGGTAAAGCGCCCGCCGGGTCCGACTTGGGTGCATGAAATGCGGAACTTGGAGTCCGGCAAGATCGTGATGATGGATTCTCCAGTTTGAATCACGATTGGCTCTCGAGGTTCCAGGAACGAACGGACGGCGTCCTGTTCAACGATGCCGGCCTCCTTGATCACGCCCACATAGGGCGCCGCGCTCCCGTCGCCGATGGGAGGCTCGTTGGAGTCCATTTCCACGAGGGCATTATCAACCCCCATGCCGGCGAGTGCCGAAAGGACGTGCTCGACAGTATGAATCTTGACGCTGCCTTCGACGAGCGTAGTGGCGCGCTCGACGGTTTTGACGTTTTCGACCCTGGCTTCGATGATCGGATCGTCCGGCAGGTCCGAGCGCTTGAACTTAAAGCCGTGGCCGGCCGGCGCGGGATGAAGCGTGAGGGTGACGTTCTCGCCCGTGTGCAGGGCGGTGCCGGCGAGGCGGGCTGAAGATGCGAGGGTGCGTTGTTTTTCCACGGTGTAAGTTCCAAACTAGCGCTCGTGATCCGTCACCGCCGCCTCATTCCTAGGGGGACGAAAGATCCGGAAGCTAAGGCTGATCGATCAAGGTTGGCCCGCCGGATAGGAGCAAGTCTATGTATTTTTGATTTCCCTTGCGAAGCCTTGCGACCAAATTGCGTCCGATCGCGGCGAGCAACTGAATGGCGGCGCCCGGTTGAAGGCCCGCCAGAACACCGAGTGTCGTTCGCGTGATGCAGAGAAGCTCGCAGGGATCGATGGCGGTGACGCTTGCGGAACGCGGACCATCGTCAACGAGGGCAACTTCACCGAAAAAATCGCCGGCCGAAAGGCTGGCAAGCTCGATTTCTCCGGCACCGCGTTTCACGGTCACTCGGACACTTCCGCGCAAGATCACGTACATGCAATGTCCGATGTCGCCGGCATTGATGATACGCTCGCCCGCACGGTAGGATTCGATGGCGCTTTGTTCGAGCAAGACTTGAAGCTCATCAGCTCCCAACTCGGCGAAAACCGTGAACTTTGCCAGCTTGTCATCAAATTGGATCTTGCGTGGTAACTTTTCCATCGAGCATAGTAATGTGGCGCGCGGCCAGCCGGGCCAGCTCTTCGCTATGGGTAACAATAACAAGCGTGGCAATTTTTTGGGAAGCAATCTTTAGGAGAGTCTGTGTGACACGTTCGGCGCTGCCGCTGTCGAGATTTCCGGTGGGCTCGTCGGCAAGCAGAATCTTTGGTTGTCCTGCTATGGCTCGGGCAATTGCCGCGCGTTGCATTTCGCCACCGCTTAGCTGATGGGGATAGTGATTCTTGCGATTGGCGAGGTCAACAAGGTCAAGAGCTTCTGCTACGCGCGGGCGCGTCTTGCGCTCGCCGCGCAACAGCAGCGGCAGTTCGACGTTCTCAGCAACCGTCATGGCCGGAAGCAGATTAAAAAACTGGAAGACGATGCCGAGGTCGTGGCGTCGGTACCGAGTAAGTTCGGCGTCCCTGGCATCGTGGAGAGGAAGGTCTCCTATCCAGATTTCCCCGAAGTCTGGTGTGTCCAGTCCGCCGAGCAAATTGAGGAGTGTGCTCTTTCCGCAGCCACTGGGACCGGTGACTGCGGCGAACTGGCCAAAGGAAATTTGCAGGCTGACCTCGTCGAGAGCGCGGATGCCGTCTTCGCCTTTGGAATAGATTCGCGTGACCCTGTTGAGACGAATCATGATAGGTTGGAAACTGGCGGCGTGAACACCGAGAATCAAGCTGAGTTCCAGATCCTGGATGAAACGGAGGATTTTCTGGCCGTGGACAAACCTGCAGGTCTTCTGGTGCATCCGACAAAGCCCGGCGGACCGAGAACACTTTGGGACGGACTTTGCGAATTGCTCGGGTACGAACTTGCGACGGGCAGACGGGTTTCTCTCGTGAACCGCCTTGACCGCGAAACGAGCGGCGTTTTGCTGGTTGCCAAGAACGCGCGTGCTGCCCGCGCTGCGGGCATGGCGATGCAGAGTGGCAGTGTCAGCAAGGAGTACGTGGCTTTGGTTTTTGGCTGGCCCGAATGGGACGAGAAAGTAGTAGATTGTCCAATCCTTCGGTTGGGAGAGGTCGCTTCGTCAGCAGTTTGGCTTCAACGGACGATTCATCCCCTTGGCGCAGCCGCAGTAACGCGCTTGCACGTTGAAAAGCGGCTGAACCTTCAGCAAGATCGCCGGTTTTCCGTTTTGAGTGCCCGGCCGGAAACGGGTCGCACGCATCAAATCCGGGTGCATCTGGCTTCGGCCGGCTTCCCAATTGTGGGTGACAAGATTTACGCGCGAGGAAACCGGCACTATCTAAATTTCATTAATGCAGGGTGGACGGAGGATATGGCTGCAGAGCTCTGGCTTCCGCGCCACGCTTTGCACTCCGCGAGGCTCTGCTTGGAGCTTTATGGCCGAAAGTTTGACTGGTCCAGTCCGCTGCCCGGCGATATGGCCGGCTTGATCGGGAGCGCCGTGGCGTAAGTCCTCCTTATTCTAGTCTCGCGATGGCCGGCGGTTGCATCGACGGTTTCGAGACCCGGTTTAGTGCAGCCTGTCAAGGAGTTGCCGTCTTGACCGCCTTGGCCCCCTTCGACGATGATCTGTCCATGAAGGCAGTTCAGCGAGCCAATGAGGGGCGTGACAAAACGCCCGAAGCGCGATCACTCAATCACAGGTCTCGGCGGTTCTGTTTGTAGCTGATGAGCATCGCGGTTATTGCAGCGGTTTTCATAGTACTCATTTCCACTGCCTATTTCTCTTACGGGCGCTGGATCTCGGGGCTGCTAGCGCTTGATAACAAGAGAACCACGCCTGCCCATAGAGTTAATGATGGTGAGGACTTTGTTCCCACCAAGAGCTTTTACCTTTTTGGCCAGCACTTCTCGGCCATCGCCGCGGCAGGCCCAATTGCAGGTCCAATTGCCGCCTGTCTGGCCTTTGGCTGGCTGCCGTGCCTGCTATGGATCGCGCTTGGAGTTGTCCTGATAGGTTCCGTTCACGATTTCATGAGTCTTGCCGCCAGTGTGCGCCACGGCGCCTGCTCTATTGCCGAAGTTGCCAAAGAGCGGATCAGTTCTCCCGCCGGCCGCGCGATGATGGCGTTTATCTGGATAGCCCTGGTTTACGTTATCGTCGCTTTCGCCGATATCACCGCGGGTAGTTTTGTCTCGGCTGTTGACGAGATCAAAGGCGTTAAGGTCAATTTTAATCCGGGAGGAGCGGTCGCCTCGGCGAGCGTATTCTATTTGCTCTTGTCTCTTGTGATGGGCATCACCCAAAGATTTTTCAAGCCCCCGTTGTGGCTCCTCACCGCAGTTTTCGTGCCGGCAACGTTTACGGTGGTGTGGATGGGCACGCAGTTCTCTGAGCTGTTTTCGTTCGACGCCAAGACCTGGGTGCTCCTTATTTGTGGCTATTGTTTTTTTGCTTCGCTTTGCCCGGTGTGGCTGCTTCTGCAGCCGCGCGGATATCTTGGGGGATTTGTTCTTTACTCAGCGCTGGCCGTCGGACTGATCGGCGTCTTTTTTGGCGGTTACACCATTCAGCAACCCGCTTTCAAAGGCTGGGATGTGGGCGGACTAACGGGGGCGCTTTTCCCCTTTCTGTTTGTGACCATTGCCTGCGGCGCCTGTTCAGGGTTCCATGGCCTGGTTTGTTCCGGCACCACCTCCAAGCAGATCGACAAGGAGTCCGACATGCACGCCATCGGCTACGGCGCGATGCTGGCGGAAGGCTTGGTCGCAGTCCTTGCCCTTTCGACTGTGATGGTCATGTCGGCGGATGATTTGCGCGGATTAAAACCAGGCACCATCTACGGGAACGGGCTTGGCGAATTTTTGACCCTGATCATCGGCAAGGAGAATTTGCCCTTCGCGATTACCTTTGGCGCCATGGCCTTCTCAACGTTTGTCTTTGACACCATTGACGTGGCCACCAGGCTCGGCCGCTATTTGATTCAGGAACTCACGGGATTGAAAACTCTTTTTGGGGCGACGCTCGCGACGATGGTTACGGTCGGCGCGCCGGCGCTTGTGCTTTCAATGGCGGGTGAAGGCTCTTGGATCAAGTTTTGGACTCTTTTCGGTGCTTCGAACCAGTTGCTTGCAGCACTTACACTCTTGTCCGTCACCATGTGGCTCAAACAGAGTGGCAAGCGCGTCGCCTTCACTGTGGTCCCATTGATTTTCGTCTTGGTGATTACGTTGTGGGCCCTGATCAGCATCAGTTACGCAAGCTATCAACAGGCCGCGGGCTTTGACGCCTCCCTGCTCAACAGCATCTTCTCTGCCGCCTTGATCGGCCTCGCTCTTTTTGTCACCGGCCAATTTTTGATCAAATTGAGAGCGAAAAAAGTCGAAGTGCCTGGAGCCGCCACTTCTCTTTGATTTGCGAGCCGGCACTCGGGTGGGAGGACTGACGGGGGCCGGCGTTTTTTACGTTCTGGCTCGTTTCCGCCCTTGTGTTTTCATCTTGAAGGCTCTAACATATCGGCGAGCGGACTTAATAACTGTCTAGCGGGGCATCCTTACAGAGGGAAGTTAACCGGAAAGACTGAATAAATGCGGAAAGTCGTTATCGCCCAGATTCGGAACCTTCACACGCTTTCGGCCTGCGAACGAACAACGTCAGAACGCCTTCGCCCCTCCTTCTCTCTCCAGTGCCGCTCTGGCAGGTGAGTTTTCGGTGGGGGATGGATGTGTTGAGATCGCGGGAAGTCGAAAGCCAAACCTATGACACGCTACGAACTAAAAACACTTGCACGACACCATCGAGATTGGATGAGGGGAGAACGAGAGGGGATTGCGGCTGATCTGCGCGGTGCGAATCTGCGCGGGGATTTTAGTGAGATCATGAGGAACCTGGGTCGTCCGGGTTCTTTGCGAGCCGTTAGGACTCGGCATCTCACCTCAGCTGGTCGATGAGGGTCTCACAAAGGGCTGCATTCCGATAGCGATCTGACCTTTCGGTGGCCTGACCATGCGGTCGTGGAGGTCGTGTCAATGCGCGCCGGCCGATCCGTCCTGTGCGATGCTGTACCCGAGGAGCTCCGGGATCCGCTGATAATCAACAGATTGCGTTGATTGGCGGCAACCCGGCGCGGCCTGCAAGAGGCCCTTTGAACGCCTGAGGGACCCGGCCTTGCAACGGACCGGTGCACCCATTATGGGACCTGTCACCGGACGACGATGGTGGACAATGTTAGCCTGGAAAGGTATGCCGTCTCGGAAATACGGATCGCTTGGACAGCCAAGTGTATCTTTATTCGCTGAAGCGCGAACGTTCTATGAAGATCACAACCCGGAGTTTATCGAGTTTCGGCATAGCAGTCCTGTTCGCGGGAGCGCTGCTCGCCCTTGCGATTCCCAGCCTTCGGCCGTTGTTTCGCTCGTCTGCCGCTGACGGTCTTGGTGTGTCAAGAGCTCCGGACTGGGAGTTGAAGGACCCTGAAGGCAAGCTGGTGAAGTCGTCTGACTTCGACGGTAAAGTCATCATTCTGGACTTCTGGGCGACGTGGTGTCCGCCATGTAAGGCCGAAATTCCCGGCTTCATCGAGCTGCAGAAGAAGTACGGTGCGAAGGGTCTGGTCGTGGTTGGCATTTCACTCGACGAGGAAGGGCCGTCTGTGGTCAAGCAGTTCATGATCCGGTTTGGGATGAACTACCCCGTCGTGATGGGCAACCTCAAGACCATGCAAGATTTCGGAGGCAAGGGATTACCGACTACCTTCGTCATCGATCGGAGCGGCACGATTGTTTCCAAGCATGTCGGCTTCGCGTCGAAGGAAACTTTTGAAAAAGAGATCACGCCCCTTTTATGAGAAGCGGTGGCTGGTTTCTTTATTGAGGCGACTCCCTTGCTCCGGACACCCAGTTGACGGCGACCACGAACGGCAAGCCCGCGAATTCCTCGATGCGGCGCCGAAACGGCAAATGGCACGTTGTTGCGATCACGCGCCGGGCGCTGGCGCTAGCATTTTTGACCTCGGCATTCTTGACGTGTTTACAAAGGTGCGACCGGAGAAGCCAAAACCGGGCAGCTGTATGAATTTTTGGGTTGAGCGGAAGTGCCGTATGATCGGTTCCGAGTCTCCGGCGTGCAGATCCCAAGCCTCCTTGTAAACCTTCGTCTCATCGACGGTCATTCGCAGGTGCAGACGAAGATACTCAGCCCACGTGGACACATGGAATTCCAGACGGAACAAGCCGGACTGATCCAGATTCTCGTCGAGGCTGCATTGGAATGCGCCGTTGCGCCGGCATGCTGCCTGCACTTCTCGCATCAGACTTCCAAACTGCTTTCGGTCATCACTGGGGATGAGGTAATCGATCGTTATGGTGATCGGTCCATCGTCGTGATCGGGGACGACGGCCAGATCCAGCGCGTGATCGAGCGGCGCTTCATCGACATGGGCTTCCGTGACGAAGTTAAGCGAAAAGCGATGCCCGATGGCCAGAACGATGACTGCTACGACAGCCGCAGCCGCGAAAGTGAGATCGAGCCCGGCGTTTGCCACACCTGTCGCCCAGAGAATTGCTCCCAGCGCCATGCCTCCCTGACCTAGCATTATCAGGAACGCGTTCATCCGTCCGCGCACCCATCCGGGCATTACACGTTGCCCAGCCACCCAAAGTTCGGATCCCGCGAGCGCCCAAGCCACGCCAGCAAATGCGGTCGATATCATCAAAGCAGGCACTTGGCGGATGACCGACATTGAGATGAGAACGACGATCATTATCGCCATCGAGGTCGAAATGATCGCGTTCGTCGAGAGCCGCTGCCTGAGGTACGGCAGAACGAACATCGCCCCGGTCAATGACCCGACGCCCACGCACGCAAAGATAAGGCCAAGTTGGGAGGGCGAACAGTTGCAATTCCGGAGCGCGATCACGGGCAGGAGCGCCGGGATCACCGAGATCACAACCGAAAAGAGCACATTGCGAAAAAGGATGATCTTCATACGTCCCGAGTTGCGAGCATACCGCACCGAACTGATGAACGATTCGGTAAAGTTCTCGCGCAGCCTGGTTGACGCCGCCTGCCGCGGCTTCCATTGCATGATGACAAGAGCAACACCCAGAAAGGCCAGCGTATTCAACGAAATCAGAAGTGGTGCGCCGAGCAGCGGCAGCATGAGACCGCCGAGCGCGGGCCCGACAATCCCGGAGAGGTTAAGTTGCACCCCTCCCAGTGTTACAGCCGATGGCAGCTCATCTTTCTTGACGATATCCGGAACAACGGCTCCCCAAACCGGGGCGCCAAAGGCAAGCCCAATCCCCAGCGCAAAGACGCACGCAAGCACAGCGCCGGGAGTAAGCACGTCCGTCCACGCCCCAAAGGCAAGAACCGCCGACCAGAGTGCCTGCCAAAGCACGGCACCCACGATCACGGTGCGACGGTTCACGATGTCAGCAATGGCCCCGGCTGGCAGAGTGAAGAGAAAGAACGGGGCGGATGCGGCGGTTGCCATCAGAGAGAGCAAGTACGGCGAAGCGCCAAGATAGTCCATAAACCACGTCGCAGTAACGTCCTGAGACGAGACGAACGTGCCTGATAACAGGGTCGCAAACCATAAACGGCAAAACACCGGGTTTCGAAGGGCAAACCAAGTCGAGGTGGATTTCTTTTCCGCTGTGTCTGAAACGCTATCGTTGGCGGAGGTGCCCGCACTTTCAAGCACCTCTGGGGCTGTCTGGAGCGGCTTCTCTTCGGGAGGGCTCATTGATTATCGGTATTCAAGTTTGTTGCTGCGCCCGTGGGCTCACACTCTCTTCGACCACACGTATCCAGGATGATCGCTGCGAAGCGCGCTTTGCTTTTCCTCGGATGCATATGAGGTGTCAAGAGTTGATGTCGTCGAGCTGCGCCAGCTCATTTTTCCAATTTGTCGTGACGGCTTCAGCTTCCTTACAAAGACGCACGAGCCCCCTCTGGAAGCCGGGCGAATTGGTATACAAAGGTGGCGTAGCATCCTGGAAAAACAATGCACTATCTACTGAAGGATACGCTCGCCCTGGGCCGAACGACTCTTCTTTGTTTATCAATCAACTTCCGCGCGACGTTCGCGTCAATCGCTCGGACCGGCCGCTGACACTCCGCAGTTTGAGACAGCCGGCTCTTGAGCGAGTTGCGAAATCTCATTAGGAATGAAAAAAACCGCAAAAATCCGGTACGCCATTATCGGATTGGGCCACTTGTCTCAGGTCGCGATTCTTCCGGCGTTCGGGCATGCGCGGCGGTCCGAACTGGCGGCGCTTGTCTCTGGGGACAGTGCCAAAGGCCGTGTCCTTTCCAAAAAATACGGTGTGCCAGCATACCACTACGACGACTTTGAAGTCGCTGTGGAGAAAGAGGGCGTCGATGCGGCGTTTATCGTTCTGCCAAATACGCAACATCGCCAATTCACTGAGCGCGCCGCAAAGGCGAGGGTTCATGTGCTCTGCGAGAAGCCCATGGCCACTACGCAGCGCGACTGCGAGGCGATGATCCGTGCCTGGCGGCCGCGCTCGCGTGAAACTGATGGTCGCATATCGCTTGCATTTCACGGATTCCCAGGTGCGAGCCATTGAGCTGGCTCGCAGCGGCAAGCTGAAGCCCTTCCGCAAGACGAAGCGTCCCGGTCCGCGCCAGGAGATAAAACGCCCCCGCTGAAAAGGCAGCCTTGTCAAGGTTGCTGCTCCAGGAGGGTAGTTTTTCGCCACGGATGGGCACGGATGGAACACGGATCAAAGGGTCGTGTGACGAACTCCGAATGCGTATCCAATAAGTCGTTTCCTCAAGGGCTATCCGTGTTTCATCCGTGCCCCATCCGTGGCTGGAAATTTAGTATTGTTGTGGCGAGGATGCGAACATCCAGCTGCAAAATTGATCGGAGAGCCAGATTTTAGCGCCGCCCTTTTTTGGGTTGTGCTTTTCGGGCGCTATGGCCCGCATCTTTGGGTGCTTTTTCTTCCAAGGTCGGCTCCGGCTCGACCATCGCATCGGGGTTGAGGCTCTTGACCGGAGGGAGGATGCTCTTGAATGTGGCGCCATAGATATCCAAGGCCGTGAGGAAAAGTCCGCATACAACGGGTCCGATGACGAATCCGATCGGCCCGAAGAAAAATAGCCCTCCCAAGGTGCCGATCAAGATGAGGAGGTCAGGCATCTCGGCGTCTCTGCCGACAAGTCGCGGGCGCAGAAAATTGTCCACGGTTCCCACGACACCCGCGCACCAGATTGCGAGGAGGATTGCGGATACCGGCGATTCGATCACATACAAATAGATCACGGTAGGCACCCACACCAGCGCCGTTCCAATTCCTGGGATGACCGAGAGAACCACCATGATGGTGCCCCAAAACGCCGCCCCGTCGATGCCGGCGAAGTAAAACGCGATCCCAGCCAGCGATCCCTGAATCAAGCCGATCAGCAACGAACCTTTTATAGTGGCTCTCGTGACGGACACAAATCTCTCCAGCATCCGGATTTCGTCTTCATGGCGGAGAGGCATGTAGTAAAAAATCTTTTGCAAAATGGACCTGCCGTCCTTCAGGAAGAAGAACATGGCGTAGATCATCACAAAAAGATGGAGAAAGAATCCGGCGGTTCCGGCGGTAAACGCGGATGCCCAGTTCACGAGAACCCCCCCCGCCGTCTTTGCCGCCGTCCCGAGGTTTTTCACGATTTCCCCCTGGCTTGGCACGAGATCGGCTATTAAGGGAAAGCGTTCGACGAGCCACTGATGGACGTCGAAGGAGCCCGCCGCGCCAAAGCGCTCCTGAAGCCAAGGAATCGCATGTTCACTTACGGTCAGGGCCTGTTTGACCACGAGGCCCAAGAGAGCGCTGAGCGGTCCGACGATGAGGAGGAAAAGGATCAAGAGTGTCACAGCGGAGGCGAGAGACTCGCGGCCACGAAAAAGGCGCACCATCCAGCGATAAAGCGGGTGGCAGAGACCCGAAAGGATTGCCCCGACCAGCAGCGCCTGAAGGAAAGGCCACACCACGGCCACGAATAGGGCGGATATCGCCAGCACTAGTATTAGCACAAAAGCGGTGCGAAATCTTTCGCCGTTGATTTTCGAGGGTTCCATTAGGGTTAAGCTGATCAGCCAAGTAGCAATTTCAAAACAACAGATCCATTCAGGGCGTCATCTTCTTGAGATCGACCCTATCCCGCAAGTGTGATCGCACAGCTTCGGTTTTTGCACGGGACTGGTCGCGAAATTATGAGTGGAATGTGTCTTCCAACGCAGGAAAAGTGTCTACCCGGGAAACGGCCCCGCCTTACCTTTATTTTCGTACGACGGACGATGATCGCGCTTAGTCGGCGGCGAAGACGATCACTTTCGCAATCCGGCGCGTCGGGATCGTCTCGTGACTAAGACCCCTCCAGTGAAACCGATGCGGCCGTCCACGATCAGCAAGCGGCGGTGCGTGCGCCGATTCAACCGGTCGATTCTCCACGATCTGACCGCGTGATAGTAGGCGAAGGAACATCCGGCTTCTTTGAGCTGCTTCACGTCGCTGTCGTCTAGTTCGGTACTTGAGCCCATGCCGTCGAGCATCACCCGCACGCGTACGCCCGCGCGCGCCCGCTCCGCCAGCGCGTCCCGAAACTGCGAGGCGACTTGCCCGGGATGAAATAGGAACGCTTCAAAGTTCACGCTTTCTCGCGCGCCGCGAACCGCCTCGAGCATGGCAGGAAAAATCTCCTTTCCATTGTGCAAAAGCTCAATCTTATTGCCCGTAATCGGCAACGGATCGGCTAGCGCATGCGCCGAAGGAAAGAACTCGGCGTCGCGGATTGTAAATCCATGATCGAGGTAGCCGCGTTTCTCTGTTTCAAGAGATCACGAAGATCGGGCCGTCGTAAACCTCTGCGTAATGTGCGATCTGCCGGCGTCTTATTGGCAGCTTTGCGCTGTGCGTTCGAGACAAATGCCTCCACGCTCTGGGCTTGACCTGCTCGGCCCTTATCGAGCATAAGCCGTGGGTTGACGCGCTTTACCTAATCTGTCTCCGGAGAAAGTGCACGGACTTCCAATCATGAGCCAAGCCGCACACCATCCCAGGGCATGACCGGCCAGGACATTCGGGCTTTGCAAAAAGCCTTGAGCTTGCGAATCGGGCGAATCGCAGTCCTCGTTTCCCGCCAATTTCGGCAAGCTCATCGCGCTGTTTCATCCAATGAAGCATATCAATGGGGCCTCCGCCGGTAGCGCCCTTGGGGCCCTCGGCATTGTGTATGGCGACATAGGCACCTCCGTTCTCTATGCCTTCCGGGAGTGCCTCGCTCACGGAATCGAGGATCAGGAGGGAATTCTTGGAATTTTATCACTCATTATTTGGACGCTGACGCTACTGGTCACAGTCAAATACCTCACCTTCGTGATGTGCGCGGACAATCAGGGCGAAGGGGGAATCCTAGCGCTGCTTTCGCTGGCGTTTCCTGAAAGTGTCACCCAGGGAGAGAAGTCGAAGCTGAGCATCGTGATGATAGCCATCGGGGTAATCGGGGCGGCCCTTCTTTACGGAGATGGAGTCATTACGCCCGCCATCTCAGTGCTCTCCGCTACAGAGGGCCTGAGTGTTGCGGCCCCATGGCTGGCGCCATTTACCGTTCCCGTCACCGTGGTGATTCTCGTGATCCTCTTTACTTTTCAGCGGAATGGCACCGAATCGGTAGCCAAGCTTTTTGGACCCGTCATGCTGGTGTGGTTCGTAACGCTTGCAATCACCGGCATGTTCCAGATTATTCGCCATCCCAGCGTCCTGGAGGCCATCAACCCGCTCTACGCTGCGCGTTTCCTGATCTCGCACGGTTCAGGTTCGCTAATAATCATGGGCAGTGTCTTTCTCGTAGCCACCGGTGCTGAGGCTCTTTACGCCGACCTGGGACATTTCGGGCGAAAGCCAATCGCTCTTGCATGGCATTGCGTTGTATTTCCTTCGCTTCTTCTCAACTATCTTGGACAAGGCGCCCTGGCCTTGCGCGATCCCACAACACATGAAAGTCCTCTCTTTCACATGGTTCCAACCTGGCTGCTTTGGCCGCTTATCGCGCTGGCCACTGCAGCGACTGTGATTGCTTCGCAAGCGCTGATCTCCGGCGCTTTCTCCCTCACGATGCAAGCTGTGCAGATGGGATATGTGCCCTTTATCAACATCCGGCACACCTCCCACGAAGAACATGGACAAATTTACATTTCTCAGATCAACACCCTGCTCGCCGTGGGGTGCATCGCGCTGGTAATTGGCTTTAGGAGCAGCACCGCTTTGGCAGGCGCGTACGGGATCGCGGTGACCATGACCATGGTCGCCACAACACTCTTACTTTTCTTTGCAGCTCGCCGGGTATGGAATTGGAGTATCCCGCGAGCCGCGGCACTTTGCGCTCTTCTGCTCGCTGTGGAAGGAACCTTCCTTGCCGCCAACGCCGCCAAAGTAACGCACGGCGGTTGGTTGCCTCTTGCAATCGGTGCCGCGGTCTTCCTGCTGATGACCACCTGGAAGAGGGGGCGCTACCTTCTGCGCAAGAACTCACTGCAAATGCTTTCGCTCAGAGACCTCATCGTCTCGACGACAGCGCTTGGGCGCGAGTCCGGTCTCCCCGCACGGGTGCCGGGCACCGCCATGTTCCTTGCGGGGCAGCCCAAAGGCGCGCCCGTGCCGCTCCTGCACAATCTCAAGCACAACCGCGTGCTTCACGAGCGCAACATTGTACTTACAATCATCACCGATCGGATCCCATATGTTAAAAAAGACTCTCGCATTGAGCTCAAAGATCTCTCACACGGTTTTTTCCGAATCATCGCCCACTTTGGCTTTATGGAAACACCGACAATTGGTGAGATCGTACAATGTTGCGCGATGAAAAACTTTGTCATCGAGGAGCAAAAAACGAGCTTCTTTCTGGGGCGCGAAACGATTGTCAGTACCAGGAAGCCTGGTATGGGGAGGTGGCGCGAGCACCTCTTTATTGCGATGAGCCATCACGCGCAAAGACCGGCGGAATTTTTCAAGCTCCCTTTCAACCGCACGATCGAACTGGGAGGGCGCATCGAAATTTAATAGTGTGTTCATGATGATCAGAGCTTTGATTTTTGATTTGGATAACTGCCTCGCCGCGGCAAATGAAATAGGCGAGCACCTCTTCGAGCCGGCGTTCGCTGCGATGAGAGCTGCCAATCGCGGTACGCTTTCCGAGGAAACGCTCAAGGAGGCATTCTCTGACTGCTGGCGCCTTCCACTCGACTTCGTCGCAAATAAATATGGCTTCTCTCACGACATGCTCAAGGCCGGTTGGGACGTTTTCTCCGGCATCACTGTCGAAACTCCAATGAAGGGCTACAACGACCTTGATGTCCTTCGGGAATTACCCGTCGAGCTCTACTTGGTGACTTCCGGCTTTCGGCGGCTCCAGGAAAGCAAAATCAAGGCGCTGAACTTCGAGCGCCTTTTCACAGGCACCCACGTCGACGCCATTGATGAAGTCGAGAGGAAAGGCAAGCTAGGGATCTTTGAGTCCATATTGGACGCCAGGCAGTTTAAACCGGAAGAAGTGATTGTAGTTGGTGACAATCCGGACTCGGAGATCGAAGCGGGGAATAAGCTCGGAATGAAAACGGTGCAGATTTTGCGACCTGGAGTCCCACGCGGCAGCAATGCTACGTATTACGTTAACACTTTGGCGGAACTGAAATCCTTACTAAAGCTGCATGATCGATGACTGGCCGTCGCGTCCATCGCAGCCATCACTGAGGTCCTGGTCGTTCGAACGCCCTTGAACTTGAGCATTTCATTCACTGAGATCTGTCCGCGCTCAGCGGCATGGCGACGGCAAAAGGCTCTCCCGGTGTGTCCTGCATGGGCACTTGCCGGAAACGGAATTTCTTCTCTGTGAGTGCCACGAGGGTTTTCACGTTCAACCGTTCGTGAAAAAGCAAGTTCGCGCGTTCCTTCAGCCCTTTGGCGACCGCCTCGGCGTCTGCTGCGGCGTGTTTCAACTTCAATGAGCCGTCGAGGTAATCCGTAACGCCCACTGCCAACACGTGCAAGGTTCCACTCTCACGAGTGGAGGCACGATCCACGATGACGCGTGCCTCGACTGGCTTTGAACCGATGCCGCGGCCGTCCACCAGCTCCACGGAGACCGAGCGCTGACCTCCTGCCAGATCCACCGGCAATTCGACCACGCCCCCCTGGGTGAGCGCCGGCGCCTGCCACCGCCCCTTGAGTTCCTGCCCGTCCACACGTACGACCAGCTGGCCTTCGCCACTGCCGGCTCGCTTGACCCGGACCTTGAGGGTGTACGTGCCCTCGCTTTCGGCTTTCGCCGGGGAAACCAGCTCCAGCTCCGGGGTCTGCCCGGCCTCGAGAAGCTCGCGCACATCACCACGTTGCTTGACCGCCGCAGCGATTCGCTCGTCTCCGTCAGCATCGAGCCGGCCGGCGATCAAGCCTGGCTGGTAGAAGGTCTCCCACAATTGCCGCGCACTGACGAACTCGCCCTCCCGGTCCCTGCCACGGTTGAGATGGAAGCCGATGAGGTCCGCAAATGCCGAAAGAATTTTCCCAATGGCCGAGGCCGCCTCCCAAGCGCCTCTTTAAAGAATTGCTTGGGAATGGGATGCGCGGCGAGGTGTCTCTGGCTGTGTTGCGTCGGCAGGCCAAGTCCTATGGGGATTGGCCTGCCTCCGTGCCTTGCCAGAGACCCTCGACGCTGCCACCATTTCGGAAGCTGGATTCAACTTTAAGTCGCAACGCTGCAGCGAAGAAGCTGGAGCGGGATGGCAGAGTCAAAGAGAAAAAGGAGATATAAGCACTTGACCTACGAGGAACGGGTAAACAACGGGCAGAAGAGGAAGGGGCGGGCTGGACGCCGGGCCGGAGATCGGATGGCTCATGCAGCTCTCCTATTTTGGAATCAGTCCTCCGACAGAATCGGGCTAATACCGGCGAGGCTTGCGCTTTCTGACGGCGGGAGAGGTCGAGCATGAAGGCGGGATTGAGCCAGGATGGCGAGGCCGATGAACGCCCAAGCGAGTTCGCGGATGCGGGAGATGAGTCCGGCTGCCAGCCCTGCGCGGGATCGAGTCCGAGCATCGCGAACACAAGGACTTTGCCCGCTTCCTGGGTTCCGACACGCAGGGGACAAAGAACATGAGGTTATTGAGCATGCGAGGGCGAGTTCGAGGCTGACGGGGACGCCGAAGAACCACAGTATCAGGTAGCTCTCGACGATGCCAGGGGCGTACCCGACGGCGAAGCTCGCCGACGAGAAAACGATTCGTCCCATCGATTCCCGGTGGATCCTAGCCATCTCGGCGTCGATCTGGTCGATGGATGGCCGGATTGGCGCCAGGAAGCGGAGGGCGGGCCAACGGTCGGCAAGACGAAGGGCGGGGGCGAGCAAGCCACGCCGCTGCATGACCAGCAGCCCGGCCAACACAGCAGCGAAAAGAAACAGTCCCCAGAAAATCCCCCATCGCGCGACCGGCCGAAATGCGGGTATCATCAACGACGACGAGCACTCCGACTGCGACGAAAGCTACCAGCCCGATTGTCTATGTGAGCTTGGCCACCACGACGGAGGCGACCAGCGGTGCCACCTCTGCTTGTCCCTGGAGCATGCGGACCCGGACGAACTCCCCGCCTAGGTTCGCCGTCGGGGTCAAATAGTTGATTGAGTCGCCGGCGATGCGCGCCAGCAGGAGTCGTCCAAAGGATGGCACGCGAACTCCGGCCGGAAACGCGGCGCGCCATCCCAGCGTGTTGGCGGCGAAGGCCAGCATCTCCGCGGCGATGATCAAGGCAATGCCCCAGCCGACCATCTGGAGGTTGGCGATGACTCTGTCGATCCCGAGCCGCGCGACAAGCACGCCGAACAATAGGAGGCCCGCCGCCAGGACGAGCCGCTCCGTGACGCGGAGAACTCGTTCGGCCTGACGAGGTTTTGCAATCACGGGCTGTTCCGCAATCGAACGGGATGTATCGGTCGTTGAGGCCCGACACATGCAAATGATGGTCAAAGAGCGTTAGGGTGGTCAAGGGACAATGGAAGGAAGTCTCCGGTTTGCAACTTCCAGAGAACATTTTGCCGTAGAAAAATTCCGTTTGAGGAGCGCTGGAGTCTGCGTCACTTTTGAAACAAGCGAAAAACAACGCGATATCCAGTGAATATCGGTGCAGTCTGTTGCACGTTTACGAGTCCGATGCGCAGGTGGCGACCGAATCATTCGATGAAGCCTTAAATCGATAAATCAAAAACATTATGATCTTCCTTTTTATCGTGGGGCTCATCCTGAGCGTGCTTGCGGGAGCCTTGGTCAAGTACACCGTGGAGAAGGAGATTTTTTCCAGAACCAGCCCTCGCAAGTGCGGCGGGGGACGGTGCGGCGATTTCGGGTGGAACCTTGTTCGGAAAGACTCAGAGTCGTGTCACGCCGTATGTGTAAAGTGCGGCTGGATCAACCATTTCGATATCAAGCAATGGCAGAAGGTTAAATAGGGGAGTCTTGTTGTGACCGCCTGCTTCCTCTAAGTTCGCGCTCGCACCGCCACAAACGTCTGCCCATAGGCGCTATGGCGCTATGCGCCGGATTCTTCCCGGCACGTTCACGTGGGGGTTCGACTTACGCCGACAGGCCGTGGGATCTCGTCAACTCGAAGGAAGAGACCGTGAATTCCTTCGTAATGATCGTTAGACGCAGACCGGCTCGACCCTCCAGATATCGCGGGCATATTCGCGGATGGCGCGGTCGCTGGAGAATTTTCCGACTCTGGCGGTGTTAAGGATGGCCATTTTCGCCCAGTGGGACTTCTGTCGGAACGCGGCGTCGACTTTTTTCTGGCATTCGCTGTAGGACTCGAAGTCCGCCAGGCAGAGGAAAGGGTCGCTGTAGAAGAGATTGTCGCGAAGCATGCTCAGGACCCCTGGGGGTTCCTCCGGGGTGAAGTAGTTGGATCCCACCCAGTCCACGACGGCGCGCAACTCCTCGTTTTTCATGTAGTATTCCTGGGGATTGTAGCCTTTCTTCAAGAGGGCGTGGACCTCATCGACAGTGAGCCCGAAGATGAAGATATTATCCTCGCCGACCTCTTCCATGATCTCCACGTTTGCGCCGTCGAGGGTGCCGATAGTCAGGGCGCCGTTGAGAGCAAGCTTCATGTTGCCGGTGCCTGAGGCTTCCTTGCCTGCCGTGGAGATTTGCTCGGAGAGATCAGCGGCGGGGACGATGCGTTGGGCGAGGGAGACGCGATAGTTTGGCAGGAAGACGACTTTGATTTTGTCCTCGATGCGCTTGTCGTTGTTGATGCACTTGCCTACGGCATTAATGGTCTTAATAATGCACTTGGCCATGTCGTAACCGGGCGCGGCCTTGGCGGCGAAGATGAAGACGCGCGGGGTGATCACCAGGCCGGGATTTTGCAGCAGGCGGCGATAAAGGGCCAGGATGTGAAGAAGATTGAGGTGCTGGCGTTTGTATTCGTGCAGACGCTTGATGTGCACGTCGAAAAGTGCGCCGGGATTAACCTCTACCCCGCAATCCCTCTTGATAATGCGCGCAAGATCGACCTTGTTGGCCTGCTTGACGTTCATGAAATCGATTTGGAACTGCAGGTCGTCCGCGCAGGCTTCAAGGGCGCGAAGCTTGTCGAGATCGCGTTCCCAGCCATGCCCGATTTTGGAGGTGATCAGCTCGCTAAGGCGCGGATTGCAGGCAAGGAGCCAGCGACGCGGAGTAATGCCGTTGGTCTTGTTGTTGAACTTGCCCGGATAGAGAGCGTCAAATTCCGGGAAGAGATCTTTTTTCAGGAGCTTGGTATGCAGCGCGGCAACGCCATTGACCGAGTGCCCGCCAACGACTGCGAGATGTGCCATGCGCACCATCTGCACGGGGCCTTCTTCAATGAGGGAGAGGTGCTGCTTCATCTTGGTGTCTCCCGGCCACTTGGCATCGACTTGCTCAAGAAAGCGCGTGTTGATCTCAAAGATGAGCTGCAGATGACGGGGCACGACCTTCTGGAAAAGTGCCACGCTCCACTTTTCAAGAGCTTCGGGCAGCAGGGTGTGATTGGTGTAGGCGAAGGTGCGCGTGACGATCGACCATGCCTTATCCCAAGGCATCCCGTATTCATCATGGAGCAGGCGCTGGAGGTCGACGACGGCTATGGCGGGGTGTGTGTCGTTGAGTTGGATTGCAACCTTTTCCGGGAAGTCTTCCCAGTCCTCGTTGGTTCTGCGAAAACGCCGGATGATATCTTTAAGCGAACAGGCGACAAAAAAGTATTGCTGAAGCAGGCGCAGTTCCTTGCCGCTATCGGTCTTGTCATTGGGGTAAAGAACCTTCGAGATGGTTTCGCTGTGGTTTTTTTCGCGCACGGCTTCCTCGTAACCCCCGCGGTTGAAGGCCTCCAGATCGAACTCTTCTGGTGCTCGGGATTCCCAGAGGCGAAGGAAGTTGACCGTGTTGGTTCCGTAACCTGGCACAGGGATGTCATAAGGGATGCCCACCAGCTTCTTCCAGCCCATCCAGCGCGGGACGTAATTGCCCCGGTCGTCGAAGACGTTCTCGACGTAGCCATAAACCTGGATTTCCGTTGCGTGCTCGGGCCGGACGATTTCCCAAGGGGTTCCGTATTGCATCCATGCGTCGGGAAGCTCGACCTGGTAGCCGTTGCGAAATTCCTGCTTGAAGAGCCCGTATTGGTAATGGATTCCGTAGCCGATGGCTGGGAGGTCCAAGGTCGCAAGCGAGTCCAGGAAGCACGAGGCGAGACGGCCAAGACCGCCGTTCCCCAGCCCCATATCATATTCCTCATGCCGGAGCTCCTCGTAGTCGAGACCCAGTTCCTCAAGGGCATGCACCATTTCGCCATTGACGCCCGCGCTGTGGAGATTGTTGGAAAAGAGCCGGCCCATCAGAAACTCAAGCGAGAGATAATAAACCCGTTTGGCGTTGAGGTTGTTATGCGCGGTGGCCGTGGCGATCATTCGTTCCACGATCATGCCCTGCACCGCCTTGGAGGTCGCCAGCCACCAATCGCGCTTCGTGGCGGTCTCAGTGTCACGCGCAAGTGTGAATTTTAGGCTATTTAGGATTAGGGCCTTAAGCCCATTGACGGACTTGTTAAGCGAAGATTTAAATTCTGCGGACATAATGGCTGAGCTATAGAGGAGATGAGGTCACGCATCAATAGAGCTGATAGGCAAACAAGGTTCCCGTGACAATTTCGTGACATCCCGTTCTTTATGCTTTCCAGGAGGCTGTTGAAAAAACCGTGCATGTCGACAAGTTTGTCTTTAGCGCCGCATTTTGGACCCTGCGACCGGCCTGACGATTGGCAGTAACGTGGAAATCGTGGGTTCTTCAACTTCCGGCCAGTCGCTGCGTAGCGCGGTGATTACACAATGAGCACGCAGCGACTAACAGGATTCGCAGCGCGGACCGCTCAGAGCCCTTCCGCAGTGCTGGAAAACAAATCCGCTGCCATTTGCTTTTCGCGAGCCGCAACTTTCGCGTTTCCGCACTGCTAAGCCGCCGCCGACCTTCTCTTTTGCTTGACGAGCGAGTTTGCAGATCGGACGCGGCCGGAGCTTTTCGGCTCCGTCTTTCTTGTTCCAACCTTTTGCAGGCTTTCCTGCAGGACGGCGACCAGGTCCACCACGTTTGAGGCCATCCGCGGCGCAATCGGCTTGGCTGATGGTGGTCTGTTGCGTGCTTTCTCTTCGATCAGCTGCATAACCGCCGCCCGGTACTGATCTTTGTACTTTTCCGGTTCCCACTCGGCCGTCATCGATTCGATAAGCGCTTTGGCCATGCCTAGCTCCTTGGAGGAGACGTCCTTCTCAGAAGGAGTCTTGAGAGCTTCGGGTTCAAGGACCTCGTGGGCGAAGTGCATCAGCTCGAGCATCAAGAACAACCCATCGGGTTTGACGGCGGCCAAGTATTCCCTGCTCAGGATCACGACCTTGGCAATTCCGATCTTACCCGATTCCAGGAGCGCCTTGTACAAAAGCGTGTAAGGTTTCTCTCCTCCCTTTTGCGCCTCCAGAAAATAGGGTCTGTAGAAGAACTTCGGATTGATTTGCGACTGATCTACGAAATCAGTGATCTCGATGGAATGCGTTGATTCGATCTTCACCTTTTCAAAGTCCTCGTCTTGCAGGGTCACCCAATGACCCTTTTCATATTCGAATCCTTTGACGATTTCCTCAGGCTTGACCTCTTTCTCATCGGCTTCCGCAACCTTCTTGTAGCGAATCGGGCTGAGGTCGCGGGCGCGCAGCTGCCTGAAACTAATTTTCTCCTCGCGCGTGGCCGGATAAACAGCCACCGGTATATACACAAGTCCAAAGGTGATGCTCCCTTTCCAGATCGCACGCATGCCATAGGAAAGCATCAAGAGCCCTTGCGTTCAAGCACTAACCTATTGGACGACGAGGTGGATCCAGTGCGTCTCGGCGAGCGCATGATCCGCGGCGGCCGTGTCGCTCACGCTCAGGATAGCAACCGGCTGCCGCGTCAGGCCGCGACTCGCGATTCACGAAGAGGTTACAAGATTGTCACATCTCTGCCGTCGTGCCTTCTCCGCGAGAGAGGTATCTTGCCGCGATATTTTTTTTCTCCCGATGAGCAACGACCTCATTTACGAACGAAAGATTATCGAATGATTTATGGAGCATATGCCGATTTTAGTGCGACAGCCGCCGGATTAGAGTGGATTTTTGCTGGAAATCCCCCGGCCGAAATCGATCATTCTCTTGAGAGAAGGTGAATATCGTTGAATCCACTGTGTTCTACGAGTCGTGGTTGGCGGATCAAACCGACCTGCAAGACAAGCGGCTCGATAAGAAACACGCCCTGATGGCGTCGGGGCCGTTCCCCTTTCTTCGCGCCACGTTCTATCGGTGGCTTCAACGGTGGCGCAAAGAGTGCGGTGATCTGCACGGGCGAAACGAAGACGCGCTTCTCGCCGTGGGAGACCTGCATGTGGAGAACTTCGGAATTTGGCGCGATTCGCGAAACCGGCTTGTCTGGGGAGTAAACGACTTTGACGAAGCGTGCCAAGTTCCGTTCACGCTCGATCTCGTTCGCCTCGCCACAAGTATCATTTTCGCCGCAGAGGCGGTCGAGATTGAAGCCCCAATTGACAAGGTCGCCGAGTTGCTGATCGGGGGTTATGAGGACGGGCTGAAAGCGGCTGGAGCGCCGACGTTACTTGAAAATGGGAATTACCACGAGTTGCTGGCTCTCGTGACTACCGTGAACGAACCGGCCGCGGATTTCTGGACCAAAAAGCTCAATGACGATGAGAATCCTGCGATAAGTACGAAAGAGCTCCCCAGGGGGCTGGACGACGTTTTTCGTTCGGCCTTCCCTCGTGGAAGCACGCCGGTCTACCGTAGACAAAAGAGGCCGGGTGGGCTCGGTAGCCTTGGGCGTCGAAGGTACATTGCGGTGTTGAAACACGGTGATGATCCATACATCGCTCGCGAGGCAAAAGCGCTTGTTCCTTCCGCTCTTTCCTGGCTGGAAATGCGTCCCGCGGCGATGTCACTAACGGCTACCCTGCTCCAGCGGGCTGTGCGCAGCCCCGATCCGTGGCTGCAAGTCCACGATCGCTGGCTGGTTCGGCAACTGGCGCCCGATGCTATTAAGATTGAACTTCCCGCTTCCAAGGAAGACTCCCGTCTGGTCCTTGCTCCCGCTCTCCTGCGCGCAATGGGATTTGAAACTGCGAACGTTCACCTTGGCAGCAGAAGCCCAGGCGACTTGCAGGTAGCGATGGATCGCCTGCGCCGGGACTTGGGTCAAGATTGGCTGGCCACGGCAACCGGGCGAATGGAGAAGGTGACGCGCAAAGATCACGCGGCGTGGGTGAAATACTGGAAGCGTCACTCGCACAAGTCGGAAAGCGATGAGTCTTGATCCGCCTGCGATGGCAGGCGGTCAGCGGGTTCGAGCGACTGCGGATTTTGGGTGCCGACTATTCGTGCCTTAAAGTTCAGCTGCCGCAGGCTCCAGAACCATGAACTGATAGGGCGTAAGGGTCAGGTACTCGTGATCGAGGCCTATGGAGTGTTCTTGTTCAGTCCAATGATCGAAAAGCCGATCGGCAATGTGGCCATGTTCCTTAAAGATATACCAGGTGATCATCTGCTGGCGGCCGCTGAAGTTGAACAGACAATAAACCCGGCGGTTCTCCAGAGTTCGAAGGTAGCCCGCCACGTGAATGTTATGCGGGGCGAGCCACGTGAGGTTCTTCGCATCCGCGATCATGGGCAGTTTGTTGCGAATGGCGATCAAGCGCCGGGTGGCCGAATAGACCCGCTCCTCAGTGCAGCCCTGCTCTTCGATTCGCTTATTCTTTTCCCAGTCGATGACGGGCCGGTGCATCCAGCGGTTATCGTAATCTTTGCCGGGATCTTCGAGGTAGGAATAATCGTTAGTGTATCCGGCTTCATCGCCGTAAAAGATCATGGGAATGCCTCCAATGAGGAAGCTGTGGGCCTGCATCATGAGGATTCTGCCGATGGCTAAGTCGATAGCCGTGCTCTCTTTACTCAGCAATGCCTTCTCGAGCCCGCATAAGGAAGCCAGAGACCCGCTGATTCGAGCGTCGTTGGTCTTGGGATTCACCGAAAAGAGAGCCCCCGACGCAGGGGACGCTGGATAGGCTCCGGAATAATAGTCCATTATGAATTTCCGATGCTGAAGCGGGTCGAAGCCTGCATGCCGGATCATTTGATTGTCGTAACCCAGCCCTATGTCATCGTGGCAGCGGGTATAGGTGATCCACGATGTGCCAAAGGGTTTTTGCAAGATGTCGTGCTGAGCCGCCAGCATCACGCGGGTATCGCCCGTAGCCAGCGCGTCCCATTGCAGGGCCATGTGCGTGGCGCCATAGGCCAGGTCACACTCGCGTGCCGTAAAGAGCCCGGTGCCGAAATATTTCAATATCTCTTTGGACGCCACGATAGCTTCACCCAGGATGGCCATGCCCGGCATGGCCGTCTGCACGCATTGTTTGAGGAGCCGCAAGAGGGTATGAGCCTGGGGCAGATTTTGGCAGGTCGTACCGACCTGCTTCCAGATAAAGGCCGGCGCGTCGATACGGAGGACATCGACGCCAAGGTTGCCGTAAAAGAAAATGGTGTCGAGCATGTCCAGGAGAACCGCGGGATTGGTATAGTTAAGGTCCCACTGGTAATCGTGGAAAATCGTCATCACCCACTTATTGATCTCCTTACAATAGGTGAAATTGCCCGGCGAGGACTCGGGGAATATCTCCGGCATGCCGCGCTCAAAGCGATCCGGAATCTCCCGATCGGGATACATATGAAAATAGTCCTGGTAGCTTTGGTCACCTTGCCTGGCTTTCTTCGCCCATTCATGATGATGGGAGGTGTGGTTAAGCACGATATCGATCATGAGGAACATTTGCCTTGCGCCCATCTGCTGCCGGAGTTCCTTTAGATCTTCAAGTGTGCCAAAGCGCGGATCCACCGTGCGGTAATCCGATACCGCATAGCCGCCGTCGCTTTCGCCGGGAGGGCTCTCAAAAACCGGCATCAGATGAAGCAGGTTAACGCCCAGCTCGTTCAGGTAATCGAGCTTCGATTCCATGTCCGGGAGGCTGCCGCAGAAGCGGTCCACATAAAGGCTCATGCCCGTGATGCTGTTGCTTAGGAACCAATATCCCTGGTCCTGCTTTTCATCGTCTTTGTCCTTCATGCTGTCGGGCCGGTTGATGAAAGCGGCGGTGATGATATTCAGCAGGCGGCCAAAGCTTTCCTCCGCTTTGGGATGATTGGCGTAGATTTCGTCGTAGAGGGCTTTTATGGCTGCCGCATTGGCGATAAACCGGGTAAGAAAGAGAATTCCCGCATCGCCCTCAGGCAAATTTCTTTCCCTCACGCATTGGTTGATTTGCTGGTGCAACTGATGCTGGTACATGGTAAAAGCTGGGGTATCCGCTGGCATCGATCCTGGGAAGCAAATCTCAAGGGGGTGCTTCCATGGCCGGAGAAGCTATAGGCGGGTTGATGGTTGAGAGTTGATGGTTGATTGAAGCCCGAAGAGGAAGCCTATGCTGCCATGTTGACAGCGCTGAAGCGCAGCCTCAGTGCCCGCAGCCCATCGGCATCGGCAAATTGAACGTCAGCCGGGGGCGGGCGTAGGGATCCAGATCGAAGAGCTCGTGCGTTTTCATGGCGGAGCGGGAGTTCTGAGGTGAAGATCTATTGAGTTGCGGTGGATCGGTCAAGTTCCCGCGCTTGCCGCCGGGACAAAGAACGCAGTCTCTTAACCTGCGGGTCCTCGCGAGTCTCGCATGAATATGCCCGGAAGCGTGATTTCGACACCCCAACCGCCAGCCTCCTGATAGATCTTGATTTCGGCATCTGGCCTCTTCTCCCGAAGACGCTCGGCGAATGTGCGGCAAGCGGCTTCGGATCGCCAGAGGTGGCTCTCGGCTGTGGCAATCAATTCGCCACCATCATCCTCGCGGAGGGTTTTGAGCCACCATCCGGCAATAGATTCCAAAGGGTCTTTTCGAGAAAGTGTCTCGATGCGGGTCAGCGGTCTAGCGTGAAAGCAGGAAACGCGCGAGAGAATTAGCCGGGATGCCGCCGACAGTTTCCACCGTTCCGCCCGGAGTCAGTCAAACCCAGGAGCGTTGGTCGGTACTGACACCTTGCACACCCCATTTCTTCATGGGGCAAGAGGGGCGCCAGCGGCCCATTCCTTTTCTTCACCGACCATCACGCAACGAGATTACCCAGGGCAGGCGCAAAGAGTTCGCGGCGTTTCGGGAATACTCTGGCTCCTCAATTCGAAGGCGCATTTCCGACCCCCCGGCGCGCAAGACTTCTGGCTTTGGGGGCTGCGGAGAGGCGGCAGTCGAGCCGGAGACTCGTGAGGTAAAGTTTCGCGGCGCGGAGACACTGCTCTTGCAGAAAGAAAATTGAGAAGGCCGGTTAGCGGCCTTAGGCGCGTGGCCGATTTCGAGAGGCCGATGAAGGTCTGAGGGCGCGGCGTTTTATCTCACGGAGGTCAGCCGCGATCCGTTCTTTTTCTTCGGTCAGCCAAATTTGGTAAATTGAGAAGATCGTTTTTATATCATCGCTTTTCATAGAGGGAGCTTTCGGTTTCCTGCGTTTCTTTTAGGAGAGCGAACACCGGTCGCGATCTCGCACCCGAAAGAAAAGACAAGCCATTCCAGCGTCTACTTTAGAAGGCTCAGTGGGAAAGACCATGGTGCAAACGAACCAAAAGCTCGCATTTGTCTATGGCCTAGGCGCAACTTTCCGAGCCATGTCGCTGCAGGCTGAGGAGCCATGCAATGATCGGTCAGCCTGACTTTGCGCATTTCCCTGACCTGCCGGAACGTGCTCAAGGATGACCTTCCACTCGTGCCCGCACGACGGTTGCAGATCGCCGCTCCGTGGTATCGAGGATCTTCTTTACGGCGGAAAGACTGGTTTTGAGGGTCTTCGCCATAAAAGGAGAGCGTCTTGAGGAAGCAGATTGCTTTTGCCGGATATGTGAAGGATTTTGTCAGAGGCAATGGGGGGCGAACTCGACGTGAGCTAATGAATACCGGACTAACCATGAAGACAGTTCTGTCGCCCGCGCGGTTGCGCGGGTGGCCGCATAGCAAGGCGTTGAGACTTCATGGCGCAGGCTGGGTAAGAGGCAATTGCCGTCTCATGACTGCGACGCGGCGGCTCTGTAGTGGGGAAGGATGAAGAAGCCAGTAATTCTCACAGTGGATGACGACGTGGACGTTCTGCGGGCGGTGGAGCGGGACTTGCGACGGCAATATGGAGAGCGATTTCGCGTAATGAGGGCTGATTCCGGCGCGGCCGCGCTGGAAACGGTGCAACAGATCAAGCTGAGAAATGAACCAGTTGCGCTGTTCCTCGTCGATCAGCGGATGCCCCGGATGTCGGGTGTCGAGTTCTTGGAGCAAGCGCTGAAGGACTTTCCTGACGTGAAGCGCGCGCTGCTTACCGCCTACGCCGACACGGATGCGGCGATCAGCGCCATCAATTCCGTAAAAATCGACCACTACTTGATGAAGCCTTGGGATCCGCCCGAGGAGCGGCTTTACCCTGTGCTTGACGATCTCCTTGACGATTGGCTGGCGAGTTTTCACCCGCCATTTGAGGGAATCCGGATCATCGGTCTCAAGTGGTCACCCCAGGCGCACGCGGTGAAGGATTTCCTCGCGCGCAATCAAGTTCCATTTCAATGGCTCGACGTCGAGCTCGACGCCGAGGCGCGCAAACTCGCCGAGCAAGTTGGCAAAGAGAAAAACTTGCCGATTGTGCTTTTCGCCGACGGTTCGCACCTTTGTGAGCCGAGCGTGGAAGCGCTTGCTGAGAGGGTCGGACTCAAGACACGGGCGCAGATGCCGTCCTATGATCTTGCCATCATCGGCGCCGGACCGGCCGGTCTCGCGGCGGCTGTTTATGGTGCGTCTGAGGGACTGACAACCGTGATGATCGAGCGTGAGGCGCCGGGCGGCCAGGCAGGCTCGAGTTCGCGGATTGAAAATTATCTGGGCTTCCCCTCGGGACTGAGCGGGGGCGATCTCGCCCGACGTGCCGTCGCGCAGGCGCGGCGTTTTGGCACAGAGATTCTCACGCCGCAACACGCGACGAAGATCCGGTTGAACGGCCCGTATCGTGTGATCACTCTGAGCGACGGCAGCGAGATCAGCTGTCAGGCGCTGCTTCTCGCGACCGGCGTTTCATACCGGCGTCTTGAGATTTCCGGAATTGAGGAACTCACGGGTGCCGGCGTCTACTACGGCGCGGCGGCGACTGAGGCGATCTCGTGCACGAATCATGATGCCTACATCGTGGGGGCGGGAAACTCCGCGGGCCAAGCGGCTATGTATCTCTCTCGATTCGCCAAGAGCGTGACGCTGCTCGTGCGCGGAGACTCGCTCGCGAAAACGATGTCGCAATACCTGATCGATCAAATCGCGAAAACGCAGAATATCGCCGTGCAATTTCGCTCGCGGGTGGCCGAGGCCAAAGGCAATGGCAACCTCGATACACTCACGATCGCCAACGATGAAACCGGCGAAGTGAAAACGGTGCCAGCGATCGCTCTTTTCATCTTCATCGGCGCGATGCCCCATACGAGCGCCATTGCCGATTTGATCGAATGCGACGAGCGCGGCTTCATTTTGTCCGGCCCCGATCTGATCGCGAACGGCCGCCGCCCGCGCAACTGGCCGCTGCAGCGCGACCCCTACCTGCTCGAGACAAACGTCCCCGGTATTTTCGTTGCCGGCGACGTGCGACACGGTTCGATCAAGCGAGTTGCCTCCGCCGTGGGCGAGGGCTCCATCGCCATCGAACTTGTGCATCAGTATCTGGACCGATTTTGAGCACCACCGCACAAATGACGGATTGCGAAGCAGTGATCGACCTGCTTCGCAAGGTTCCCCTCTTTGCCAACCTCCAGGAGGAAGATAAGGTTTGCATCGAGGAGACAGAAGAACGGCAGCTTTCCGCTGGCGAAATGCTCTTCCAGGAAGGGGAGCAGGCGAAGAATTTTTTTGTTCTCCTTGAGGGCGAAATCAGCGTCTCGAAGAAACACGGCGTTGTCGCTCGCAACAGACCCGGTGCGTTTTTCGGCGAAATCCCGCTGTTGCTTGGCACTCCTTACATGCTGTCCGCGCGCGCCGAGTGCGACTGTCAGCTAATCGTTTTTCCTGAGGAGTCGTTTTGGAAGCTGTTGCGGCTCTGCCCGGCGATTTCGGCTGAAATTTTCCGCGCAATGGTGACGCGCCTTCGCAACATCGAGGGTTCAGCGCGCCAGCAGGAAAAGCTGGAGGCGCTCGGCACAATGTCCGCCGGCCTTGCGCATGAATTGAATAATCCTTCTGCGGCCGCACGGCGCATCGCGGTGCATCTCGGAGAGGTGATTCAGACAATCCAATCGGTCGCCCATCGGTTGCATCACGCGCTTGAGCATAAGCATTGGGACCCGTTGATCGCAATCGTGGGCGAGGTCTTGGAGAGCCTTTCGGCTCGCAAGCACCATCACTCGATCGAACAGAGCGATTCGGAGGATGCGCTGGCAGCCTGGCTTCGAGAAGGGGGGGTGACTGACGCCTGGAAAGTCGCTCCCGTTCTCGTCGGCGCGGGATTAGACAAGAGCGCACTGCTTTCGCTACGTGAAGATTTGCCAAAGAACGCTTTTGGCGACGCGGTGCGATGGATCGCTTTGCGGATAACGATCCAAACGTTGCTCGATGACGCTGAACAATGCACTGGGCGAATCGCAAGTCTGGTTGATGCGGTACGTTCCAGCGCGAAACAGGAGCGCGCCGAAGCGGCGGATATCGACGTGCATGAGCAAATCAGGAGCGCTCTGAGCGTTCTCGATCATAAGATCAATGGCCTTTACGTCACGCAGAATTTTTCGAGCGAATGCGGTCAAGTACGGGGCTATCCGAGCGAACTCGCGCAAGTGTGGGTCAACCTGCTCGATAACGCAGCGGATGCGGTAAATGGCGGCGGAGAAATCTCTATTCGAACCCGACGCGACGACAACCAGACAGTCGTGGAGATCATCGATAATGGCCCCGGCATTCCACCGGAGAATCTTTCGCACATCTTTGAGCCGTTCTTCACCACCAAGGGCGTCGGTTCGGGAAAAGGTCTCGGCCTCACGATCAGCCAGGGCATCGTGGGAGACAGGCATGGCGGTGAGATCGAGGTCGAATCGAAAGCCGGTGAAACCCGATTCATCGTGCGATTGCCCGTGCGGCAGATTGAAAGAAACGAAGGCCCCGAGGCAATCGCCGCAAGTCGCGCGTATATGGCCGAGCTGACGGAGCGGCTCGAAGAAATGGAATCTCGTCCCCCGCCTCAAGCGCCCACCGTTTCTGATGGAGCCTTCGCGACGGTTTTCGACGTCCCGCTTTTCGCGCAACTCGACGACTCGCAGCGTGCATGCTTTTCGACAGGAACTGAGATTCGCGTCAAGGCCGGGGAGACGCTGATTCGCGACGGCGATCCGGCCGACTTTTTCTACGTCATGCTGGAAGGCGAGCTGCGTGTAACAAAATACTACGGCGACCAGGAGATTTTTCTTGGGGAGGTGGTTCCGGGGGAGTTCTTTGGCGAGATTGAAATCCTGCTCGACATCCCGAATTGGGTGCTCTGTCGAGCGGTCGCCGGCAGCCGGCTTTTTTGTCTGCCACGCGCAGGATTATGGGACTTGCTACGCTGCTCGCCTCCGATGGCTAGGGAAATCATGCGAACCCTCGCGACACGCTTGCGCAATTTGGAGAGCTACTCACAGGAGCGCGAAAAGCTCATCCAACTCGGCGCGATGGCGGCTGGACTTGCCCATGAACTCAATAATCCCGCGACGGCTGCGCGCTGCGCCGCCGCCGATCTGCGTCGGAGCGTAGAGAAGGTTCAGGACTATGCATGCGAGCTTAATGAATCGCTTAGCGCCGAGCAGTGGCACCAACTGGTTGCGATCTCCCAGGAGGCCGTGCGTTGCGCCGCATCCCAGCCGAAACTGAATCCCCTCGAACAAAGCGACCGCGAGGAAGCGATCGAATGCTGGCTCGATTCGCAGAATATCGCGGACGCTTGGGAGCTCGCGCCCGCGCTCGTCAACGCCAGCGTCAATCAGGAGGAGCTGGAAGCTTTGCAGCAGACCGTGCCGGCGCAAGATCTTGAAAACGCGGTCCACTGGCTCACGGCGAACGTCACCACGCGCGACTTGCTCAAATCGATCACCCACAGCACCGAGCGCATCTCCGAATTGGTGCGCGCGGTCAAGTCGTATTCCTTCATGGACCAGGCGCCATGGCAGGAGATCGATGTGCACGAGGGGATCGAAAACACGCTGACTATCCTTGGCCATAAGCTCAGGAACGTCACCGTAACGCGTGACTTTGATCGCACCCTGCCGCGCCTTTGCGCCTACGGCGGCGAGTTAAACCAGGTGTGGACGAACCTCATTGACAATGCCATTTACGCCGTCAGTGGGACGGGTCGCATCGATGTCCGCACGCGCCGCGACGGCGAGTTTTTTCTGGTTGAAATTGCCGATAACGGCGGCGGCATTCCGCTTGAGGCGCAGCAACATATCTTCTTTGTGCCTTTCTTCACGACCAAGGGCGGCTCAGGGACGGGGCTTGGCTTGGTGATCAGCCACCGCATTATTACCGAACGGCATCACGGAAAAATCGAATTCGAAACAGGTCCCGACGGCACTCGATTTAAGGTTCGGTTGCCGTTTGAATCGTCCGAGAACTCCTAGCTTTTGTCCGGTGAAGCAGAGAGCTTGGAGGATCCGCGGACGAAATCACGGCTCGATTAAATGCGTTGGCTCCGTGGGTCAGGGATCAATCGCCATTGAACTTGTGCATCAATACTTGGATCGATTTTGAGGACTATCACACGAATAACGGACTGCGAAGGGCTGATGACCCTGCTTCGCAGGGTCCCCCTCTTTGCGGACGTCAAAGACAAGGATGACGTTTGCATCGAGCTGGCCGAGGAATGGCGACTGCCCGCGGGCGAGCTGTTCGTCAGGGAAAAGGACCCATTGGAGCATTTCTTTGTCCTCCTCGAAGGCGAAGTCAGCTTCTCGAAGAAATATGGCGATCAGCAGATTGTTGTTGCGCGTTACAGGTCCGGCGCATTTTTCGGCGAAGTGCCGCTGCTGCTCGGCGTGCCCTCCATTCTGACCGCGCTCACGGAGTCCGACTGCCGGCTCATCGTGTTTCCGGAGGAGGGGTTTTGGCGACTGCTGCGGCTCTGCCCGTCGATTGCGGGTGAGATCTTTCGCGCGATGGCGGCGCGGCTTCGCAATCTCGAGGGCTCAAGACGCCAGCAGGAGAAGCTTGCTGCGCTCGGAACGATGTCGGCCGGTCTCGCTCATGAATTGAACAATCCCTCCTCCGCTGCCCAGCGCATTGCGGTGCATCTCGGAGAGATGATTCAGAAAATTCAATCGGTCGCTCATCAGTTGCATCAATCGCTTAAACCAGACCACTGGGATCGGTTGATTGCGTTTGCGGATGATGCTTTGGAAGTCTCGCCGGCGAGCAGAGGCGACCACTCGATCGAACAAAGCGATTCGGAAGACGTGCTCGGCATCTGGTTGCGAGAAGGTGGCGTAGCTGAAACATGGAAAATCGCTCCTGTGCTCGTCAGCGCGGGATTGGAGATGAGTGCTCTTGCTTCATTGCGCGCTGACCTCCCGCGGAGTGCCTTCGCCGATGCGGTGCGCTGGATCGCGCTGCGGCTAACAATCCGCACATTGCTCGATGACGCGGAACAATGCACCGGGCGCATCACGAGTTTGGTTGACGCCGTACGTTCGGGCGCGCGGCAGGAGCGGGCGGAAACCGCGGACATCGACGTTCATGAGCAAATCAAAAGCGCGCTCTCCACTCTTAATCATAAGCTCAAGAACGTTCATATTACCCAGCACTTTGCCGTTGACTGCGTCCGCGTGCGCGGCTATCCGAGCGAACTCGCGCAAGTGTGGGTGAACCTGCTCGATAATGCCGCGGATGCGGTGAACGGCGGTGGCGAGCTTTCCATCCGAACCCGACGCGACGACAATCAAACGGTCGTGGAAATCACGGATAACGGCCCCGGTATCCCACCGGAGAATCTTACGCACATCTTTGAACCGTTTTTCACGACAAAGGGCGTTGGTTCGGGAAAAGGTCTCGGCCTGACGATCAGCCAGGGCATTGTGGGAGACCGGCACGGTGGTGAGATCGAGGTCGAGTCGAAAGCCGGCGAAACACGCTTCATCGTGCGACTGCCCGTGCGGCGGGTTGAGAGAAACGAAACAGCCGAGGCGATCGTCGCAAGCCGCGCCGTTATGGCGGAACTGACAGAGGGTTTCGAACAAACCAAGCCTCGTCCGTCCTCTCAGGCGTCCTCCCGCTTGAGGCGTTCGGACATGGCCGGGATGGCTACTATCTCGGGTGAATCCGCGGTTTCGGACAGAGCGTTCGCAACCATTTTCGACATCCCGCTTTTCGCACAACTCGACGACTCCCAGCGTGAGTGCTTTTCGACAGGAACTGAGGTTCGTCACAAAGCCGGGGAGGCGCTCATTCGCGACGGCGATCCGGCCGACTTTTTCTACATCATGCTGGAAGGCGAGCTGCGTGTGACAAAATTCTACGGCGACCAGGAGATTTTCCTAGCGGAAGCGATTTCTGGGGACTTCTTTGGCGAGATTGAAATCCTACTCGAGAGACCGCATTCGGTGCTCATTCGGGCAGTCGCCGACAGCCGGCTTTTTCAGCTCCCACGCGCGGAATTTTGGGATCTGCTACGCTGCTCGTCCACCGTGGCGATAGAAATCATGCGCACACTCGCGACGCGAGTACGCAACGTGGAGAGTTACTCGCAGGAACGTGAAAAACTCGCGCAACTTGGCGCGATGGCGGCCGGACTTGCCCATGAACTCAACAATCCCGCGACGGCTGCCCGCCGCGCCGCCGCCGATCTGCGCCAGAGCGTGGAAAAGGTTCAGGACTACGCATGCGAGCTTAATGAAACGCTCAGAGCCGAACAGTGGCAGGAACTGGTCGCGATCTCCCAGGAGGCCGTGCATTGCGCCGCATCCCAGCCGAAACTCAATGCCCTCGAACAAAGCGACCGCGAGGAAGCGATCGAATGCTGGCTCGATTCGCAGAATGTCAGGGACGCTTGGGAACTCGCGCCCGCGCTGGTGAACGCCCGCGTCGATCAGGAAGAGCTAGACGCTTTGAAGCGGATCGTGCCGGAGCAGGATCTCGGGAACGCGATACACTGGCTCGCGGCGAACCTCACCACGCGCGACTTGCTCAAATCGATCACGCACAGCACCGAGCGCATCTCGGAATTGGTGCGCGCGGTGAAGTCCTATTCGTTCATGGACCAGGCGCCATGGCAGGAGATCGATGTGCACGAGGGCATCGAAAACACGCTGACTATCCTCGGCCATAAGCTCAGGAACGTCACCGTCACCCGCGACTTTGATCGCACGCTTCCGCGCCTCTGCGCCTACGGCGGCGAGTTAAACCAGGTTTGGACGAACCTCATCGACAACGCGATTTACGCCGTCGGTGGGACGGGTCGCATCGATGTCCGCACGCGCCGCGACGGCGAGTTTTTTCTCGTGGAGATTGCCGATAATGGCGGCGGCATTCCGCCTGAGGCACAGCCGCATATTTTCTTTGTGCCTTTCTTCACAACCAAGGGCCGCTCAGGGACTGGCCTTGGCTTGGTTATCAGCCATCGGATCGTCGTAGAACGGCATAAGGGCAAGATTGAGTTCAGCACAGGTCCCGATGGCACGCGATTTATTGTACGGCTGCCGTTTGAGTCGTCCGAAGGCGATTAGCCAGTAGCGAATATGTCTCCTCGTGCAGGGGCCGTTGGTCTGCCGTGTGGTTATCCTGCGCTGGCAAGATGGTGACGCATCAGAGTGACTCGGGAATTCGTGTGGTTACCGATACCATGTGATAACGGCAAACTCAGGAGCATTTTCCTGGAGTTCCTTCGCTTTCGAGCGGCTAGAGCAGAAAATATCGACCACCAGCGCGTTCCGTTCGTGGGAACTCCGTCCGGCGCTTCGTGCTGCGCGGCGGGAAACCACACCCGGGCCTGTATCGACGGCGACGTATTCCCCGATGCCAGGTATCTTCACGACACTGCCATAGGGAATGACCTTGGGATCAACCGCGCAATGGCCGTCACGCAGATAGACGCCCGTGGAACTCATACGGCGGCGCGTGTAATGATCACCCTCTTCAGGCCAATAAACCGTCAGTCGGGCTAAGCGGCTCGCGGCTTCCGTGGCGGGAACGGTTTCGTCCATCCCCCGCTCGATGTTATCAAGACCTGAGGCAGACGGATCTGTGTCCGACAGTCTGAACTCGCTCTCGGAGGAGGGGCGGGACACCCACTCGATCCAAATCGGAGCCGGGACATCGCTTGAAGCCCAGATAGAGTCGGCGGTCTCCTCTGTATCGACCCAGCTTCGATAGTCAAAAGGAGGCAAGTCAAACGCGTCGTCGCTCTCGATGGCATCAGCCTGTTCCAAAGAATTGTGCAACCGATCTGAAGCGCTCGCATTCTGAGAGTAATCCTGAACTCTGGATTCCTGATCTCGTGATTGATCGACCGAGGTGTCGCCGGAGCCTTCCACGTCATCTTGCACACGAACTAGGCCGAAGATGAGCGGAAGAGCAAAAGCCACGATCACCATCAGGCCCTTGATGACTGACCTAAGGATACGTGCAAACTTTTCACTCCCACTGTCATAAGCGAGTGAATTGTGACCGTCTCGATCTGCGCTTCCGTTCCACGACTTCGCCGGAGAGCACGGGGGCATTTCCTTCCATGTTAGTTGCGTTGTCACAGGTCAGAGCTTTTGCGGACCACTAGATGACAGCGGAGATTCGAAGTTTGTTAGGTTTAAGCCACCTAATGATCTCTAATGTTTACTCTTCTGAACTCACAAAGAATTCGAAGTTCGACTTGAATTGCGCCGTCAGAACATGCCCTGACGAATCAATCAGGATTGCACCCATTTGCGAATGCTCCTGTCTACGGACCGAGACAGAACCGAACTCGAGCAAGAAGAAATCCGCCGCGAAATCAAAGCGTATTTATCTGACAATCCGCAGATGCCAAAGATGGACGCAGACCAAACGGCTGTAATCGGAGGCTCAGGCTCGCGGAAGTTTAGTGCCAGAGCCTTGGTCAAGCGAGAGGCGTTCACATCGTTGATGACTTGAGCCATCTCAATTCTGGCTCACTTGAGCGTCTTTTCCCGAACCGAAACTATTTCCAGACCATCTTGAATTTTGCGGAGCTTTAGAGTCTTGATTGCCGTTCCGCGACTTTCCTTCTGCTGGTTCTGCACGACGTATCTGATTTGAAACTGCACGCTTTATTGAATCCGCTTCAGTTCCATCGAGGATGCGAACATCGCCTTCCAGCCAGTATTGTCTTACCGGCCATTTCTGATTATAGCGCAAAATGTCGTTCCTGATGAAATCCTTGTCGACAAGTCCGCTGTCATAATAGTCCGCCTCGTCTGCATAGAATTGAAGTTCCGGTTCAACGTCCGAGGTGATTCCTGCCACAACAAAACCAGCAACAAAATCCCGGATTTGGTCCATCAGGTTGACATCGAAGCTGTGATTTGGTGTCTGCTCGGCCGGTTGGGAGGAAGTTGTCTGCCGCAAAAATTCTCGATCTTGCTCACGCAAGGCTCGCCAGGCTTCGATTTTTGGCCCGGAATTTTCCGCATCTTGCTGAAGAGGCTGAGAGAGTGTGAGCCCCAGCGATCGCAGCGTTTCCTCGTTGAGCTCACCCGTCACCTGGAAGCCGTTTCTGACTTGAAAGCGTGTGATGGCCGCCGCTGTTTCATTGCTGTTTTCTCCGTCGACTTCGCCGTAGTAAAACCCTCGGGATTTGAGCTTTTCTTGAACTGCCGCGATTTGATCATCCGCATGAAAACGCGGAATCGAGCACAGAAAGAGGATTGAAAGGAGCCAGAATCTCTTCATAGCTTTAGCTTAAGCGGAGGAAGGAAGCTTATGCAACTTGCTTGCCATGGCAATGGGTCATCAAGAATCAAGGTGGCTCACCCGATCTAATCCTCGCAATCTTGGCATCCTAAATCATCAGGTTCGCCGGGATTCTGCTTTGAATATTACTGCGGCTTTCGGCACGATGTTCACCATGCCGTTGTCGTTTAGTCCGCAGTTGCGCCCGCGAGATACTCGCGCGCCGAGGTTGTTCCTGCCCCAGTCGAAACACGAACCGCATCAGCCGATAATCTTGCTGCTTCGCGATCTCGCCTGCGGTTCGATGGCCGGCCTCCTTCATAAACATCGATTCCACTCGGAGGCCGAACCGTAGGCGGTGTTTGTGTGCTCGAAAGGTGCAGCAATGTCGCCCTTGTTCGAACGGGCCCCAGCGGGCAGACAATCTCTCCCGCGAATGCTGCGCTCAGTCGCTGGTTGCACGATTGCAATTGGTTTGGTGGGGCTCGGAGGTTGCGACGGTCCGCAATCAGCGCTCGATCCGGCAGGACGCGCTGACGCTGGTGGCGCGCGAGTCATGAACATGCGTGTTGCAACGAAGGAAGCGCTCGGCGTCTTCCGGAAGGATTGAGAATAAGAGAATCAGCACGACCGCGATTACAACGTTTGCCCGCTATTTCCCTCCCCTAAGTTCAGTGAGTGCTTCTCCCAAGATGGTGTTGAGCCTTTCTGGCGAGACCGGTTTGACCAGATGATGGCGAAAGCCGGCGTCCACGCTCCTTTTGCTATCAGCTTTCGTGCCGTGGCCGCTCATGGCGATGGCGTAGGCAGGCCTCGACTTCCCAATTTCTCGAATCAGTTCCCAACCGGTGCCGTCGGGAAGGCTGATATTCGAAAGGAGAATGTCGCAGTTTGCGGCCGGTATTTCTCTAAGGGCTTCCGCTTTGCTGCCAGCACACAGGACGACATACCCTGAATACTCGAGATAAATCTGAAGGGCCTGCAAACTGTCACTATGATCCTCGATCACGAAAATGCGCAAAGCAGGCGCATCAGGCTGGGGTGCTGGCATAGCAAACGGGATTCTATGGAAATCGGAAGGTGTGATTTCATTGGCCGCCAGCTGAAAGCTTGCCTTCCCGCCCCGGCGTCTGGACTTCCTCGCCGTGCTCCTTATCGAGTTTTTCAGGTCGTTCCGGCTCTATTTGCTTCGACTCTTGCTTAGAGGTCTTCCCTTCCGATTGTTGATCAGCTTTCTCGTGCATGCCATTGAATCGTTTACCGGCTGATCAAAGGCTGCATCGGAAGATAAGACGAAGAGTTAGCGGACGGTTGCACACCGGCGCCGTTCGGATTCGACTCCCGGGCCTAACTGGCTGCTGCGACGTTGATTACCGAAGTCGCAAGCTTGGTCAGCTTCTTGTCTGTATTGGCCTCTTCCGTAAGTGTCGTCTGGAGGAGTTGTGCCCCCTCGTTATCACCGAGCATTTCGGCATAAGTTCGGGCGCAGCCGTAGCCGGCAATTTCATAATGCTCGACACGCTGTGCGGCGGAAATCAGGCCGGCATCACGCACTTCCTCATCGGCCTCTTCCTCGATCATCTCAGCACCCTCCTTCAGCAAGCCTTCCATGCCTTTGCACTTTGGGCCGCGAGTCGTTTGGTCGAGACTGGTCAGAATCTTCTCCAACCGAATTGCATGTTCTTTGGTCTGTTCAAGATGTTCTTTGAAACCGGCGCCGAGCTTCTCATTGCTCGCGGCTTTCGCCATCTTCGGCAGAGCCGTAATGAGTTGCTTCTCTGCGCTGTAGAGGTCCTTGAGCTCGTGAATGTAAAGATCTTTAAGTGTATTGAGTTTCATGTCTTTGTATGCGGTGCAAGGTATTCGGACCCGGATAGATCGTTGGACGTCTCGATTTTCTCTGAGCGACGATTCCGCTGCGGCCGATTTGCTGAACGGGTGTGACCTTTGGTGTCATTTTGCCGACGAATCAGGACCGCTCACTACTACGTGGCCGTTGTTGGCCGGGATTTTATCGCGCTTCGAAAAACAACGATCTTGAGCGTGGTAGCGCCAAACCCTAGTAAGAATTAATGAACACGGTGGGCTGTCCGGGCCACTTCAAACCTAATGAACCCAAACCACCAGCAACCAAACCAATCGAATAGTGTCACTCCGCAACGCATCATGCAATTCGCCTGGGGGTATGCTCCCACTTTGGCCATCGAAGCGGCCGTGCGACACGGCGTGTTTGATCTGCTCGATCAAGGGCCCAAGGGTGTCGAGGAGATCGCCAAAGCAACCGGGACTTCCATCCGCGGAATGCGCGCAATTCTTACACGCTGATCTTCGCCGTGAACATGCTGGTGAACACGGAGGCCGGCGATACTTTTACATTTTCCGAAATGAGCGAGTGGTTGCGCGCCACCGGTTTTGTTAACCCCCGTTTGCTCGAAGTCCCGTCGGTTTCGCCGCTGGTGCTGGCGGACAAGCCGGTTTAAGCCGGCGACTCTGGATCGGGATGTTCGCGAACGCATTTGAATCGCGTTGGAGCGTTTAGGTTAAGTCCAGTCGATTAGGAACTACCTCGTGCCCGTGGGCAAACCGGTGCGCGTTCAACCGTTGTCGGCCTTGGCCTATGCGGCGGCGAATGCGCATACCGTGCCGGCCCAGCGTCTTTTCATCGTCGAGGCATCCTCCGGAGCTTCCTCGTCCGAAGCGACTCTCGGAATATCCGCACACAATGAATCCAAGAGAAAGTTTTGCCATTCTAAAAGAGGCCGCCTGGGACTGGATGGAGGATCAAGCGCCAACCTTGGGCGCCGCGCTCGCTTACTATACCGTTTTCTCGCTCGCTCCGCTCTTGATAATAGCCATTGCCATCGCTGGGTTGGTTTTTGGGGCAGAAGCCGCGCAGGGTCAGATCTTCGACCAGTTGCGGGGCCTGCTGGGCGAGGCAAGCGCGAAATCGATGCAGGATTTCGTCGAAAACGCGAATGCGAAGCCGGCGACCGGGATTTTTGCGACCGTCATAGGGGTTGTGACTCTGCTTTTTGGTGCATCGGGCGTTTTCGGACAGTTGCAGACTTCGCTCAATGCAATCTGGGGCGTGCAACCGAAGCCTGGGCGCGGCGTTCTCGGCATCATCCAGGATCGGTTCCTCTCCTTCGGCTTTATCCTGGTGGTTGGCTTTCTGCTCCTGGTTTCCCTCCTTCTCACAGCAGCCATCGCTTTCGTGGGAGAGTGGTTTGGCGGGATGGTGCCGGGAATAGAGGTCCTCATACAGATCCTGAATTCTGTTCTTTCGCTGGCAGTGATCACGCTGCTCTTCGCCATGATATTCAAGTTCCTGCCTGACGCGAAGATCGCGTGGCACGATGTCTGGATCGGCGCCTTGATTACCGCAGCGCTTTTCACAGTGGGGAAGTTTGCGCTGGGCCTTTATCTTGGAAAGAGCGGGGTTGACTCTTCGTATGGTGCTGCAGGGTCGCTCATTGTGTTGCTTTTATGGGTTTATTATTCCTCGCAGATCCTCTTTTTCGGAGCGGAGTTCACGCAGGTTTATGCGAATCGATTCGGCTCGCACGTGGCTCCGGCCGACGATGCGGTTGCCGTTCAAAAGCATTAAGAGGTCGCACCGGCGCCGGACGTGTGAGGCGGAGTTAGGTGCGGCGAAAGTGAGCGCGCCGCTGGATGTGGCAGGGGCCTCCCGTGCGTCTTGGCACCGCTTGATGGCTTTACGCTGCGCGCTGTAAGGTCAAATCATGAACAGTCAACGGCCTGGATTCCCTGTTCTAGTGCGGTATCTATTGATTCAATACCGCAAATGAAGAATCCCTCCTACGTCATCGCCCAATCGGTTCTCCCGGGGCTCTTGTTGATGAGTTTTTTTAGCGGCTGCTCCACTTCGCTGAGGCGTGGGGGCACCAAGGATCGCGCGTTCATCCTTTACTGGCCGCCCCCGGAAAGCAGTCAAGAGTTGCGTCTCGCCGTCAAGGATCTCATCGACATCAAAGGTGTGGTTACTACCGCGGGCTCCAAGTATGTCGCAAGGACCAGTGCTCCGGCTTTGCGCGATGCGGAGTGTCTGGAGCTGGCACGGAGGCGAAATGTAAGGATCGTGGGAAAAACCAATCTTACAGAATTTGCGTTTGGCGGGTCCGGAATGAACGAATACTTCGGAACCCCAAAAAATCGTTCCAATGGCAAACGCAGACTAATCCCTGGCGGTTCGTCGAGTGGCTCGGCAGTCGCTGTCGCGACCGAAACGGCGGACGTTGCGTTTGGAACGGATACGGCCGGCTCCGTTCGCGTTCCCGCGGCTTGTTGCGGCATCCTGGGTTTGAAAACGACCTTCCGCCTCGTGTCGCTGAAAGGAGTGTTCCCTCTTTCGCCCGACAATCTGGATACCGTCGGACCGATGGCCAAAGATATTCCCCGCCTGGTGCAAGGCATGGATTTATTACAGGAAGGGTTTGCGGCCCGCTACGAGAGAGCCGTAGCAGCCAAACCATCGGCTAGGCAAATACGAATCGGACGATTGTACATGGACGGGACGGACCCAGCCATTGACAAAGCATTGGATGACGCTCTGGCCGCGAAGCATTTCCGGGTTGTCAATCTCAGCCGAGCCTTCAAGAAGAAGTGGGACCAAGCGGATCAGCATGGCCGAACGCTGGCGGTCGCCGATGCATGGTTGAGCGACCGGAAATATTTGGACAAGAAGGGAGTTACACCCACGACCAAAGCGGGCCTTCTGCTGGGTGAAATCGAATACAAGAACAACTATCGGGCGGCTAAACTGGCACGATCCGAGTGGCAGCGAACGCTCCGTCAGATTTTTAGCAAATGTTGATTTCATCGCCGTGGCAACGCTTCAGAAGGCTGCCACCCAGAGTTCCTTTCTTCGGCCGATCCACCGCGATTGAAGCGCTGATGCTCGATTTGCAAAACACGGAGGCCGTGAACTTCGCTGGGAATCCCGCACTGGCGATACCGGTTCCATTGGAAGGGAAGGACCTTCGCGTAACTAGCCTCCAGCTAGTCGGACCTCCTTTCAGTGAGGCGGAACTGGTGAACGCGGGCCGCATTCTTGAATCCGAGTAGGGACGAGTCGATCGCGATACGTCGGATTTACCGATACGCAGCACACCAACAAGGGGTGCCAGCGAATTTTCGATGTAAACTTGTAACGACCGCTCGCGCGTTTCGCACGAAACGATTTCTGGAGCCATGAGTCTTCCCTTTTCCGCATCCTTCGCAAGCGCGGCGTTGCTGATGTGTTGCGCAATGGGCCGCGCTGAGTCCCCAAACGACCTGATAACAAGGGGTGACGCCCTGGATGCAAGGCTTCAGGCCGCCGAGGCGCTTCAGTTCTATCTCCCGGCCGAAAAGCTGCAGCCGAAGAACGTGCGCTTGCTTGTGCGTATCGCCCGGCAATATCGCCACCTGTTGGCTGACGCCACGACGCGCGAGGAGAAGCTCAGGCTCGGCAGTATCGCGTTAGATTATGCGCAACGAGCGGCGGCACTTGCTCCGAACGATTCCGAGGCGCAGCTCTCCATTGCGATCAGTTACGGAAAGATGCTGCCGTTCATGGGAACCAAGGATCAGATGGAAGCTTCCCGCCGTATCAAGGACACCGTTGACAAGGCAATAAAACTCGATCCGCGCAACGATCTCGCATGGCACGTCCTCGGTCGATGGCACAGGGTTCTCTCTGATGTCAACATGCTCAAACGTGCGCTTGCGTCAGTCGTTTACGGCAAACTGCCGCAAACAACGACGCAAGAGGCGGTAAAGTGCTTTGAGAAAGCTATCGAGATTAATCCTACGCGCCTGATGCACTATATCGAGCTGGGACGAGCCTGCGCGCAGATGGGGCAAACCGTCGAAGCGCAGCGACTTATCGAAAAGGGGCTGGCCATGCCGAACGTGGAAAAAGACGATCCGGAGACCAAGCGCCGCGGTCGCGAGACGCTGGCGACCCTTCGCTAAATCACCCTGTCTTCGGCGTCGCCGCAATACCCGCCCACGTGGGTAACTCCGCCAGCGTCGCGTCGATAAACAGATGATGCCACAGCTGCGTTGCGACCACAGCTGCCAAGCCCATTTCCACGGAGAGGCGGGGCAGTGAATTCGCCCGCATTTGCCGAAAAGCAGTCCGCCAGTGGTGCACCGCCGCAATGTCGAAATAGCCCGTACGCCGAAGCGATTCTTCGCTGAGGAGCTGCTTGACGAAGACGGGTTCCGGGTCGATGTGGAAACTGTCCAGCGGAGCGCGAAAGATGACCTTGCCGCGCCGGAAAATGGCTGGTGGCAGCCAGCGCTCGGCGAGCAGACGCAACAAGTGTTTGTCGCGAAATCCGCGCAGTTTCCAGCGTGGGTGCAGCTTGGCCAGGAAAGCGAAGACGTCCTCATCCAGGAACGGGTATCGAACCTCCACGGAGGAATGCATTGCCACGCGATCCCCTTTGGCCTGAAGCAGGTGCCCGGCCAAATTGACGCGTGCGGCAATCCAGATGCCCCGGTTCAGCGGGTGCCACCGCCGGGCGCGGTCTACGTTCAGTTGCAGCTCGGACCACGGATTGGTCTTCTCGAGCACTTCTCGCATCGGCTCCGCGTAGAAGCGGAGCTTCGAGAGTGCAAGCACCCCGTAAGAATCGATCCAGGCGTTGGGTCCACCGACCGATTGCTCCGTGCGGGGTCTCATTTCCGGCGGGAATTGCGGCACCCGGTGCAGCCGGAGATAGGCGCGGCGCACCAGGTTGCTCAGCCGCAGTCCGGGCAGGAGGTCAAGGAAATCCAGAGCCTTGGCAGCCTTGTACCAAGGATATCCGATAAGCCACTCGTCAGCCCCTTCCCCGGTGAGAACAACCTTTTGGCCGCAGCCATGAACGCGCTTTGCCAGCTGCAACAAAGCCGCGCATGACGTATCGATCACGGGAGCTTCGGCAGCCTGGATCAGCCGAGGATAGGTCTCCAGGGCGTCGTTGGCGCGGAATTCCTGCACGATCGGCGGCTTGGCGCCGATATGCCGGGCCGCGAGATTGGCAGCGCTGAGCTCGTCGAGTTCGGGAGCATCGACGCGAATGGTGTAAGTGTTGATCGCCGGGCCCTTGAGGTGGCAGGCCAGGGCGACGATGAAGCTGGAGTCAACGCCACCCGACAAATAGGCGCCCACCGGCACGTCCGCCCGCAGTCTCTTCTCGACGGCCTTCAGCATCACCTCTTCGAAGCCATCTACCAGACGGCGAGGGTCTCCTCCGGGATCCTCTTCGCCACGGTCCGGGAAATCCATCTCCCAGTAGGCGCGCTCCTTGATGACGGGCGAGGCCCGACCGTTTCCCGGGATGATTTGCAGGTAACGGGCAGGAGGCAGGAGATGAACGCCCTCAAAGCACGTCACCGGCGCCGGCAGGGCGGAGAAAGTGAAGACGCGATCGATCCCGCGCAGGTCGGGCCGGGCCGGCACCATGCCCGAGGCCAGCAGCGCCTTGATTTCGGAGGCGAACAGAAGCCAGTCGCCCTGGCGCGTCCAGTAGAGCGGACATATCCCAAAACGGTCCCGCCCAAGAATCAATTCCTGCTTGCGCTCGTCCCACAAGGCTACGGCGAATTGGCCCCGCAGTCGGACGAACATTTCTTCGTGACTCTCTTCCCATAGGTGCGGAATCACTTCGGTGTCGCAGTGGGTGACAAATCGATGTCCGCGCGTTTCCAGCTCGCTTCTCTGCTCGATATAGTCGAACAATTCGCCGTTGAAAACGACAGATACGCTCCGGTCTTCATTGGCGACGGGTTGCTGGCCATCCGCCAGCCCGACGATACTGAGCCGTCGCGAGGCCAGCTCCACCCCACGACGCCGGAAATATCCCTCCTCATCCGGGCCGCGATGCACCAAAGCTTGGGCCATCAGTCTTGCGATGCCCTCGGGCACCGTCCGTTGCCCTAGAAGATCCAGAATGCCTGCAATGCCACACATATGTTTTTACCCTCTATAGTTTAGGGCTTGCCTGCCAAGCCACCGTTTTGCCAAAACTTCTCACCTCCTTGATAGGGAGGGCTTGCCTCAGAAAAAAGGGCTGACGCCCGGGGAGATCGATTCCAGTCTCAGTTCCTCCAGATAATCTTATGCATAAAGAAGGCATCGCCATCATAGGAATCGGTTGCCGGTTCCCCGGCGGCGTAAACGACGCTGAATCATTTTGGAAACTTCTCGTTGAAGGCCGCGAGGCGGTGTGCGATGTGCCTCCGGACCGCTGGAATTTAGAGCGGTTTTACGATCCGGAGCCGGGTCTGGCAGGAAAATCCATCGCCCGGCGCGGTGGATTTGTGGATGGGATCGACCAGTTCGACCCGCAGTTCTTCGGAATCTCGCCACGCGAAGCCCCCTATGTGGATCCGCAGCACCGGCTCCTTTTGGAGACGGCCTGGGAGGCGATGGAGGATGCGGGCATTGTATTGGATTTAGAGCGGGGGACAGACTTTGCGCTGTTCGTTGGAATTTCTCATAATGACTACCAAGTCATCCAGGGCAGCCCGTCGGACTCCTACGGCATCAGTCCGCATTCTCCGACCGGGACAGCGCACAGCATTGCAGCCAACCGCATTTCCTATTGCTTCAATTTGCGCGGGCCAAGCGTTGCGCTGGATACGGCGTGTTCGTCCGCACTCACCGCGGTGCATATGGCATGCGAGCATATTTGGGCGGGCCACGGTGACGCAGCCCTGGCAGGGGGGGTTACGGTGATGATTACGCAGGGCGGCTTCATTGGGTTTTCGCAGGCTGCGATGCTTTCGCCGGACGGCCATTGCAAAGCATTCGATGCGTCTGCCAACGGATTCGTGCGGGGCGAGGGGGCGGGGATGTTGGTGCTCAAACGGCTCTCCAAAGCCATCGCAGACGGTGATTCCATCCATGCGGTGATCGTTGGGACAGCCATGAATCAGGACGGGCACACCAATGGCATCTCGCTTCCCAGCGCGGAGGCTCAAGCGCGCCTTGTGCGCGACGCGTGCAAGCATGCTGGAATTGATCCTTCCCAAATCGGTTTTGTCGAAGCCCACGGCACTGGCACGGCGGTGGGGGACCCGATCGAGGCTCATGCGCTGGCCGAGGCTCTGTGTGCGGAGCGCTTGGCCGCCGCGCCGTTGGCCATTGGGTCGGTAAAGACGAATCTCGGCCACTTGGAAACTGCGGCAGGGGTAGCCGGCTTGGTCAAGGCGGCGCTGGTGCTAAAGCATGGACAGATCCCCGCTAGCCTGCATTTTGAAAAGCCCAATCCGCACATCGACTTCACTGCTCTGAAGCTTCGCGTGCCGACTGCGCTGGAGGCCTTTCCGAAAACCGGCGGCGCCCGGATGGCGGGAGTCAATTCATTCGGGTTCGGGGGCTCAAATTCGCATGTGATTCTCGCGGAGCCTCCGCCGTGCCTGCACGCGGTGACTTTGGCTTACAACTCCGGCCGCTCCTGGCCGCTCATGCTATCCGCCCGCTCCGAGGGGGCGCTTCGCGCTTCGGCGTCGCGGTTGAGCGACTGGTTGGAGGAAAAGGGCAAATCCAACGGCGAGTCACCGGTGCTGCCTGATCTCACTTACACGCTCGGGGCCAGACGCAATCACCACCAACACCGTCTCACTGTTGTCGCGAGTTCGCCTGCGGAGACGATTCAGGAACTGAGAGCCTGCGCGCTGAGTCAGGCTGCCCCGAAGGTCAGGACGGCTTTCACGCCACGGCGCGAACACCCGCCCCGCGTCGCCTTCGTCATGAGCGGCCAGGGTCCTCAATGGTGGGGCATGGGACGCGAGCTCATGGAGCACGAACCGGTTTTCCGGAGAATGATCGAGGCCTGCGACGCGAGCATGCGCCGGTGGCAGTATTCCCTGCTCGAGGAGCTTGGCCGCCAGGAAACTGCCTCACAGATGCATCGCACGGAAATCGCGCAGCCGGCCATTTTTGCGATGCAGGTGGCGCTTGCAGAACTATGGAAATCGTGGGGCGTGCAGCCGGCCGCAGTAATCGGCCACAGTGTTGGCGAAATCGCTGCGGCGTGCGTCGCGGGAGTGTTTAGTTTGGAGCAGGCAGCGCGGGTGATCGTGCTGCGGGCGCGGTTCATGGACGATTGCGCGCGGGGAGAAGGAACGATGCTCGCGGTGGGCCTTGCAGAAGACGAAGCGCGCGCGATCATCGCGCCCCACAGCCGCACCGTGACCATAGCGGCGTTTAACGGTCCCCGCTCGCTCACTCTTTCCGGGCCTCGCTTGTCGCTTGAGGCGATTGCCGCCGATCTGGAGCAGCGGAGCGTTTTCGCGAGGCTCGTGCGTGTGGATCACCCTTTCCACCATCCCTTGATGCAGCCCGCTTCTGAGGAGTTGGAGGCAGCGCTCGGCGATCTCGCGCCCAAGGAAGAAAACGTTCCATTTTTTAGCACGGTAACAGGGCGGAGGCATTCCGGCGGAGAGTGTGATGCCGCCCATTGGGGACGAGGTGTAAGGCAGCCCGTGCAGTTCGCGCCTGCCGTTGGTGCATTGGCTGACTTCGGCGTGGATCTATGGCTCGAAATCAGCGCGCATCCGGCCCTTTTGGTTTCGATCCAGGAATGCCTGTCGGCGCGCGACGAAAAGAGCGTCGTTGTAGCTTCCGCGAGGCGCGAACGTGAACACGAATCGATGCTGGAGACGGCGATGGATTTGCACCGCTCCTGCGTGGCTCTTGATTTCGCGGCCATGACCCCTTCGCGGCGCTTGCTTTCCCTTCCTGCCTATGCGTGGGACAAGAGCCGTTGGTGGAACGAGTCCAGCGATTGGCGCGAGGGCAGGTTAGGGCCCGGTGGCCGCGGGTTGCTCGATACGCGGCTGCCTCGCGCAACCCCCACGTGGATTGCGCGGCTCGACGGCCGGCAAATGGCGTTCCTGAAGGATCACCGGGTCGAGAACCTTACAATTTTTCCCGCGACCGCGTTCGCCGAGATGGCGCTCGAGGCGGGGGTGCAATTGTTCGAGGGACGGCCTTTCATCATAGAGGACTTCGAGATTCGCAAACCGCTCATTCTGCCTGATCCGCCGTCCGGACTGTTGCTGGAGTTGACCTACGAGCCCGGAGCGCGCACCTTCGCGATCCAGAGCCGGCTCGAGCAGGGTGTCGCATGGTCGGTCCATATTGTCGGTTCTTTGCGCGGCGAACGCACCGATTCCTCGTTCACCGCATCGGTGTGGGACGATCCGAATGAGGTCGGCTTGGAACCAGTCGAGCTGGGCGAATTTTACGGCCGAATGAGTGATTTGGGACTTCGCTACGGTGAGGAGTTCCGGCCGATTCGGGAACTGTCGGCTGGCGCGGGCAGATCGGCTGGCAAGGTTTCGTTGTCCGACGGGATTGCTCACCGTGCGGGCGAGTATCAATTGCACCCGGTTCTTTTTGATGGCGCGCTGCAAGTCTTTTCCGCGGGGGCGGCGACTGTCGAAGGGCGCAAGGGGCGGCTGAAATTGCCCGTGCGCTTTGCCAAAATTCTGTTTCTGCGCTCGCCAGGAGCCTCCAGCCTGGTCCGCGCAGGAGTGCAACAGTTCAGCGAAGAATTCGTCGAAGGGAAGCTTTGCCTGTATGACGGGGCAGGCAAGCCTTGTGTTCTTGTGGATGGCTTCCGAGCTATCAGCGTCTCAGGCGCGCGTCGATCAGGCGCACTGGGAGGTCGCGACATCCTCTACAACGTCTCATGGGAGCGAACGCCGGCCAGCAGCGCGCGGCCGTCAATTCAGAAGCCCGTCCCACTGTCTCGGCTGCAAGAGGTAGCCCGGGAGGCGCTCGAGCAGGTGATCGCGACGCGGGGTCGCGCCAAGCTTCAAGCCTCGATGGCCGCGTGCGATGATCTCGCGGCGGCGCAGCTCGCCCGCGGGCTTCGAGAGATGGTCTCAAGCAGGCTCTTGACGGCATCTTCCCTTGGCGTGGCGGAAGCGATGCGGCCGATTTTCGAGAGGCTGCTAGACGGCCTTTCGCAACGCGGATTGCTTGAAAAAAACGCCACCGGCTACCAGTTAACTCCGGCGTTTGACAATGCGGCGGATTCGGCCCGGGAAGCATTGCGGTCATTCATCTCGAAGCATTCCGGCCATCTCACCGAGGGTCTGCTCTGTGCCGCGAACTGTTCGGAACTCGGAGCCATCCTGCGCGGCGAAAAGGAGGCGGTTCAGATCCTGTTCGCGGGAGCGGGAGCGGATTTGCTGGATCAATTCTACGGTGACGGGCTTTTCACCAGCCACTGGCTGGCGGCAATTGCGAGTGCGGTCCAGGAAGCCGCCCGCCATCTTCCCGAGGGCCGCGGACTCCGCATCCTGGAGGTTGGTGCTGGCACGGGTGGATTGACGTCGCACGTGCTGCCGTTACTCGAGCGCGGCCTGCACTCCTACACGTTCAGCGACGTGTCTGCGGCATTCTTCGCCGGGGCAATGCAGAAGCTGGCGGCCTTTCCTGAGGTGGAGTTCAAAATTTTTGATCTCGAAAAGCCGGGCGCCGAACAGGGCTTCGAGGCCGGCGCGTTCGATCTCATTCTCGGCACAAATGTGCTCCATGCCGTCAGCGAAGTGCGTGTCGCATTGGAGCACATTCACGAACTGCTGGCGCCAGGCGGCAGTCTGCTATTCCTTGACATCGCCACACCGCAGTTGTGGACGGAATCGGTCTTCGGTGTCACCAGCGGTTGGTGGCGCTTCACGGATCGAGACCTGCGCCCGCTCCATCCGTTGCTTGAACGTTCGCAGTGGGAGGCGGTACTGCGGGAGACGGGATTTAGTGAGACGGCCTCCCTGCCTGGGTTGATTGGTCCAACGGGCGGTGAAGGACAAATCGGCCTCTTCGCGCGCAAAGCCTGGGATGAATCCGCTTCCGGCAATTCGGCGCCGATGGAGACGCTCGCAGAGTTGCCCGGAGAAAGGTCGTGGCTCATCTTCGCGGACGGCTCCGGGCTTGGCGACCGGCTGGCTTCGCGACTGCGCGCATCGGGTGCGCGATGTCGCGTCGCGCGCCGCGGCGCCGATTTTGCGCCTGACGGGTTAGACGCCTTCACGCTCCGTGCCGAGGCGCCCGAGGATTGGAAGCAGCTTCTTGAAGCGTGTGCCGGGGACGCACCGCCGCAGCGTTTGGTCTATCTATGGATTTTGGACGAGCCGGCAGAAGGGAGTACGGCGCTGATGGGCACCGACGCATTGCTCCACCTCACTCAGGCTATTGAGAACACTGGATCAATGGACAAGCTTCGTATTGATCTTGTTACGCGAGGAGCGCAACCGGCGGGCCGGAAGGCGCATGCGGTAGCAGTCGCGCAGGCGCCTGCCATCGGGTTGCTGCGCGTGATGCTCAGCGAGCACGCCAACTTCGCTTGCCGTGGGATTGACCTCTCGCCCTCAGATTCCTCTTCAGACGACGCCTTGCTGTGGAGTGAACTTCTGCGCAACGATTCTGAGCGTGAAGTCGCCTTCCGCGGTGAAGCGCGATACGTGCAGCGCCTCGGCCGCGGCCGGCCGCAGCGCGAGCAATGGCTCGATTCCGATGTGCCGTTGCGGCTCGAGTCCCGCGACCGAGGGCATCTTGACACGCTGCGTTTCGTGCCTTTTTCCGCTCCACTCTGCGGACCCGATCAGGTGCTGATCGAAGTCAAAGCGGCGGGAATGAATTTTCGTGATGTTCTCAAGGCGCTCGCCCTGTATCCCGGCGAGGCGCCTGATGCCCGGGTCTTCGGCGATGAAGTGGCCGGCATCGTGAAGTCGGTCGGCGCCGGAGTCCTCCACGTCGCGCAAGGAGACCGGGTGTTCGGCATCGCGGCGTTCGGGCTTGCCACCCACACCCTCGCGCGGGCTGGCGACGTGCGGCGTATCCCGCCCGATCTGTCGTTCGACGAGGCAGCCACTCTCCCCGTCGTGTTCATGACCGCCTTGCACGCGCTCAAAAACGTGGCGCGGGTTCGGGCCGGCGAGCGGATTCTTATCCATGCGGGCGCCGGTGGTGTGGGAATGGCGGCCATCCAAATCGCACAACACTTGGGCGCGGAGGTCATTGCCACCGCAGGGAGCCCAGTCAAGCGTGCGTTGCTCGAAACGCTGGGAGTCAAACATGTGATTGACTCGCGCCGCGCTGATTTTGCAGATGCCGTCATGGCATTGACGGCCAGGCGCGGCGTGGACGTGGTCCTGAATTCGCTCGCAGGCGAAGCGATTCCGATGGGGCTTTCCTGCCTGGCAGAGTTCGGCCGCTTCATCGAGATCGGCAAACGCGACATCTATCAAAACACCCGCATTCCACTTTGGCCCCTGCGGCGAAATGCTTCCTTTCACGTGGTCGCCATGGACGCTGTGTTCAGCGGGGACGAGGAGCTCGCGCGGCAGCTGCTTGAAGAGATCGCGGAAATGATCGAGCAGGGTGCGCTCTCGCCCCTGCCGTTCCGCTCGTTTCCCGCGTGCCGTATTGACGCGGCATTTCGTCTGATGGCGCAGGGCAAGCACCTGGGCAAAGTCGTGGTGGCATTTCCCGAAACCTTCGTTCCGCGTCGCGGTGAGCCCTTGCCGCCAGCCTTTGCGGTCAGGAACGATGGCTGTTACTTGATTACCGGCGCGTTTGGCGGCTTCGGCAAGGTGCTGGCGCTGTGGCTGGTCGAGTGCGGCGCCCGGCACCTGGTATTGACGAGTCGAAGCGGCGCCGTGACACCGGACGCCGAAGCCTTTGTGCAAAATCTTCGCGAGCGTGGCGTGGAAGTGAGTGTCGTACGGGCGGATGTCGGCTCGGCTGAGGACGTCGCGCGGCTCGGCGCGGAAATCCGTGCAGGCGATCACCCGCTCCGGGGAGTCTTTCATCTGGCGATGGTCATCGACGACGCGCCGCTTGCTTCACTCACGCGCGACCGCATGAGCGCCGTCATGGCACCGAAAGCCCAAGGCGCGTGGCTGCTGCACAAGGAGACCCGCGATATGGAACTGGACTGCTTCGTGATGTTCTCATCCGTCTCGAGCATCTTTGGCAATCCAGCGCAGGGCAACTATGCGGCCGCCAATGCCTTTCTCGATTCGCTGGCTTACTATCGACGCGCCCTTGGCATGCCGGCCCTTACGGTGAACTGGGGCGTTCTTGGCGGTGACGGCTATGTGGCCCGCAATGAGCGGGTCGCCGAGTTTCTCGCACGGCAGGGAACGACGCCAATTTCGCCAGGGGAAGTTGTGGCATTGCTGGAATCGTTCCTAACGACGGGCATCGCCCAAGTGATGGCGATTCGGGTGGATTGGGCCAAATGGCGGCAGTTCTTTCGCGGCTTGCAGGAAAATCCGCTGCTGGGAGACATTCTCGCTTCAGGCGTCGAAAACCAGGAGGCCGCCGGCGCGACCGGTGACTGGCGTCTGAAGATCGAATCGGCTGCACCGGAAGAACGGGAGGGCATCCTGGCGCAGGCGATTCGCGATGTCGTGGGGTCCGTGTTGCGTGTGAAACCGGAGAGCTTGCGCGACGACCAGCCGCTCACGGATCTCGGGCTGGATTCCTTGATGGGCGCAGAAATCGAAAACTCGATCGAGAGCGCCATCGGCGTGGGTCTCCCGCCGACGAGTTTGATGCGCGCGCGCACCATCGGACAGATCGTGACATTGATCGCCGGGCACATGGGTGCCACGACGGTTGGCGGATCGCCCCCACAGCCGGCGGTGACCGCGACTCCAGCGCCTGCGGAAGATGTGGACGTCGAGGCGCTTTCCAACGAAGAAATTGATCGGTTGCTCGACGGTCGAAGCGGTTTAGGCGCCGATCCTGAGATCAACGAAGCGCCGTCGGATGTTCGAACTTGATACATCGCCATGTCCGAGGACAGACGAACGCGGCTGAAGCGCTGGCTGGAGAGCGGAGAAATCAATCTTCAGCCACTGACATTTGCCCAGCGGGAGTTGTGGGAAGCGTCGCCAATACCGCCGGCCGATGTGTCGAACCACATCTGCGCATTCATCGAGGTCCGGGGCGTGCTCGCACCGCAGGACTGCGAGGCGGCGATGCAACGCGTAGTGGACCGGCAGGAAGTAATGCGGCTTTCCATATTGCCCGGCAAGGATCGGCCCGTGCAGATGATCCGAGCGAGCAGCCCGCCCAGGATGCGGTTCCACGAGCTTTCAGACCGGCGGCCGGAAGCGATCGAAGAACTGATGCAGGAAACCTTCGGCGAGCCATTCGATCTCGTGCAGGGTCCGCTCTATCGCGCGACTGTTCTGCGGCGTGGTGCCGACGATCATTTGCTGGTCCTGGCCATTCATCATGCCATTGCTGACGGCTGGACTCTCGGCGCTTTCGTGCGGGACTTGTGTGAGGCTTATGTACTGGGACGGGTGGGTGCGCCTGCTGGACTTCCTCCCGTGCAGCTCTCCTACAGCGCATGGGGCGCTGCCGAGCGCGCCTTTTGGCAGCCGGTTGAAATTGATCAGCGCGTTCCTTTCTGGCGATCCCACTTGGCGGGAGCACAGCGGCTTTGGACCGCTCCCGTCGATTCACAGGTCATGTCGAGTCCGCTGCAGCGATCGGTCTCGCTCATCCCCGCCAATCTCGGGCGCGCCGCGCGGGAACTCGCCCGACGCAACGGCGCCACACTTTTCAGCACGTTGCTGACAGCATTCCGCGTCGCTCTCTCACGCTGGGCGGGCGCGACGGACATCGTCGTTGGAACTCCTGTGGCGAACCGAAGCCAGCAGGCCGTGCGCGGGACGATGGGCTACTGTGCGGGCATCGTTCCGCTTAGGGGACACGTCGAGCACGACCGGCCCCTCTCGGATGGTCTTCGAGCCGTGCATCAGGCATCAATTGATTGCTTCGCCAATGCAATTCCCTTTGTCGAACTCGGTCGCGCACTCGGCGATCCGCCATCGCCAGGGCATACCCCGATCTTTGATGTGCGTTTTGCATTGCAAAATCATCCGCTCCCGTATGCCGCGGTGCCGGGTCTGTCGGTTCGGCTCAAAATGCGTTCCACAGGCACGTCCCGTTTCCATCTCGGTTGCGAAATCACAGAAAATGGCGAGGCTTTGGAGGTGGTCTGGCTATTTCGACCGAAATTGTTTCCCGAAGCTGAAATTCAAGAATTGAGCTCTCTGTTTGAGGCTGTGCTGGCAGGCGTTTCTCGCTCGCCCGATAGCCGGACAGCTGCCCTGACGATCTGACGCTGATGAACACTACTTCAACCACAGAAGATATGACGGAACCGGAAGAGCCTCACTGGCTGAGCAGGGAGGCCTTCCAGTTGCTTATAATTATTTTCTTCGTCACGCAAGCTGCGCTGGGCTTCGCCGTCTATCGCGGCTTCTATTGGCTGGCGGTGCCGCTGGTCCTCATTTCGAGCCATCTCATGCACGGGATGTTGATCGGGTTGCACGAAGCGTCTCATGGCCTTCTGAGAAAGAGCCGCCTTCTCAATGAAATAGATGGCACGATTATCGGAGCCTTCGGCTTCATGAGCTTCAGCCTCTACCGGGTGGTGCATCAATCGCATCATGCGCACCTTGCGACCGAGCGGGACGAGGAACTCTGGCCCTTCGTGAAGCCCGCAGTGTCCCGCCGGGCCCGAATCCTGGCTGCCATTCTCGAACTCACTGCCGGCTTGCTGTACACGCCGTTTCTATTCGTCCGGGCCTTTTTGCGGGCTGGCTCCACGATTCGGAAAAAGGACTTGCGCCGTCGCATTTGGGCTGAGTTCTTACTGGCCGCCGGCCTATGGATTGTCATCTTCGCGGCGATTTCATGGTGGGATGTGTGGAAGTATTTCCTTTGGCTGTACCTGGCGCCGGCCTGGCTGGCTGCGAACATGCAGAGCCTGCGCAAGTATATTGAACACCTTGGACTCACCGGATCGACGGTGAACAGTTCCACCCGGAGCATCGTATCTGATGATTGGCGGGGCCGGCTCGTTTCTTTCACGCTGCTCCACGAGCCTTATCATGGCGTGCATCATCGGCATGCGGGACTCCCGCACGCAAAACTGCCCCAGTTTGTCGCGGTGCTCGTGCCCGCTAACCCAGGCGATTGCGCCCCTTTCCCCAGTTATTGGCACGCCTTTCTGGACCTGTTCCGCAGTCTGGCTGACCCTCGAGTGGGAGCCCAGTGGCGCGCCGCGAGTGCGGGAGGCGAGCGGAAGCTGGCGAAGGCAGCGTAAGCGAACGTCGACCTCGATTTGTTCAATCCGGCCTCTTCGGCCATGAAGCAATCATCGCCAAATCCCGGGATTGACGCCGCGGCTTGCGTGTTCGAGGCGACAGGGCTGAGAAAAGATTTCGACGATGGCCAGGTGCAAGCGTTGCGCGGAGTGGATTTTCGAATCGAGCAAGGTGAATTCGTAGCCCTTACCGGTCCGAGCGGTTGCGGGAAGACCACATTGCTTCAGATGCTAGGCGCGCTCGATCGGCCCTCCGCGGGCACTTTGCGTTATCGAGGAAAATCGATAGCAGAGCTGCCTGACCCGGCGGCGTATCGCGCCCTTGAGATCGGCTTCATCTTCCAGGCGTTTCATCTGCTCCCCACATTCACGGCGGTCGAAAACGTGCAGATTCCGATGTTCGAATCGAATCGGCCTCGGTCGGAAAGGAAGGATCGTGCCATCGCGTTGCTCAAGGCCGTCGGGCTGGAGCATCGCCTTGACCATTTCCCTTCCAAACTTTCGGGCGGAGAGAGGCAGCGTGTCGCCATAGCTCGGAGCCTTGCCAATGGCCCTTCCGTGCTGGTTGCGGACGAACCCACGGGAAATCTGGACAGCGTGAATGCGCAGCTCATTCTCGATCTCATCGTGCAGCTGCACCGGGAGCAGAAGATGACACTGGTGCTGGTGACACACGACATGTCCGTTGCCCGGCGTGCATCGAGAGCTTTGGTGATGAAGGACGGTCAGATCGTGTCAGATCAGGGATCGACGATGCCTTCCACCGGAAACTGACCATGACTTTTTTTGCAGTAGTTGTGCGCGGTTTAATGCGGCGCCCAGTGCGAACCGGCCTGACCCTCGTTGGCATCTCCATCGGCATTGGCGCGGTCGTGGCGCTTGTGGGTATCTCGCGGGGTTTTGAGAAAAGCTGGGAGGTTGGTTTGAGCGCGCGGGGCACCGATGTGGTCGTCAGCAATATGAGCACTTCGCTGACCCCGAAGCCGTTCAGCATCTCTGTTCGCGATCGCATCGCCCAACTCCCGCACGTGGAGGCCACCTGTGCCCTAATGGTGGAATTGATGAGCATTGAGAACTCGCAACTCATGATGCTATCCGCACGGGAGTGGGATGGGTTTTCGTGGAGTAACCTCAAATTGGTCTCTGGACGAATGCCTCGCGACGCCTCTGAACCCGCCGTTGTTTTGGGCCAGACGGCGGCGGACGTGCTTAAGAAAAAGGTCGGTGATCCCATTCAGATTGAGGCCACCGAAGTCACCGTGGTCGGAATCGTAAGTGGCGGCGCGCTGGTCGAGGACGGGTCGGTCATTCTCTCCCTGTCGCTGTTTCAGGAAATCACGGGAAATGAGGGCAAGATTAACGTCATAGATATTCGCGTTACTCCCTCGACCACTGAGGAAGAGGTCAAACGGCTTTGTGAGCAGATCCACAACCTTGCGCCGGAGGTTCGAGCCGTGGCGGTGAGCGAACACTTGAGCAGCAGCCAGGGCTATCGGATGGTTCGAGCCATGAGCTGGGGCACCTCTCTGCTGGCCGTGCTTGTCGGCGTCCTCGGGGTGACGAACACGATGCTCATGACCGTGTTTGAGCGCACTCACGAAATCTGCGTTTTGCTCGCCATCGGCTGGAAGCGCTCTCGAATCGTCCGAATGGTCCTTTGGGAATCCGCCCTGCTCGGATTTCTCGGTGGCGTGGTGGGCGTTTTGATAGGCGCGGCCGGGGTGAAGGTATTAGAAACCACGCCGGCCATCCGTGGACTCCTCGAGCCGGACTTGAGCGTCGGACTTCTGGCGACTTCCGTGGCGATAGCCGTTTTCGTCGGCGTAGTCAGCGGTCTCTATCCTGCGTGGCGCAGCTCCCGGCTCACACCGGGCCCGGCCTTGCGTGGCTGAAATTCACAACCGGTGAAACTCCGCCTGCGAATTCTTTAATGGAACCATCTCGACCAATGATCTTTCGCCTTGCCGCCGCCAGCTTCAGCCTCGCACTCCTCGTTTCCTCCGCCCGGTCCGCTGACCCTGCGCCGCCGGCCCTCTCTGCGGCGGACTTGGCCTCCCGTCTGAGTGCCTGGCAGCAAGACGGCGCTTCCTATGCGCGTCTGCGCATGGAGGTGAAGCAGCCGCCCGGCACCACCAAGAGCGCGCTCCAAATTCAGATCAAGGCCCGCCGCACGAAAATGAACACCGAAGTCGTTTACCAGATTCTTTGGCCCAAGGAGCGGAAGGGAGAGGCGGTGCTTCTGCGGAAAACAAGGGACAGGTCCGCAAGCGGATCAATCTTCGTTCCGCCCGACACCGTGCGTCCCATCGATGCCTCGGAAATGAAAGAGCCTTTGTTCGGCAGCGACCTTTCCTACGAGGATCTCGTTGATAATTTCTTTGCATGGGAACAGCAGGCCATTGTCGGAACCGAGGACGTGGACGGGGTTACCTGCCAGATCCTTGAATCAAAGCCTGGCAAGGGTGATCGCTCGTCGTTCGCCAGTGTGAAAACTTGGGTGGACACGCGCCGGCTCGCTCCGCTCCGCATCGAGAAATATATGGCGCCCGGCCGGCCGGCACGGCGTATCGACACGGCCGGCGTGGTGACCGACGACATCGGCCGCCAAATCCCAGCCAATTTGACTGTGCGCGGATCACGAAAAGACTCCGTCACCGAGCTGGACGGCTCGCGCATCAAGCACGATGTGACCTATACCGATCGTCAATTTACACCAGAGGCCCTCAAGGAAGTAACGATCCCGCGCTCCAGCCCCGAATAGCCCCGGCGCATGAGCGTTTCATCTTGGCCCTTGCCTGGGTAGCGCGGCTTCTTGTTTATTGTGGAGGCGGTTGTGCCAACCGCCTGCCTCCGGTAACTGTTCCATCTTTTCAGTAAAAGGATATGCACGAAATCCTCTCGGCATCCTGCGAGCATTTCCTTAGAAATGAAGGTCTAACATGTCCGATGACCGCTTGGACGATTGGGCATTCGACGCGGACGCTTGCGGATTTCATCGACGCGTTGCGCTCGCAGCGGATCGAAAGTCTGGCGGATGTCCGCGCCCTGCCCGGCTCGCGCAGATATCCGCACTTCGACCAGGAGAAGCTCGCTCCGGCCTTGGGCTCCGAAGGCATCGCTTACGAACATTTTCCCGATCTCGGCGGACGACGGAAGCCGCAGCCTGATTCGCGCAACTTGGCCTGGCGGAACGCGGCATTTCGCGGCTACGCCGATTACATGGACACACCGGAGTTCGCGCACGCCATGAGCCGGCTCACGACTCTGGCGAGCGGGCAGCGAACCGCGATCATGTGCGCGGAAGCCGTATGGTGGCGCTGCCATCGTTCGCTAATTTCGGACCTCCTGAAGGCGTGGGGCTGGACAGTTATCCACATCCTTGATGCGAAGAAGACACAGGATCATCCCTTCACGTCCGCGGCGCGACTGGTTGACGGAGTGCTGAGCTACGAGCGTCCGGCAATCCAGACGCCTCTCTGGTGATGCTGACTTGGCGCGCCACAGCGGTTGATAACGTGTAAGAGCGTCCGCGCCTGACAAAGAGGTGCGCTGAATTGGAGAGGCTGCGAAATTTCTGCTATTCCCTATGCGTGTTCCGGGATGCCCCGATGGCGCAGTCGGGGTTGCTTTTGATACGCGCGGTCCCGCGTTTAAAACGATCCAGGTATATCCGTAAGAAATTTTCTTATGGAGTTGATAAGCCAACCAATTATGAAACTTAAAAGCACACTACTTGGCATCGCATGCGCGATTGTCACCCCGGTGGTCTTCGCCCAAACCGAAACCACCACTACCACCACGACTACCACAACAGGCACGGGAACAATCACCGAGTATTCGCCCGGCTCTGCTTTTGTCGTCAAGGAAACGAGTGGCCCAGTCAGCTACCGTTACGGCGAAAAGGTCACTTATGTGACGCGAAGCGGCAAAGCCTTAACAGACGATGAGGTTCGTACCCGCGTTAAGGTTGGTACGCCGGTGAACGTGCTGTACAGCACGCAGGGGGACAACCGGATCATAGATCGCATCGAAATCGATGACGACGGCGAGGTCGAAGTCGAAGTCGACGATTAACAACGCAGTCGCAAAGAGACAGCAAATATCCGCTCGCGCTGAAGTCATTCGCGGGCGCAATCGCTACTTCCGACAACCTCGACCGGACCCCTCCGGTCGAGATGTTGGTAGTAGCCTGGACTAAGCCGCCCTGGGTTATTTAGAGCATCTTCCTAAGAATCGACTTAGTTGTAGAGGCCCTTGTGCCAAGGGCCTGAATAGGCAAGGCGGTTGGCACAACCGCCTCCACAACCCCCCATGCCACTGCCGATCTGTTAGCGTTTGACCGGGAGGGTTTGGCCAGCCTTTGTAACCCCTTTCGTGCTCTTAGGAGGGTTGTTAGGCGTCCGGCCGCTAAATCGCCGGCAGCGCTCATACTCATCCCTTCGTCTTTTCAAGCGATTTTCTCTGCGATCTCGGCGAAACGGTCAGACTCGAATATAACTTGGGAGCCGGTGCAGCGGAAGACATTGCCTGCAAATTCCTCGCCTTCTATGACCAAGCTTGCATCACCTACGCTGGGCGAGGCGTGCTGATTTGCCACGTCCCCCGTGACGAACGCACCGCCTTCGGACTTTGCGCTCAGATTTTCCAACTCGATCCTACGAACATCCTGAATAAGATAGCCAGTTTTCATGCTAGTTAAGGGTTCGCAGTCGGAGCCGGATGTGGGTGCAAAAAAGGAAATATTTTCAGCTGGAGGGCTTCAATCCGGACGTCCATCAATAGTCCTGGCTGCGATACAACAGCATGACTAAACTCGAAATAAAAGGCAACTGGAACGAAATCAAGGGCAAGTTAAAGCAGAAATACGGAGAGCTAACCGACGACGACCTTACCTTCGCGGAGGGCAAGGAGGACGAGTTGCTTGGCCGTCTTCAACAGCGGCTTGGCAAGAGCAAAGAGGAGGTTCGAAGAGCAATCGAAGAAGCATGACGACCATTGTTGGAATTTTTGACGAAAACGGGGACATTGATAAAGTCGCCGAGCAGCTAGCTGGTTCCGGAGTCGACGCCAGCATCTACGACGACTCCTTGGTGACGGAAGAGCCGGGAAGCATCGATCCCGCTGTTCCCACCCTTGCGCCAGGCGCTGTTCCGACGGTCGTTTTGGGCGCTGAAGAACCCAATTTGTTGGATCGGCGAGACAGTGACACCGTTGTTCGGGCCTTTAAACGCCGTCTTGCTGATTACGATCTTTCTGACGAGGAGATCGAGGCGTATGCCACGACCTTCCTTCATAAAGGCAAGTTCGTTCTAGTTAAAGCCGACGACGATCAAGCCGAACAAGTCATGAAGATCTTAAACGATTCCGGGGCCACGCGGGTAAATAAGCACGATTAGGCAGCATTTGTTAGCAGCGGAAGCCTGGAAACGACCAAGTTGCGCGTGATGGGGCAAAAGAGGGACTGAGCATGGGAGATTCTTTGCAGCCGGATTGTGGACGCTACAAGATCCTCCCAGGAAAATTTCGTGACTCGATCAATTGTCGGGGCGGGGACGCGTCCAAGGTCGGCAATCCCCGTATTTTGCCAAAGTCGTTTGAGTTAGCACGGCGCTGGCGCTTGATGGGCAGTCATCGGGCGATTTCAAGATAGACTAAGCCGGGCGGAATTGCGCTCGACCGGCTTGGCTCAATCCTGCACGACTCTCACGCCGCCCAGCGATGGACAAGAAAACAACCTCGACTTGGTTTGCTCTTCGAAATTCTGCATTTTGCCGCCTATGGCTGGCGAGCGTGTTGTCGGGCACGTTCCTTTCGGCACAGGATGTCACCTCAACTTGGCTGATCAATGATCTGGGTGCATCCTCTTTTTTGCTCTCCCTTGTGGCAACGGCTGCCTCGGCGCCATTCTTTCTCTTCACACTGCCGGCCGGCGCCCTTGCTGATATCGTCAATCGACGTACCGTAATCGTTAGCGCGGTGCTCTGGCAGGGAGCTTGGTCAGCGCTTCTTGCTCTTGGCGCGTGGAAGGAGATCATAAATCCGGGCGCTGTTCTCTTTTGCATCTTTGCGCTTGGAATTGGCATAGCTTTTGCGGCTCCCGTGTGGGGGGCCGTTGTCCCGGATATCGTTAGCAAAGATGAGCTGCCCTCCGCGGTCACCCTGGGAGGAGTGCAAGCCAATCTCTCCAGCATTGTGGGTCCCGCGCTCGGCGGCTTTCTGCTGCCTCGTGCTTGGCGCGCCGCTTCTCATTTCGATCAATGCATCGATGTTTCTGCTAGTCGCTCTTGTCGTATTGCAGTGGAAGCCGCGCCAGAAGCGGGCAACAAGGCTTCGGGAGAATTTCGCGGAATCATTCATGAATTCGCTGCGCTATGCTCTCAACTCCCCGCGCATCAAGACCATCCTTGTCAGGAATCTCCTCTTTTCGCTCGTCATTTCCTTCGTTCCGGCGCTCCTGCCTGTAATAGCGCTCAAGGAATTGCAACTTTCCGCCGGCCAACTTGGTCTTGTCTTCACATGCGTGGGCGTCGGGTCTTTGGCAGCGGCGGTGCTTCGGGCTCCCGTACCTCAGGCAGCGCATCTCGCCGAATGCGATCACTTCGATTGCGATGGCGATAGTCGTTGCGGTGCTGATTGCGATGACGTTTATCCGCCAACCGCCTGCTTTGATGATATGCGCCGCACTTGCGGGTGTGGCTTGGGCACTGGCTGGATCCGAGCTTTGGCTGGCTGCGCAGCGTGTGATGCCGGAATGGGTGCGCGGACGGATGAACGCGTTCCAAATCGTGCTGGGGCAGGGAGGCATCGCACTTGGGGCGGTTCTATTGGGAACGGGCGCAACGCATGCCGGTCTTGATCTGACTCTCACCGGCGCTGCCTTCGTCGCGCTGGCCGGGCTGGCCCTGGGGCATCGATTTTCCATCAACTTCGCCACTGAAGCGAGCGTTGAGGCGGCGCCTATTAACCCGCTGCACGATTTCCCCGTTTCTCCCCAACACGACGACGGTCCGGTTACTGTAACGATCGAATACACGATCGCGAGCGAGAATCGAGAGCGGTTTCGAATTTTGATGGAAGAAGTTCAGGCTGCATGCCGGCGCAACGGCGCGTTTCAGTGCCGGGTTGACGAAAGCCTGGATGATCCCGGCTTGTTCCGTTTGGATTACATGGTATCCACGTGGGCTGAGCATCTTCGCCAGAACATGCGAATGACTGTCGACGAGAAGCAAGTATTTGATAAAGCCTGGGAACTGCACGCGGGCGACTCAGAACCAGTAGTGCGCCATTTCCTTTCAATTCAAAGATCCATATATATGAACGGTTTTAGCTTTAGCGGCCGCACCTTTGCGAATACTGGGCGAGATGAAAGTTGGTAGATGGCGAGGCTTAGACTTCGTTTTGGAGTCGTTTGTAGATGTCATGGGTTGTCGAGTGGGCGAGTGGAACGCCACACTCGACAATGATGAACAAACAAACTGACATTCTAGAGAAGAAGGCAACACTGATCAAGATCGCGATTGACATGCACCTGAGGAACTATCGGGTGGTACGGCAGATTGATCAGAGCACACCGCAGCCGGCACAGAAGTTTGAGCCGCAGGCATTTTACCACTGGCTGGAAAAGCAGCGGCATCTGGCAGAGCGGGTGGTGGTTTGCTACGAGGCGGGCTGCTTTGGGTATGAGCCGGCGCGGCGCATGAAGGAGGCGCTCCAAAACGAATCGCAGCTCAAGGCGGCCGCGCCGCGCGAGCTGATCTTTGGCGAAGGTGAGCTCACTCACGAACTGCTCGCCCGGGAACTGATCGATGCGCAGCGTTTCAAAAACGGCCGGCAGGTGGGCAACTAGTTTGGACTTTGTCCGGCCGCTTGAAAACTTTGGAACGGCGCACCCTCGGAACCGGGCCTCTGGGCTTTGCAAAGAACCCGATCTGTAGATTGAGGGTGCTCGTTCCTCTTCAACGACCCGAATAAGTCATAATGCAGGCGCGCAGAGATTTGGCCGCATGCGGATAGCAGATTGCCCGTTGGAATAATAAATCGCCCTTCGGAAGAAAGAAGAGGAAACGTCCAAAGAACCACCCAAACCCAAAAGTGTTGACCGCTTTAGTAGTGAATGCGACGACTTGTTCACAAACCGGTTGGTCTGGCTTAGCGCCAGCGCCGGAGCTGTTTGCCCTGCGGGGCTCCGGCTGCCGCAACCTCGCCCTGCGGGCGTTTATGAACAAGCCTCAACCCTTTTCCCAGCGACAGCCAAGCTGATAAGTTAAACACAACCACAACGAACAAAAAACTGTTCCAACAATCGCCCCCGCTTGACACAACCCATAGCAGAGGCCCTTGTGCCAAGGGCCTGTTATGGGCAGGCGGCTGGCACAACCGCCTCTACAACCCATCAACGCCGTCACCATTTCGGAAATCTCTTTGGGCATTTGTATATGGATATTTGCTCGAAAGCCTCCTTCGCGCACTTCGAAGCCTTACGCATCCAACCTTGCCGCCCGCCGGCCGTGACGGATCGCGCCTGAGAGAGAAATGTAATCCAGCTCCTCGTTTCGCTCAGCGCTTCGCAGCAGCAGGCCACCCCGGCTCATATCACCACGACCAACAAACTGGGAAGGGAACAGAAGCCGGCTACCCAGGACAGGGAGCAGGGGGTCGACATATTTGCCAGTCGCGACACTACCGAGCAGGACGACCTCGCAGGTCGCCGCGGCGAGTATTTCAGCCGATCGCAACAACGGTTGTGTGAATCGCGGCTCATGGGGGTCGACGGCCACGCTCGCGAATTCGCGGAGGTCGCTGCCGCAAACGCGTGTGTCTGCCGAAAGCAGGCCTCGACTTGGTGTGATAATTTGCACTCCTGCAATGCCGTCAATCGGCTGCGCAAATCGCCGCGCGTAGGTCAGCTTTCCCCGGAAGTACAGCCCGCTGCAAAAGGCGAAAACATCTCCCAAGGTCGCGTCGCCGATCTGTACCTGCTGGGCAAGTTGAAAGTTGGCATCCGAGCGCGTGAGGAGTTGCGCGCGACGACCGTCAGCGCGGGCAGGTGAAAGCAAGAAATATCCGGTTCACAACGGAGAGAAGATACACGCGATTGAAGATTCCCGAGGGGCACGGCCCGGCTTTGATCGCGGATGGAGCTTAAGAGACCGCTCGCGATAGATATCTGGGTTTAGGTTCGAATTCCGGCAATAAATCAGAATATCGACACATCAAACTCGGTTTTCGCTTTTACGCTATTT